>JAHFRC010000087.1 GCA_023259015.1 Nitrosomonadales bacterium | reverse complement strand
TCGGCTATACGCGCGACGAGATGCTGTCCATGCATATTTCCGATCTGGAGGCCGTCGAATCGCCGGAAGAAACCGGGGCGCACATCCGGAAGGTCATGGAAACAGGCCATGATTTTTTTGAGACGAAGCACCGGCGCAAAGACGGCCATATTATTGAAGTCGAGGTTGCCACAAGTTATTCCGGCATGCGTGGCGGGGTATTATTTGCGTTCGTGCGCGACATCTCGGAGCGCAAGCAGGTGAAGAGAAGCCTTATTGAAAGTGAAGAGAAATTCCGGCAGTTGTTTGAAAAAGCCCCGGTCGGAATCGCCATGGCAAGGCAAGACCAGAAAATCTTCATCGCCAACGCCGCATTCTGCAGGATGTTCGGCCACACGCAAGAGGAATTGCGCCATCTGACCATTACCGATCTGACGCATCCGGACTATCGTGACAAGACCAGGCATCTGGCGACAGGCGTCCTGCAAGGCGATATTCCCGTTTACGCCTTCGAGAAGCGGTATCTGCGCAAGGGGGGCGAGACGTTCTGGGGGCGGATCGTTGCAACCGAAGTCGGCGGCGAGGCGCCGCAAGCGCGTTACATCATGGGAATTGTCGAGGATATTACCGCGCGAATCGAAGAGGAAACGCACCGCCAGTCCGAAAATATCAAGCAAAAGGAAATGCTGGTGCGCGCAATTCACCACCGCATCGGGAACGGCCTGCAGCGCATCATAGGGTTGCTCAGGCAATACGTATCCGGCCACCCGGAAATGGCCGAAGTAACCAATAGGGCGATCGGCATGATTTACTCGGTCGCCACCATTCATGGGATGCAGTCCAGTTCCGCATCGGAAGAGGTTGATCTTGCAGCGCTGATGGAAAACATCATTAGCAAGTGCGGATGCCGTATCACTTTCTCGAATGAGCTGATATCCCCCGTTTTTCTTAACAAGGATCAGGCGGTTCCGGTTGCTCTGGCGCTGAATGAACTGGTTGGCAACGCATGCAAACACTGCTCCATAAACAGCTCTATCGCCATCAGTCTCAAGGCGAATGAATCTCGTGTCGCCATCACCATCGCCAATCATTTTGACAGCAGCCGTATTGCAGTGATGGGGGGCGGGAAGGGGCTGAATCTGGTCAAGTTGCTATTGCCGAAAGAATCCGCCAACATCCTGATAACGCAGACCGGAAATGTTTTTTTGATAGAATTAACATTCACGTACCCTCTCGTGACATTCGGCAGTCACGCTGGCAACCGGGATCACCCATGACCATACCCACACTCCTGCTGGTTGAAGATGACCGCCTGATATTGCGCACCCTCGCGGACGAATTGGCTGCGGCAGGTTTCCGTATCCTGGAGGCCGATTCCGGCGAGAGCGCCATGACGCTGTGTTCGGAGGCGAATCGCCCCGATCTGGCGCTGCTGGATATGCGGCTGCCGGGAATATCCGGCCTTGACTTCGCGCAATGGCTGAAAAACACCCTGGATGTTCCCTTCCTGTTTCTCTCCGCGTATGGCGACCCGGAAACCGTCGCGGGCGCAGTGGAACTTGGCGCATTGGGGTACCTGGTCAAACCGCTCGACACCCCGCAGATACTGCCTTCCATCAGTACCGCACTGCGGCGCGCCCGGGAAATACAGGATATGAAGCAAACCGGAATCAACCTGGGCGCCGCGCTGAAAACCAGCCGCAGCATCAGCATGGCCATAGGATTGTGCATGGAGAAATTCGGGATCGGCGCCGATGAAAGCTTCGAGGCGTTGCGCGCATACTGCCGCAGCAACCGCAAGAAAATGCTCGATGTCGCGGATCAGATCGTCAAGGACAGGCAGGGAGTTGACCTGACGCCATATTTACCAAATCATCCGAGAGCATAACCTGGCAGTTGCAAGTGGAGCTGTTTCCAGTCCCTTCCCCTTTTAGGGGAAGGGACTGGTTGGCGATATTTGATCGCTTGGCTACACCTATGCGGTTGACCTTGTTTGCCGGTTTTTGATATATTACGGGCTGTACGCAACCCAAACCCCGTTGCCAATTGCTTTTTGACTATGAGGCGAATTTGTGTACGCGCTTGGCATTTTTCCATCTGAGTATCAACATCAGGAGCGGCCATTGTGATGGCCGCTCCTGCAAGCTATAGATGCGTCATAACAGCCTCTGATGCGCGCCAGAGGCGGTGCCCCCCCCCCGCATAGCCTGGTTGCGCTTCAACAAGGCATTGCCGTGGCTGGTGCTTGCCTTGGCACTGGTTATCACTTACAAGTTTTGGGAATACATGTTGTTCCATCATCGGCCTGGAAGGAGCTTGAGCCATGGCAAAAGCAGTTCTCATTGTTGATGATTCCGGCGCCATCAGGATGATGGTGTCATGCACCCTCGAAAGTGCGGGCTATGAAGTGATAGAGGCGGCAGACGGCCAGGAAGGGCTGGATAAAGCTAAGGCCAGGACGGTGGATCTGGTGCTGACCGACCAGAATATGCCGCGCATGGATGGATTCGCGATGATCAAGAATTTGCGCGCCATGCCCGCTTATAAAACTGTCCCTGTCTTGATGCTTACGACCGAATGCGGTGACGCCATGAAGGCGCAGGGCAAGGCGGCGGGTGCAACCGGCTGGCTGGTGAAGCCGTTCGATCCGCAGAAGCTGCTGGAAATGGCCAAGAGAATGATTCGGTGAGGTAAACCCCCGGCTCTGCCAAGGGTAATTCAACTTATTGAGCTTTCCATAATACATGACAATTTTTCCGTATCACGCTCGTTCCCTCACCCTTCGGTCCCTCTCCCGGAGGGAGAGGGATGCAAAGTCCTTCTCCTTCCGGGAGAAGGGTTGGGATGAGGGAGCGCTCGTGTCGTGATTTAAGGAAACATCAATAACTTTGTGATCAAAGCGGGTAAATTTCAAGTATGGACGTTCATTTCATCAACCCGGTTATCGCATCATTGCTTAATGTCTTGTCGACTATGGCGCATCTGGAGCCAACATATGGCTCTCCAAAAATAAAAGAAAAAAATGATGTTGTGCACGGGAAAAACCTTACCGGGTTAATGAGCATGGTGGGTAAGCAAGCAACGGCTTCTATCGCCCTGACTTTTACAGAAGCAGCCATATTGCATATTGCAAGAAAAATGTTACCCGGCGAGTTTTCCAGGATTGATGGAGTCGTAATAGACTTGGCCGGGGAGCTTGCCAATATGGCTCTTGGCGGCGCAAAAGGAGATTTGGAAAAAGAAGGTTTTTTGTTCCAGCTATCCCTGCCAACGATCATAGTGGGGAGCGATTATTTAATTGCTCACAGGACAAAAGCACCCATAATCATGCTGCCTTTTTTCATGCCGGAAGGCGATTTCTTCGTGGAAGCAAGTTATGAGGAAACTTAGGTGTGCGTAACAATCTGGTGGGCTGTTTTAGCTCATGTTTGCCAACCAACGGATACTTGCCATGACAGACCATAGCAGTGGCAACAAGGTGATGCGCGCCATTTTTTCGCCCGCCATCACCCTGCTCAACCGCATCAATTACACCAGGAAATTCACGCTGCTGTGGCTGCTGTCCCTGCTTGCGGTCGCGGTGGTAGCGTACAGCCTGTTCGCCAATATCGAGCGGATTATTCAGCCCTCGCAGCGTGAACTGGAAGGTTTCACGCTGGTTAAGCCAATTTCACAATTTGTGCAGTCTCTCCAGTTGCACCGCGGGATATCAGCCGCGCTGCTCGGCGGCAATGAGGCCATGCGCGACAGGCGCGCCGCTGAGGAGAAAAATGCCGCCGAAGCCTTTGACGCAATGGAAAGGCGGTTCCCCCCCGATCTGGTATCAGGCGAAGAATTCCGCAACATAAAGGCAAACTGGACGCTACTGCGCAAGGAGGGGATCACATGGGCGGTGGCCGAAAATTTTACCGCACACACCCGTTTGATCGAGCAGCTCCAGATGTTCGAGGCGCTCGCCGCCGACAAATATGGGCTGCCCCTGGATCCGGAGCTCGCCATGTATTACCTGTTCGACACTACCGTCAACAAACTGCCGCATGCGCTCGAACATTTTGGGCAACTGCGTGCCTACGGTACCGGCATCCTGGCCGAAAAGCACCTCACCGAAAACCGGCAAATCGAATTGAAAATCAAGATGGCCGAGCTTGGCAGTTCCCTCAAAGACCTAAATACTAGCTTGGAGAAAACAGGCCGCTATAGCCCGGCAATGCAAGACTCACTCCGGGCGACCTATAAAGACATCGTCAATTCGGTGCAGCAAATTACCGGCATCGTGACGTCCGACATCCTTACCGGTCACTTTTCCATGCCACCGGAGGATTTTTTGAGCACCGCCACGACGGCGATTGACAAGAGCTATGCGCAAATATACGACTCGCTGCTGCCGATGGCCGAGACGCTCATCAAGGCGCGCATTGCCCGCGCAAGGCAGGAGATGTTTACCAGCATCGGCTTCTCTCTTCTGATGTTCATGCTGGTGGTCTATTTGTCGGTCAGCATCTACTATGCCATTGTCGGCAATATTCAAATGCTGGTGCATTCACTTCGCGCCTTTGCCGGCGGTGATCTGCATGTGCGAGCCAATCTCCGCACGCGCGATGAGCTGCGTCAGATAGGTGAAAGTTTCAACGAAATGGCCGATGGCTTTAGCGCCCTGCTTGAGGCGCGCAGATGCGCCGAAGAATCGCTCACAAGGGAATGCCAAAAGAACGAGACATTGTTGCGCACCGCCAGCGACGGCATCCATATTCTCGACCTTGAGGGTAACGTGATGCAGGTGAACGATACGTTCTGCAAAATGCTCGGCTATACGGCAGAAG
>JAHFRC010000039.1 GCA_023259015.1 Nitrosomonadales bacterium | reverse complement strand
AAGGAGATCAATACAGCGATGGAGCGATTGAACAACCGACCCAGAAAACGACTTGGGTACAAGACACCACATCAGGTATTCTTCAAGTCATCAGGCGTTGCACTTCAAACTTGAACCCGCGGTATTTATTACAGGAGCACCAAATGAAACTGCTCGGCACCAACACCAGTCCCTATGTGCGCAAAGTGCGCCTGGTGCTGCTGGAAAAGAACATCCCGCACGATTATGTCATCGACCCGCCGCGCGAGCCCGGAAGCCTTGTGGCGCGGGCCAACCCGCTGGGACGGATTCCCGCCTTGATACTCGATGATGAAACATGCGTATTCGATTCGCCGGTGATCGCCGAATACGCCGACAGCCTGAACGATACCCCCGTCCTGATTTCGCGCAACGATGCGCGGGCGCGCATGCGCGTCAAGCGCTGGGAGGCGCTGGCGGATGGCATCATGGATTCCGCTGTCGCGGTGCGCACGGAAAGCATGCGTCCGGCCGAGAAACAGGAGGTCGATAATATCGCCCGGAACAACCATGCCATCACGCGCGCACTGGCTTATGTGGCTGATCAACTGGGCGCGGGAGGGTGGTGCGAGGGTGCTTCCATTACGCTGGCCGACCTTGCGCTGGCGAGCGCCCTGGTCTACTTGGACTTGCGCCAAGCCGAACGCGGCTGGCGCGGCGCCCACACCAATCTGGCAGCATGGTTTTCCCGCATGGGTGGGCGTGCCAGCGTCCGCACTTCGCTTGTGGGTTGATTTGCCCGGCACCCTGTCTTCAAGATTAATTACAGCTTTTGCATGTCCTTTATCAATTCCCTTGTGTGCAATGGCTTGCCGGCCAAGTGGTGGTTGATGAGCATGCGCATGAGCTGCTTGCCTTGCCGTGCGCTGGATGCATCCCGGTAGTCATCAGCCGCCATATCCCGCAAAGTCTTGCCCGACACCAAAAGACCCTCCGAAACATCTGGCGCTTCGGCAACCGCGCCGCGATCAATCACATAACGGTAATGCGCATCCGGATCAATCGGCTTGCCGCTTTTCGCCTCGCAATCCAGCAGCAGCGCGTAGCCGAGTTCCTGCAACATGTGTTTTTCGAAACAGCGCAGCGTGGCGGCATGGTCTTGTTCGTGCGCCAGTCGTTGCAGCGTTTGCTGGTAATAGTCGAACAACTGTTCGTGCGGGTCGTCGCGCGTCATCAGGTTGAGCAATAATTCGTTCAGATAAAAGCCGCACAGAAGCGCCGTTCCCTGCAATTGCGGCTGGCCTCCCTGCCACTCAGCGCCGTGCAGGGTGCGCACTTCGCCCTTGCCGAACCAGCTCAGCATCAACGGCTGGAAACCCATCAACAGCCCGCGCAATGCCGATCTGGGACGCCGTGCGCCGCGCGCCACCAGCGCGAGGCGGCCATGATTGCGGCTGAATACTTCCAGCAGCAAACTGGTTTCGCGGAACGGGTAATTGTGCAAGACGAAAGCCGGTTCGTTTTCCAGCCGGTGCTTATGCGCAGTCATTCATAACCCAGGGATTTCAATACCCGCTCGTCGTCCGCCCAGCCGCTCTTCACCTTGACGAACACTTCGAGAAACACCTTGCCGTCAAACAGCTTTTCCATATCCAGCCGCGCCTGGGTGGCGATTTCCTTGAGCTTTTCACCTTTCTTGCCGATCAGCATCGCCTTGTGCGACTCTTTGTCCACCAGGATGGCGGCGTGGATGCGGCGCAGCTTGCCTTCCAGCTTGAATTGCTCGATCACAACACTTGCCGAATAGGGCAATTCCTCGCCGGTGAAGCGGAATACTTTTTCGCGCAGCAGTTCGGCTGCAAGAAAGCGCTCGTTGCGGTCGGTGATTTCGTCTGCGGCATAAACCGGATCTCCCGCGGGCAGGTGCTGGCGAATGGCTTCCAGCAGCGTGTCCAGTTGCTTTTCTTGCTTGGCGCTCACCGGCACGATGGCGGCAAATTTATATTCGGCGGCAAGACGCCCGATAAACGGTAGCAGATCGCTCTTGTCGGCCAGATTGTCCACCTTGTTGATGACCAGGATCACCGGTGTAGCATCCGGCAGCAGTTTCAACACCTGCTGATCGCGCTCGTCGTAGTGCTGCGCTTCGAGCACGAACAGGATCACATTCACATCGCGCATGCTGCTGCTCACCACGCGGTTCATGCCGCGATTGAGCGCATTCTTGTGCTGGGTCTGGAAACCCGGCGTATCCACGAACACGAACTGGCTGTGCGCATCGGTCAGGATGCCGGTGATGCGGTGGCGCGTGGTCTGCGCCTTGCGCGAGGTGATGCTGATTTTCTGCCCGACCAGATGGTTGAGCAGGGTGGATTTGCCCACGTTCGGGCGCCCGACGATGGCGATGAATCCGCTGCGAAACGGGGTGTTGCCGCTCATGACTTGGTATTGAGCTGCAGGTAAGCGGCTTCGGCGGCGGCCTGTTCCGCAGCGCGGCGGCTGGCGCCTTCGCCGTGTGTAGTTAATTGCAATTGCCCGATCTCGCATTCGACATGGAACAATTGCGCATGTGCCTCGCCCTGGGTGGCGACTATGGTATATTTTGGCAGAGCCAGCCTTCTGCCTTGCAAGTATTCCTGTAACAGGGTTTTGGCATCCTTGCCCAGTGATTGCACATCGGTCTGCGCAATGAGGGGCACGTAAAGGCCAAGCACTATCTGCCGCGCCGCCTCAAATCCGCCCTCAAGGAACACCGCGCCGAATATGGCTTCCATCGCATCGGCCAGAATGGACGGGCGGCGGAATCCGGCACTCTTGCGTTCCCCTTCGCCCAGCAGCAGCAATTCGCCCAAGTCCAGTTGCTGCGCCAGGATAAACAGGGTTTGCTGGTTCACCAGATTGGAGCGTAAACGCGACAGTTCGCCTTCGGGTAAATTCGGGTAAGTGTCAAACAGGTGTTTGGCGATGACGCAATTCAATACGCTGTCACCGAGGAATTCCAGGCGCTCGTTGTGATCCTGGCCATAGCTGCGATGCGTCAGTGCACGCTGCAAAAGATGCGGCTGTGAAAAAGTATAGCCAAGCCTGCGGCATAACGCGTCACGGCTCATCCAGAATCCAGCTACTTTGTACTGCTCGGGTTGAATTCGAGTATCAGGCTGGCATTTCCTGCTAGCGGTATTCTCACCAAATAGCTGGCGCTCAGTGAAATACCGCCTTGATCCTTACTGATCTCGATATCGGTCTCATTGATAGCGGTGACAGCATCAACCGATGCACGCTTGCCGAATGAATCACGGATGGCCTTCACCGAAGCATTCTGCATGTCAGGGTCGTGTACGATCGTATTAAATATGCTCTTTATTTTTGCATCCTGTAAGTAGGCAGGAATGAGTTTCATTACGCCAATTGCGCCAAATACAATGAGAACCACAACCATCAGAAAACCGGAAAAGCTAAAGCCATGCTGCTTGCCCGCCATAATCTTCATCATGCATCCCCTCAGTTAATGGATAAGCCGATACGCTTCAATTCCCCAAAATTCATCCAGATCATAAACGCCTTGCCAACTATCATTCTATCAGGCACAAAGCCCCAGTAACGGCTATCCCGGCTGTTATCGCGGTTATCGCCGAGCATAAAGTAATGGCCGGGCGGCACCGTGCAACGTACTTCATCATTGCTGTAGCTGCAAGCTCCCCGTTGCGGAAATTCCGCCACGGCTCCCACATGCACATTGGGCATTTCCGGATTAATCAATATGGTATGGGTATGCCCTCCCAGATTCTCGTTATAGCGTTCGGTATGGATAAATTTCAGGCCGTCCACATAATTATATTCCCCATCTTTTTGCTGTTCCTGCAACACGCCGTCCACGAACACTTTCTTGTTGCGATACACAATATCATCCCCCGGCAAACCGACTACCCGCTTAATATAATCCAGCGAAGGGTTTTCCGGGTAGTGAAATACCATCACATCACCGCGTTTGGGGGTGTTAATCTCGACCACTTTCTTGCCCACGATGGGCAGGCGAAGCCCGTAAGTAAATTTGTTGACCAGAATGAAATCTCCCGCCAGCAAGGTGGTCATCATCGAACCGGACGGTATCTTGAACGGTTCAACCAGGAATGAGCGTAAAAGGAATACCGCGAGAATAACAGGGAAAAAGCTCTTGGAATATTCCACCCACCACGGTTCAGCGGCATCTTCAGTGCGTTTAGGCTGCAATATGAGGCGATCCAATAGCCACACGCTGCCGGTGACCAGCAGCAATACAAACATTATCAGTGCAAAATCCATTTAACTTCCTTTTAAACTTTTAAACACCCTCTCCCTCCGGTGGAGGGTGGGGGATTATTTTTCACCCACTTGCAGAATGGCCAGAAACGCTTCCTGCGGAATTTCCACATTACCCACCTGCTTCATGCGCTTCTTGCCGGCCTTCTGTTTTTCCAGCAGCTTGCGCTTGCGCGAGATGTCGCCGCCATAGCACTTGGCCAGCACGTTTTTGCGCAATGCCTTGACGTTTTCGCGCGCCACGATGTTGGAGCCGATGGCCGCCTGGATCGCCACATCGAACATCTGGCGCGGGATGATCTCGCGCATTTTGGCCGCCACTTCGCGCCCCCGGTACTGGCTGTTGCTGCGGTGCAAAATGACCGACAGCGCATCTACCTTGTCACCGTTGATCAGCATATCCACCTTGACTACATCGGCAGGCCGATACTCCTTGAACTCGTAATCCATCGAAGCATAACCGCGCGACAATGATTTCAATTTGTCGAAAAAATCCAGCACAATTTCCGCCATCGGCATCTCGTACACCAGCAACACCTGCTTCCCATGGTAGCTCATGTTGATTTGCACGCCGCGCTTCTGGGTGCATAGCGTAATCACCGCGCCGACGTATTCCTGCGGCATGTACAGGTTGACCGTCACGATGGGTTCGCGGATTTCCTCTATTCTGGAGGGGTCTGGCATCTTGGATGGGTTATCCACCGTCAGCACCGTGCCGTCGCGCAGCACCACTTCATAGATCACCGTGGGTGCGGTGGTGATCAAATCCATACCGAACTCGCGCTCCAGGCGCTCCTGCACGATTTCCATATGCAACAGGCCGAGAAAGCCGCAGCGGAAGCCGAAGCCCAGCGCCTGCGACACTTCCGGCTCATACTGCAATGAGGCATCGTTCAGCTTGAGTTTTTCCAACGAATCGCGCAATGCCTCATACTGGTTCGACTCAACCGGAAACAGCCCCGCAAACACCTGCGGCTGCACTTCCTTGAAACCCGGCAGGGCGGTGGTGGCAGGCCTGCTCGCCAGCGTAATGGTATCGCCCACCTTGGCCGACTTAAGCTCTTTGATGCCCGCGATGACGAAGCCCACCTGGCCCGCACTCAATGCCTCGCGCGGCTGCGACTTGGGCGTGAATACGCCGATGTGTTCGGTCAGGTGCTGCGCGCCGGTGGCCATTAACAAAATTTTGTCCTTGGGCTTCAGCGTGCCGTTGAAAACCCTCACCAGCATCACCACGCCGACATAATTGTCGAACCATGAATCGATGATCAGCGCCTGCAACGGCGCATCCGGGTCGCCCTTTGGTGGAGGCACCTTGGCGATCATCGCTTCCAGCACGTCCTGCACCCCCTCGCCGGTCTTGGCCGAGCAGCGCACGGCATCGTGCGCATCGATGCCAATGACATCCTCAATCTCGGCGATGGCATTATCCGGATTGGCGGAAGGGAGGTCGATCTTGTTCAGCACCGGCACCACTTCCACACCCAGATCCAGCGCGGTGTAGCAGTTGGCCACCGTCTGCGCTTCCACTCCCTGCGAAGCATCCACCACCAGCAGTGCACCCTCGCAGGCGGACAGCGAGCGCGACACTTCATAGGAAAAATCCACGTGCCCCGGTGTATCGATCAAATTAAGGTTATAGGTTTTCCCGTCGCGCGCCTTGTATTGCAGTGCGGCAGTCTGCGCTTTTATGGTAATGCCACGCTCACGTTCCAGATCCATCGAGTCGAGTACCTGCGCCTCCATTTCACGGTCAGACAAACCACCGCACAACTGGATGATGCGATCCGCCAGTGTGGATTTGCCGTGATCGATGTGGGCGATGATGGAAAAATTACGGATATATTGCATTTGGGCGCGGATTATACGCAAGATATGAGCACTGCCGCCAAAATTTAGCTTGCTTTCTTCTTCTGCTTGCCTACAATGCGCCCCTCGCTGCGATATACATGCAGCGTCGGTTCATCGTTTCCTGACCCCCAGCGTTCCCATTATCGGGCGCACTCTTGCTGTTCACCGGTTAGCGACGATGCGTTTGCGCCGGTAGAGGTATATCCCCTGCTGAATTTCATTGTGCGGCTTTAAGCCGCGCATGCGCCTTGTTTTAAATTTTAAGGAATAAACGTGTCTGTTAAAAATATAATGATTGAAAACTCAACAACTGATGCTGTTGCATCGCTTACGACCGATGCAACCTTTGCCACCCTCGGGCTGAATCCGGCCATTCTCAAGGCCGTGGAAGAATCCGGCTATACTGTGCCCACGCCGGTCCAAGCGCAGGCGATCCCCGAAGTGCTGGCCGGGCACGACCTGATGGCCTCTGCCCAGACCGGCACCGGCAAGACAGCCGCCTTCATCCTGCCCGCGCTGCACCGCATTGCGCAGCCTTCCGCCGTGCGCAGCAAAGGTCCGCGTGTGCTGGTGCTGACCCCGACGCGAGAGCTGGCGCAACAGGTTTCCACCGCCGCAACCAAATACGGCAAAAACATGCGCCTGAAAGTGGTGAGCATCTTGGGCGGCATGCCCTACCCGCTGCAAAATAAATTATTGTCCAGCCCGGTGGATATACTGGTCGCTACGCCTGGCCGTTTGATTGACCATATCGAGCGCGGACGCATAGACTTTTCGCGCCTGGAAATGCTGGTGCTGGACGAAGCCGACCGCATGCTGGACATGGGTTTCATCGACGACGTGGAGCGCATTACCGCCGCCACTCCTGCCACACGCCAGACGTTGCTGTTTTCGGCCACGCTGGATGGCGTTATCGGCAATCTGGCAAAACGCCTGCTCAAGAACCCCAAGCGTATCACCGTTGCTGCTGCACAGGCACGCCACGAGAATATTGAACAGCGCCTGATGTATGTGGACGACATGGCGCACAAAAATCGCCTGCTGGATCACCTGTTGCGCGACACTGAATTAAACCAGGCTTTGGTATTCACCGCCACCAAGCGCGATGCCGACACTCTTGCCGACAACCTTATGGCGCAGGGCCATTCCGCAGCCGCGCTGCATGGCGACATGAACCAGCGCGAACGCAACAGGACACTGGCCAACGTGCGCCGTGGGCAGGTGCGCATTCTGGTGGCAACCGATGTTGCCGCGCGCGGCATTGATGTCGCGGGCATCTCGCACGTGATCAATTTCGACCTGCCCAAGTTCGCCGAAGACTATGTCCACCGCATCGGGCGCACCGGCCGTGCCGGCGCTTCCGGCATCGCCGTGTCGTTCGCTTCCAACCGCGATGCGCTGCACCTGAAAAAAATAGAACGCTTCACCGGCCAGAGCATCAATACCCACACCATCGCCGGCATGGAGCCCAAGTTTAAACCGCGCTCGCAACCTTCCGGCCCACGCGGAAAACCAGGCAGCTTCGGGCGCCACACAGCTCCCGATAGCCGCCACAGCTTTCCGCGTGACGAGCGCGGCGGCGCACGCCGCGAGGGGCAAAAGCACCATCGTTTCGGCGACAATGCACAACGCCGCAGCTTTAATACCCGCACAGGCGCTGCCGCCGGCAGCACGGCTGGGGCAGGCGGCCAGCGCCGCCCTAGCAGCAGCTTTGCGCTTGGGCGTGGGCACAACGGCAATACCAATGGCAACCGCTAAACCCGTACCCTGCCGAAAGCAACGCTTTCGCTGATACTACAAAAAGGCACGCTTGGCGTGCCTTTTTATTGCTGGGTAGCAACACAGTGTTGTTGTGCTGGCAGGCACTATCCACTATGCTTGCGGCCAATTTTCCCAATACGAATAGCTATGGCCGTCAGCATCAAGACCACGCAGGAAATCGAAAAGATGCGCATCTCCGGACGCCTCGCCGCCGAGGTGCTGGATTATATCGCCCCCTTTGTGCAGGCTGGAATCACCACCGCCGAGATCGACCGGCTATGCCACGACTACATGGTAGGCACGCAACATTGCATCCCCGCACCGCTCAATTATGCGCCGCGCGGACACGCACCCTATCCCAAATCCATCTGCACCTCGGTCAACCATCAGGTGTGCCACGGCGTGCCGGGCGAAAAAAAACTCAAGAACGGCGACATTCTCAACATAGACATCACCACCATCAAGGATGGTTACCATGGCGATACCAGCCGCATGTTTTACGCTGGTGAACCGCCCATACAGGCGCGGCGCTTGTGCGAAATCACGTATCAGGCAATGTGGCGCGGCATTCGCACAGTCAAACCCGGCGCATATCTGGGAGACATAGGCCACGCTATCCAGAGTTTTGTCGAAGCGATGGGTTATAGCGTAGTGCGCGAATTCTGCGGCCATGGCATCGGCCAGAAATTCCATGAGGAGCCGCAGGTGCTGCACTATGGTAAACCCAACATCGGCATGAGGCTGGAAGCCGGCATGGTCTTCACCATTGAGCCGATGATTAACGCGGGCAAGGCCGGCATCAAGCAATTGGGCGATGGCTGGACCGTTGTGACCAAGGATCACAGCCTGTCGGCACAGTGGGAACACACCGTGCTGGTGACTGAAGCCGGCTTTGAAGTGCTGACCCTTTCCGCCGGTTCGCCCCCTCCTCCCGCCTGAATTCCGCCGTGCAAAGTTTAGCTGAAATCCGCCAGAGCTTGCATGCGGCGCGCCTGTCGCTGCAACAGGATTACAAATGCCACGCACACTCCGCCCGCCTGTTGCGCGCCCATACCAAACTGGTGGACGAGCATTTACGCGCAGCTTGGCAAGTTCACGCCATGCCGCCGGAAATGGCGCTGGTGGCGGTAGGCGGCTATGGGCGTGGCGAATTGTACCCAAAATCCGACATCGATTTGCTGATCCTGCTTGCCAAGGAACCGGATGCGGCACTGCAGCAACGCCTGCAAGAGTTGGTCGGACTGCTGTGGGATATCGGCCTTGAGGTCGGGCACAGCACCCGCACCGTGGCGCAATGTATGGAAGCATCATCTGATATTACGGTGCAGACCAACTTGCTGGAGGCGCGCCTGGTTACCGGTGCACGGCCGTTGTTTGAAGAGATGCGCAACACGCTGGCTCAACATCTCGATCAGCGCGCTTTTTATCTTGCCAAACAGAAGGAACAAGAGCAGCGCCATGCGCACTTTGCCGAGGTGGACTACAACCTCGAACCCAACCTAAAGGAAAGTCCCGGCGGGCTGCGCGACCTGCATACTGTGCTATGGATCAGCCGCGCCGCCGGATTGGGCAACTCCTGGCGCGAACTGGCCAAGGTCAGCATGATTACCACGCAGGAAGCGCGTGCCATCGCACTCCACGAAGCTTTGCTGCAAACCTTGCGTATCCGCCTGCATTATATTGCCGGGCGGCGCGAAGACCGCTTGCTGTTCGACTACCAGACTGTGCTGGCGGAGCAGATGCATATCGGCGCAACTGGCGTGCGCCTTCCCAGTGAACACCTGATGCAGCGTTATTACCGCACCAGGCAGGCCGTGTTGCAGCTCAACGCCATATTGATGCAGAATTTGCGCACCCGCCTGTTCCCGGAAGCCGGCAAGGCGTATCCGCTCAATGAGCGATTCGTGTCGCGTGACAACTTGCTCGAAGCCCGTGATGAAATGCTATTCGAGCGTGAACCTTCGGCAATTCTGGAAAGCTTTTTGCTGATGGAACAACACCCGCGTTTAACCGGATTTTCCGCCCCCACTCTGCGGGCGCTGTGGCATGCGCGCCACAAGATAAATGCGGCGTTCCGGCGCGACGCCAACAACCGCGCATTATTCATGTCCATCATGCGCCAGCCGCAAGGCACCACCCATGCGCTACGCCGCATGAACCAGTATGGCATCCTGGGGCGCTATCTGCCCGCCTTCGGCCGCATCGTCGGACAAATGCAGCATGACCTGTTCCATATCCACACGGTGGATGAACACATCCTGATGGTGGTGCGCAACCTGCGCCGCTTCATCATGGAGAAGCACGCGCATGAATTTCCGCTGTGTAGCAAGCTGTTCCGGGAATTTGCCCGTCCAGAGGTACTTTATATCGCCGGGTTGTTCCACGACATCGCCAAGGGGCGCGGTGGCGATCATTCACTGCTGGGACGGGCGGATGCCTTGCGCTTCTGCAAACAGCATGGCTTGACCCGCGAAGATACCGACTTGGTGGTATGGCTGGTGGAACAGCATATTACCTTGGCTGCTACGGCGCAAAAACAGGACTTGTCGGATCAGGATGTCATCGCCGCATTCACGGCAAAAATTCCGAATGACCGCTATCTGGTGGCGCTGTATCTCCTCACCGTGGCGGACATACGCGGCACCAGCCCGAAAGTGTGGAACGCCTGGAAAGGCAAACTTCTGGAAGAATTATTCCTTGCAGCGCGGCGTTACATGATGGGCGGCAAAGTTGCCGATCAGGTCGGCGAAATCCGTGCGCAGGCACGGGAAATACTTAACCTGCTTGCGATTGCCCCGGAAATCCACGAATTACTGTGGGCGCAACTGGACGCCGAGTATTTCCTGCGCCATGAGCCGGAAGAAATCGCCTGGCATACCCGCTTGCTGGCGCACCGCGTCAACAGCGGAACACCCATCGTCAAGACACGCCTGAGCCGCATCGGCGAAGGCCTGCAAGTGATGGTGTACAGCCCGGATCAACCTTTTTTGTTTGCGCGTATCTGCGCATTTTTCGAAGGGATGCGTTACAACATCATGGAAGCGAAGATATACACTACCCAGCATGGTTACGCGCTGGACAGTTTTCTGGTGATGGATGCAAGCGACAACAATCCCGAATACCGGGACGTAATGAATTATATCGAGTATGAGTTGGCACAGAAGATTAACAAAATAATCAAATACATAGGAGAATTGCCTATGCCGCATAGTGGCAGAATAAGCCGACAGCTCAAGCACTTCCCCATTTCGCCTGAAGTCAACATTGCCACAGACGAAAAAGGCAACCACGTGCTTTCCATTGTCGCAGGCGACCGCCCCGGCTTATTGGCACGTATCGCTCACGTGCTGGCACGCCATCACATCAACTTGCGTAGCGCTAAAATCAACACCTTGGGAGCTCGTGCCGAAGATACTTTCCATATAACTGGCGCAGAATTAAATCAACCAGATGCTGTGACCACACTATGCGAAGAACTATTTCGACAAATTACTTGAATATATGCATATTATTATTTAATTATAAAAAAATAATTGTAAAATTAACGGTCAACCTCGAAAACCCGGAAGATTTGGATAAAGACTAACAATTCGTTATTACACATATTGCGTTAAATGAGTATGTTTTTTAATAAATTACTTATATTCATGTAGATATGAAACTAATTTAATAATTCGGATTGCATTAATGAAGGGTTTTGGTTAATTTCTTAATTACCAGGATATCGTTATTAGGCAAAATACTGGTATACCTACAACCCAGTAGCGAAATTTAAATCATGCCAGATAACCTGTCCTGTATTGGGTACCTGAGGTACGCTTTTATGTTGCTGAATCGGCGTTGTCATATCAGGCACACCCCCACTCTCGACAAGTTTTTTTGCCGTTACCAACTGGGCATTGCTTACAGCCGGAAACAAAGGATCTGAGACAAAAGGCAACAGCATTATCAACCCAAATATCAAAGATGCAAATATGACCAATTGATACGCCACATTACGCCGCTCAGTTTTACGTAATTTGCTTAGTAACCGTTCTGTTTCTATTTCTGCACTGGCCCGACGGATTTTTTCACGCAACTCATCCGTCATATACTGCTCAAGCTGTTCCCGTTCCAGCAATACAGCAGTAAGTTTTTTTGCCTGTTGTATAGAGGCAAGATGCTGGCGCGCCAAAACCGTGGCTCGGGCTTCTGCTTGCAGCTTTTCAGACTCAATCCGCGCGGCTTCTACCTCGGCCTCAGCACGCATTTTGGCCATATTCAAAGCCCGTATTTCTGTTTCTTCTCTTGCTCTTGCAGCAGCAACTGCCTCTTCCGTCAATCTGAGTCTGTCTTCCATGGCCTCCTTGGTGCGGGCTTCAATTACAGCATGTTCTTTATCATTCTCAATCGCCAGTAACTTGGCAGCCACACATGCTTCGATTTCGGCTAACAAACGCTGCTCTAAACGCTCATTTTCCTCTGCCAAAAACTTAGCCTGCTGCGCTGCGGCAAAGCGCTGGCGTGCCAAAACTGTAGCACGTGCTTCGGTTTGCAGTTTTTCAGACTCAATCTGCGCGGCTTTAGCCTCCGTTTCGACACGCAGCTTAGCCATATTCAAGGCGCGACTTTCCATATTTTCTTTTATTTTCTCACAATTAACACCTTCTTCTGCCAACTTTAGCCTAACTACAGCCATCTCTCTTGTATGTGCCTCGATGGCAATATATTCGTTATTTATCTCAATCGCCTGCAATTCTGTCGCCATTCGCGCCTCGACTTCAGCAATTAGCTGACTGGCTGCCTGAATGCGGGTTTTGGCTACACGTGCCGCTTCTTCACTTATGGCACTGCTTTGTTGCGCAATATTGCAAGCTTGTTGCTCAACCTTGATGTATTCGTGCGCCGCAACAATGGCTGCATTCACTGCTGCCAATTTCTCTTCCTCGGCCTTGCGCGCAGCAATTGTCAATGTGAGTTGTTCCTGTACAGCTCGCAATAATTGGTCTTCGGCGCGGATTTTGGCTTGCGCTTCCTGCGCCACTGCCGTCTCAGCTGCCAAGCACATTTGTTCTGTGTCTGCCAGTTTGCGTTCAAGACGCACCCTTTCTTCTGCCGCTTGCCTGGCTTGCTCTGCAGCTTCCGCATGTCTGTTGGCCGCCGTATTGGCATCTTTTTCAGCCTGCAACTGGAGTTCAAATCCGCGCGCAGCCATCATTTCTGCTTCGGCCCGCTGCCGTGCAGCCATGACGAGATCCCGTTCTGCCTGCAGTTTATATTCCATAGCTTGCTTGGCCTGAGCTTCCACATTCAACCTTTCACGTGCTTCTTGTTCAGCCAGCCGCAACAGTTCGTTGGCCTCTTCCTGTTGGCGCACAGCCATTTCTTCGGCTTCCGCACAAGCTGCAATGAGCTCCATTTTTTCCTGCTCAGCGCGCAGCATCCTCTCAGCAGTGACTCTTTTTTGCTGTTCTTTTTCTGCATAAATTTTAGCAACACGGCTGGCCTCGGCCTCTGCCGCAATGCTTTTATCCGCATCAGTTATTGCCTGTCTTTCTGCAATGGCTCGTTGCCTTGCGATTTCAGCAGCTTGCTGGTCAGCTTCAGCACGCGCCATCGCGGCCCGTTCAGCCTCCTGTTCAGAGGCTGCTCTTGCCTGTTGTTCAGCATGCGCCACAGTTTCGGCACGCATACGAGCCTGCATTGCCTCTGCAGCAGCGAATTCAGCTATGGCTTTGGCATTAAGAAGCGCAAAAACCTCTTTTCCAGCATTTATCTTGTCTTGTATCGCTCGGGTGATTATCGCTTCGGTATTGGCTTTTTCCTGCGCCAGTAAACCCTCTTCTTTCTCAACCCTGGCCCGGTTTTCAGCTGCGGTACGCGCGAGCATCTCAGCTTCCAAGCGCTTTTCCAACTCTTCCTGCGCCTGCCGCTCAGCACGCAACTTGGCCTGAATTGCCTCGTTCAAACGAGCCTCAGCCTGGAATTTGGCTTGAGCTGTTTCAGCCAAGCTGCGTTCACTTTGCAAGCGCATTTGTATCTCTTCTGCCGATTTGGACTCGAGATTTCTTTTTTCTTCAATTTTCTCAGCCAGTTCATTTTCATAGCGTACTTTTGCCTGAGCAATCGCGCGCGCTTGCGCTTCCGCCCGCATCCGTGCTTGCAAAGCGAGTTTCGCCTCTATTTCCGCCTCTATACGGGCATGCGCCTCCCGAATTGCCGTGGATTCAGCAACACCTTCCTCTGGCTGAGCGGCAACTAAACGAATTCTATTTTGTGCTGACATGATCTGCCTCATTTGCAAATAAGTGCCGAACGGATTGGCACATAGCTAAGGTAACAGCCATTCCGGCAATACAACTGAGGAATAGAGGAAGAAAAATAGGTTATTTATGCGGCCGGAAAGATAATGAAGCAAACGATACTGGCGACAAATGGATTCAAGGTTTCCTGCATGATTCCTTCTAGCCCTTTCATGCCCCCGCTCCTTTGTTGACCATAATTCCTGCGGCTTGGGTTAAGCAAGACTATCATTTATCACACTGCCCAAATTTGTGAGACCACCTCTACCCGCCGCTAAGAGCAACTGCCTGTTGCAGCGGCGCGCCAGCGCTTCGTCGTGAGTGACCAGAATTAGCGTCGTACCCTGCGCACAGTTAAGCTCCAGCATCAGTTCGATGATCTGTGCGCCGGTAGCAGCATCGAGATTGCCGGTAGGCTCGTCGGCAAACAGGATTTTTGGCTGCGCTACGAAAGCGCGCGCGATGGCCACTCGCTGCTGCTCGCCGCCGGACAGGTGCTTGGGCAGATGATGCAGGCGTTGCGCCAGCCCCACGCACCGTAATGCCTCCGCAGCACGCTCGCGCGCATCTGCTGCACCGCGCAGTTCCAGTGGCAGCATCACGTTTTCCAGCGCGGATAATGTCGGCAGCAACTGGAACGACTGGAATACGAAGCCCGCCAGGCGTCCGCGCAGGCGCGCGCGGCCATCTTCGTCGAAGGAAAATATATCCACCCCGTCGAGATATACCGTACCGCTGCTGGGAACATCAAGACCGGCCAGCAACCCCAGCAGGGTGGACTTGCCGGAGCCGGAAACGCCGGAAATGGCGAGACTATCGCCCTGTTCAACGGCAAAGCTGACATCTTGCAGAATGGCCAGCGGCTGGTCGCCACTTATCACTTGCTTGCTTAGATTGACTGCCTGCACAATAGGCGCCATGAGATATTCCGTTATTTATCGATTAGTTTTTTTGATCACGCTCTACCTGCTGCCCGGCATCAGCCGCGCGGAAACTATTCTGGTATTCGGCGACAGTCTGTCGGCTGCCTTTGGCATCCCGCGCGATGAGGGCTGGGCGAACCTGTTGCAGCAGGAGCT
>JAHFRC010000086.1 GCA_023259015.1 Nitrosomonadales bacterium | reverse complement strand
ATCCGTCTTGATGCTGGGCAATTGGGTCAGGAAGGCCGCCGTGGCGATCAGCACAAACCACAGCACCGCCTTCGGATGGGCGACTGACCATTTGACCAGCATGTTTTGTTTCATAGCAAGGACACCTCCTTTAAACCTGTGCTCGGCGCTATCGCCACTCGCTGATGGTATCGTCGGCTCGAAGTAGCGCTTCAGTTCGCTTCAGATTCGATCGGCAGTCCGGCGGCCTGCCAGTCCGCGACGCCGTCCGCAATCTTTCGTGCCTGGTAACCCCGTTGCGCCAAGAGCTTCACGGCTTGTTCCGACATCAGACAGAACGGCCCGCGACAGTATGCAACGATGGTTTTGTCCTTGGGTAATTCGGCGATGCGTTTCTTGAGTTCATGCAAAGGAATGGAACGCGCGAACGGCAGGTGTCCTGCGTGATACTCCACCTCGGGTCGAACATCGATTACGATAATCTCACCGGCCCGCGCCCTACCGAGCAGGGACAGCCGACTTTCTGCGGTTAAACGTTCGGGGCCATGGAAAATACGCTCCAGAGCGACCCGCAGCTCGATGAGGTGTTCCTCCGCGACAGTGCGTAACGTGACCCACAACGCCGACACATCGTCTCCCGAGAGCCGGTAGTAAATGTTTTTCCCGTCCCGCCGCCCCTGAACGAGGTTGGCGGCTCTGAGCGCCTTGAGGTGTGCGCTGGCAAGTTTTATATCGATGGCCGCCTCTCGGGCCAATACTTCGACTGCTTTCTCGCCTTGGCCGAGAAGCTCAAGCAATTCCAGCCGTTTGGGACTTGACACCGCTTTACCGATGCGCGCCACTTGCTCGTAAAGGAGGCTTTTTAATTTTCTCTCACTCATGCGTACATTCTAATGAATGTTAGAATGTTTTGTCAATACTGGTGATACGACAGTGTTTCTTGAGGCTAATCCTCCCGGAAAGTGTTGTACTTCATGTTTGAGATTGGCGCTGAAAGCTGTAATTGCAACAATCCCTATATCCGAAGGTAAACAATGCCATTTTCGACCTTGACCGGATAGGTGGTCACGCACCCATTATCCGGCGCTACGGCCTTGCCATCTGACAGGCAGATGCGCATTCCATGCAGGGGGCAGGTGACTTCGTTGCCGGCAACCATGCCCTGCGACAGCGGCCCGCCCTTGTGCGGACAAGCATCCCGTAGCGCATACACATCGTCTTTTGCGGTGCGGAAGACGGCAATGTCCGCAGTTGCGCTTCTGATTACGCGCGCGCCCAGCGGCGGAATTTCATCCAGTGCAGCCAGTTTTATCCATCTGTTCATAATGGCACCTCATCCAGTATTTCCAGCACCTTGAATTCCTGCTGCTCAACACCTTTCACGGCGAATTCTTCCCACGGGTCCTTGCGCGCTTCAAGCGCCTGCATCAGTTGCTGATGCAGCGTCTTGCGGTTGCTTTCATCCTCAACGACTCTTTTTTTCGCGTAATCGAGGCCGACCCGCTGAGTCCACTGCGCGGTACGTTCCATGTAATAGCCTTCCTGGCGGTAAAGCTCCAGAAATGCAGCGGCATGTTCCATCACTTCTTCCTGCGTTTTGACCTTGGCAAAAAATTGCGCGACTTCGGTCTTGGTGCCGCCATTGCCGGCGACATAAATTTCCCATCCCGATTCCACGCCGATCACGCCGATGTCCTTGATTGCCGCCTCGCTGCAATTGCGCGGGCAGCCGGAGATGCCGAGCTTGACCTTGTGCGGCGCCCACATGCCCCAGAAAGCTTTCTCCAGATCAATGCCCATGCCCAGTGTGTTCTGTGTGCCGAAGCGGCAGAATGCATTGCCCACGCATGTCTTCACCGAACGCAGTGACTTGCCGTAGGCGTAACCTGAAGGCATGCCGAGATCGCCCCACACTTTTGGCAAGTCTTCTTTTTTAATGCCCGCCAGCGCGATGCGCTGGCCGCCGGTCACCTTGATGGCGGGAATCTGGTGCTTGTCCGCCACATCCGCAATGCGGCGCAGTTGTTCTGGCGTTGTCACGCCGCCCCACATGCGCGGCACCACCGAGTAGTCGCCGAGCTTCTGGATGTTGGCATGTACCCGCTCGTTGATGTGGCGCGAGCGCGGGTCATCCTTGGCCTCATGCGGCCAGGTGGAAATCAGGTAGTAGTTGAGCGCCGGACGGCAGCTCGCGCAGCCGTCCGGTGTGCTCCATTCCATGAAACTGATCACCTCCGGGATGGTCAGCAGCTTGTGTTTGC
This sequence comes from Nitrosomonadales bacterium, assembly GCA_023259015.1. Classification (GTDB taxonomy): domain Bacteria; phylum Pseudomonadota; class Gammaproteobacteria; order Burkholderiales; family Gallionellaceae; genus CAITJF01. The sequence goes on along the minus strand of JAHFRC010000086.1, from coordinate 2,575 downwards.
GGATGGCCATGCGCACTTCAGCGTGAGTATGGTCGGTGCACGCGCAAACCGGTTTCTCGACGGGGGTAGGCGTATAAGCACCGCCCAGGGTGGAGGCGAGAATCTGTTCCACCAGTCCGGTGCAGGAGCCGCAGGAGGCGGAAGCCTTGGTATGTTTGCGCACATCATTCAGGGTGAACAGGCCTTTTTCCTTGATTGCCTTGACGATGCATCCCTTGGTGACGCCGTTGCAGCCGCATACCTCCATGCTGTCCGGCATGGCGGCGGCGCGGTTCTCGCCCTGATGGCCGGTATTGCCCAGATGGTTCTGGCCGAGCAGCAGGCTGTCGCGGATGTCGGCAATGTCGCGCCCCTCGCGCAATAACTGGAAATACCAGGCGCCATCCACCGTATTGCCATACAGGATGCTGCCCACCAGTTTGTTGTCCTTGATCACCAGTTTCTTGTAAATGCCGCTTGCCGTATCGTGCATGACAATTTCTTCGGCATGTTCGCCACCGTTAAAATCGCCTGCGGAAAAGAGGTCAATTCCCGTGACCTTGAGCTTGGTGGAAATGGCCGAGCCGGTGTAGCGCCCAATGCCGAGCTCCGCGAGATGATTGGCGCACACCTTCGCCATTTCAAACAGCGGCGCCACCAGCCCGTATGAAACGCCACGATGGGAGGCGCACTCGCCTACTGCATAAATGCGCGGGTCGTAAGTCTGCATGGTGTCATTTACTACAATGCCTCGGTTGCAGTGAATGCCTGCGGCTTCCGCAAGCGCGGCGTTGGGGCGGATGCCCGCCGCCATCACCACCAGTTCGGCGGGTATTTCTGTGCCGTCAGTGAAACGTATCGCACGGGCGCGGCCTTCGCCGAGAATGCACTCAGTCTGCTTTTGCAACAAAAATTTGATCCCCTTTGCTTCCAGCGATTTTTGCAGCATGCGGCCTGCGGCCTGATCCAACTGGCGTTCCATCAACCATTCGGCGAGGTGCACCACCGTTACATCCATGCCGCGTGAAAGCAGGCCATAAGCCGCTTCCAGCCCCAGCAAGCCACCACCGATCACCACTGCGTGCCCAAATTTGGCGGAAGCCTCGATCATGGCATCGACATCATGAATGCTGCGGAAACTGATGACTCCTTCCAGGTCGTTGCCGGGAACCGGCAGAATGATGGGAGTAGAGCCGGTGGCGATAATCAGCCGGTCATATCCGGTAATTTCCCCATCGGCGGTTTGCACGGTGCGATGGGCGCGGTTTATTTTGGCTACCGGCTTGTTCAGGTGCAGCGTGATGCCTTTTTCGGCGTACCAGTCAACATCATTGAGCATGATGCTCCTGATAGTTTGCTCCCCCGACAGCACCTGCGACAGCAGAATCCGGTTGTAATTGGCATAAGACTCGGCGCCGAACACCGTGATTTCATACAAGCCCGGAGCGAGCTTCAGCAGTTCCTCCAGCGTTCTTGCACCGGCCATGCCGTTGCCTATCATCACCAGCTTCATTTTTTCCATAACCTGACGGCCTCACAAAAAATATACAGTCAAGCAACAGCAAGGGCTGTGCCAGCAAGCAATTCGCATACACAACAACGTCATAGGCTCAAGCGGGGTAATGGAGCGGGGCATGTTTGCTTCGGGATGGTGCTTCAAACTCAAGACACGCATTGCTTTGGTGCAATACGCAAGGGTGTCAATGAACTTGATATTTCATTTGGTTCGCGGCACGATACGGATGCTTTTTCTGCAACCTCGTCAGGAATGTTTACTACCCACTTGAGGATAGGCAATTTTGCTTCGCGTTGAAGAAGGTACGCTGGATGACATCCCGCAGCTTTGCGACTTGCTCACTATCCTATTTACTCAGGAGGCGGACTTTCAGCCGGATATTGCCAGGCAGTCTGCCGGGCTTCGCCAGATTATCGAGCGGCCCGAGGTTGGGCGTATCCTCGTTCTCCGTGATGGCTCTACCCTGGTTGGCATGGTTAACCTGCTTTACACTATCAGCACCGCTTGCGGCGGGCGTGTCGGCATTCTGGAGGACATGATTATCCAGGCCGACAGGCGAGGCAGCGGGGCCGGCTCTACCCTGCTTCAAGGGGCTATCGCTTTCGCACAAGCAAAAGGATGCTCCCGCATCACGCTGCTTACTGACCACACCAATGATCCGGCAATCCGCTTCTACAAACGCCACGGCTTTGCCCTTTCCGGGATGGTTCCTTTACGCCTCGTCTTTCCCTAACGGGCATGGCAAACGTGCCGCCCCTGATGATGAAACCCGCCATGCCCGTTTCCCTCTCTCCTGCTCTCTGGGTAAAACAACTAGACATCATTCGACTAGGCTGCAAACAACCGCAGCCAAGTCGCTGGTTATCCCGCAAGCGGGCGAGAGGGGCAAGGACTCGCTACGCGAGTTTCACGTTATGAATGCAACGCATAGCCCATCAGGTTTCCACACGGTTAAGTGATTTATCGCTAGAGTGTATCGAAAGCGGCAATTAACATAAGTACAAGCAGTGTGCGGTGGGCGCGTTAAATTTGTTAAACTAGCCGCACACTTTAGCTATGGAGAATCGCATCATGTTAAAT
>JAHFRC010000085.1 GCA_023259015.1 Nitrosomonadales bacterium | reverse complement strand
CATTGGCTTAAAAGGTGTAAGAGTTTTTGGTTAATGAGTCCATTAGCGGTTGATTTTGACTCTATCTGTCAATTTGAAAGATGCTTACTGGTATTGTTACCAGTTTCTGGCAGTCGGTTAGTACAGGAAACCTGAAATTATTTGTGGCCTTGCAACCATACCCCTGACGGCGGTCAGTACCACATCCTGGCACTCTTGGCTTGCGGCAACCCGCAAGCCAAGCCACCTCCATTCCAGCAATTGTCAAGGTTCGGTGCCGCATGTATTGCCATTGTTCTCAGCCGGCTTTTAGAGTTTGCCTGTACAATACCGCCACAGCACACGAGCTGTAGCAAAAATTGTTATTTGATGAAACCCATCCCATTTAACAAGCCGTTTATCATTGGCCACGAATTGTCTTACATCGCGGATGCCGTGGCGCAAGGCCATCTTTCTGGGGATGGGAGTTACACCAAATTATGCCACCGCTGGTTTGAGGAAAAGCTGGGCGTCCGTCGTGCGTTGCTCACCCATTCCTGCACAGCTGCGCTGGAGATGTCCGCCATCATGTGCAATCTCCAACCGGGCGACGAGGTTATCCTGCCTTCTTACACCTTCGTATCTACCGCCAATGCCTTTGCATTGCGGGGAGCGGTAATGGTATTTGTGGATATCCGTCCGGACACGCTGAATATTGATGAAAAACTGATTGAAACAGCAATCACTCGCAGGACGCGTGCCATTGTCCCAGTACATTACGCGGGGGTGCCATGCGAAATGGACAGCATCATGGATATCGCCCAGCGGCACAACCTGCTGGTGGTGGAAGATGCAGCCCAAGCGCTGCTTTCCACCTACAAAGGACGAGCGCTAGGCAGCATCGGGAACTTTGGCTGCCTGAGTTTTCACGAAACCAAAAACATCATCAGCGGCGAAGGCGGTGCGTTGCTGGTGAATGATGAACGCTACATCAAGCGCGCCGAAATTATCCGCGAGAAAGGCACCAACCGCAGCCAGTTTTTCCGTGGAGAGGTAGATAAATACACTTGGGTGGACATCGGTTCTTCCTATTTGCCGAGCGAACTGGTAAGCGCTTTTCTATATGCGCAACTTGAGCAAGCCGACAAGATCACCGCAAAACGGCGCCATATCTGCATTTCTTACTCATCGCAACTGGCGCCGTTGCAGCAATCTGGCAAGCTTCGCCTGCCCACATTCGACAAATATAGCAATGGGCATATGTTTTATATTATTCTCGACAGCCAAGACGCGCGCGCGCGGCTGATCACATACCTGAAGGCGCAGGGTATCTCTCCGGTATTCCATTACGTGCCCTTGCACTCCTCCCCCGCTGGACTAAAGTATGGTCGCACCGGCAGCACCATGGCCGTGACGGAAGATTTGAGCGAGCGCCTTTTGCGCCTGCCGCTTCATTACGAAATGAGCGATGATGATATCGCGAAGGTAAGCACGGCAATTCGCGATTTCTTTGCTCACAGCAACTCATAAATTGGGAAATTGCAAGGGGTGCCCCATACCATTCCCTTGCTTTACGTGGGGACGGTAAATTTACTTTCCGATAGCTCATGTACCATTTATTTTTGCCTACCATTTGCTCACCTTGAAAGTTTTTATGGAAAACTTGGAATTACTAACTTGAACTTGACCCCCTTCTTGGATTTTTCTTCGCGTAAAAATATATTTTTGTAACTGTTTGTTAATGCGTTTACATGCGAACATATTTAACGTTTACAGTGAACGTATTTCACATTCAGCAAAAATATAATCAATTATATTTCAATTAGATATATGTTGGCATAGTTGGTGCTTATACTTATGCACGTACTTGCCAAGCAGAGTATACGCTTCACAGGCAAGCCCCTTAATTAACGTAACAGAAAATTTAACTTTAACTTTAATTTTTTTATAAGGAGATTCATCATGAAAACACGTATCTTGGCAAGCATCATCACTGGCGTTTTGGCAACTTCGACCGCGCAGGCAGGCACGGCTTTTTCAACCAATGATCTGGATGTCATTTATTCCGGCTTGAACCCCAGCTTTACCCGCGATGTGGACATAAGCGGCTACTACACGGCACCGGCAAACTTGCAGCAAGCTGCTGAACATAAGTCGATGTGTGGCTGGCGTACAGTCAAGAATGATATTAACGCACCCAAAGCAACTTACACCGTGGCTGGCAACACGGAGTATTTCGCTCCAACAAACCTGCAACTGGTGTGCGGATAAGCTAATCTTTTACCAATTTTTATCCTTGAGTTGACGTCTTAACAATCCTTCCCTTTCTTTTGTTAAGGCCTTGCTCCCGGCCCTTCTGGTTCGGGAGCATTTTTTTGGAATGCTTCATCAGTCGCGTCAGCCCGAAGCCGATAATCTTCACCGTACCATTCGGTTGCACCATGATATTAGAAGGCTTGATATGGCGGTGTTCCTGTAACCAGCCGATTTTTTATGTGGCCAGATGGTCAGCGGCATAAACGGTCTTGCATCCTCCTTGCCTCAGAGTCATCGGAGCGAGGGTGAAATCGCCCAACCGCTTTTGCGGCGAACCAGCCGATGTGTTTTCATGCAGTCAATTTTTTTGTAGGTGATCGCATCCGCTGCCGCGCAGAAGGCTACTGCAGTGAACCTCTTGCAATCCACATTTGCGAACAGCCGCTACGCTGGTTGTTAACCGGATTTCATACCCGCGCAGGTTCAAAGCTCGCATCCAGATTCAGGTCGTCGCAGTAATCGAGGAAACTTCCACGCAAGGAAGGGATGTGGACATCGGCATGAATACCCACCGTCATGGTGACGGAAAACATGGGTGTGCCGGTGTGCGGCGCAGGGTAGGTGTTGGTCTGCAGTTCCTCGATATTGATGCCGTTCCTGGAAAAGAAAGCGGCCAGATTGCGTACGATGCCGGGGTGATCCATGGCCACCACGTCTACCTCATAGGGTATTGTCGGTTGTGTGAGTTCCCGTTTCCGGGTTCGTTTGTGAATGATGCTGAGCCCCAACTGGTCGCCGAGTGCTCCCATTTGCGCCTCGATTTTGGAAAGCGCGTTCCATGGGCCGGAAAGCAGCATGATGAGGGCGAACTGCCCGCCCAACACGGCCATGCGGCTTTCCTCGATATTGCACCCGCTCTCGGTGATCTTGCCCGACAGCCGGTCGACGAGGCCAACCTTGTCTTCCCCCGAAGCGGTGATTACCAGGTAATTGTTTTGCGTGTCTGTATTCATGGGCTGTAGAAAGGCAATGGTTGAACAGGTTTCAGTGTAATACCCAAAACGACAATGTGCCAGTGAGTGAGCAAGGGAGGCGCGCCCATGTCAAGCAGGAATACGTGTCATCAAAGCTTCCAATAGTTCAGCACAATCCCCGCAAATACCGCCGCACCAAACCAGCTGTTGTGCAGGAATGCCTTGAAACAATCTTCACGTTTACGCAAGCGGATCAGCGTAAAATGATAAATCGCAATCCCCGCCGCAACCAGCAGGCCGAAATAATAAAACATCCCCAGCCCCAGCGTAGAGCCGGCCCCGGCAATAATGCCGATGGCGGCGACGTAACAGGCTATCACCGCAAGCACGTCGTGCTTGCCAAAAAATAATGCCGAAGAGTGGATGCCGAGATGGATATCGTCATCCCTGTCCACCATCGCGTATTCGGTATCATAGGCAATCGTCCAAAACACATTGGCCAGCAATAGCCACCATGCCACGTTCGGAACGCTGCCGGTTTGTGCGGCGAATGCCATCGGGATGCCGAAACCGAACGCGATGCCAAGATAGGCCTGCGGGATGGCGAAGAAGCGTTTGGTAAGCGGATAGCTGGCGGCGAGGAGCACTGCGGGAACGGACAGCAGCAGGGTAAGTGTGTTGAGCGGCAGGATCAGCAGAAAGGCGCTCAGCACCAGCCCCGCAGCCAACCACAGCGCTTCGTGTGGCGCGATCTGTCCGTTGGTGATGGGGCGATCTTGCGTGCGTTTTACATGCCGGTCGAAATTGCGGTCGGCATAGTCGTTGATGATGCAACCTGCCGAGCGCATCAGTATTGTACCGAGCACGAAGATGGCGACGATATGCAAGGGCGGATGGCCGTTGCCCGCGATCCACACACCCCACAGTGTCGGCCACAGCAGCAACAGGATGCCGATGGGGCGATGCAATCGGGTAAGCCGGATGTAGAGAGACAGCCGTTCGGTGATATTCATGGCGTGATTTTAACCCGCCGACCCGTCATTGATGGAATTACTGTACGAAGGTGTCTTGCCATGTTTGGCCAGATATTACCGTAAAAATCCGTGGCCTTTGTTTCATTTGCAACACTCCTTCTGCTTTCACAGTTTATAGTGTGTTGCATCCACCGGTTGAATTCACAGCCAAAAGGAGACGCTCAATACTGATCTATAGGTGGCAGACTTGTTAGACTTCATAACGTAAGAATAGCAATTGCTATTCGCCGGAAGACGGTAAAATTAACCGGGCATTAATTGTTGGGAGACACGCGAATGGTAATGCAACAAGGCGTACAAAGAGTGCTCGTTATAGGTGGAGGACGCGGCGGCACAGCAATGCTCGATCTCTTTGGCGATGACCCGTTGATCAAAATTGTCGGTATTTTTGATGTCAATCCACAAGCCCCAGCAATGGCAACTGCAAAGGAGCGCGGCATCCAAAATTTCACCAATCTTGCTGATGCAATAGAGGCAAGCCGTCCTTGTTTGGTTTTTAACCTTACAGGCGATGAAAGTGTCACTACCTATGCCGAATCCCAGTTGGGTAATGGAAATATCGTCGGCGGCTTCCAGGCTCGCTTTCTCTGGAGTTTACTTATGCGCCTTAA
>JAHFRC010000094.1 GCA_023259015.1 Nitrosomonadales bacterium | reverse complement strand
AACTTGCGTACCAGCTTGGCTACGAAATCCAATGCTTGAGGCGTGAGGATTTGTGCAAATTCGGAAGTGATATTGCCAAGAACGGCAATGCCTTCCTCGTGGGCATGGATATGGCCCATTGATATTCTCCTTTACATTTTAATTTTGAAAGCTTCTAACGCAGCAAGTTAGTCATAAAAAACGCCGCACAGTTGCGCACGCAAACTTCGCGAGCGGGTGGCACGACGTTTCTTGAGACGGGCTTTAACCGAAATGCGCTTCTTCTGTGGACCCGGTAAGCGCGGTCACCGACGACTCGCCGCTATGGATTACCTGAGTCACCTGGTCAAAATAACCAGTTCCGACTTCGCGCTGGTGCTTGACTGCGGTGAAGCCCTTCTCGACAGCAGCGAATTCCTTCTGTTGCATCTCAACGAACGCCGCCATGCCACGCTGCATATAGCCGTGCGCCAGCTCGAACATGCTGTAGTTAATCGCATGGAAACCCGCGAGGGTGATGAACTGGAACTTGTAGCCCATGGCACCGAGCTCACGCTGGAAGCGGGCGATGGTCGCATCGTCCAAATGTTTCTTCCAATTAAACGAGGGCGAGCAGTTATAGGCCAGCAGCTTGTTCGGATACTGTTTGCGGATAGCTTCGGCGAACTTCTTGGCAAACTCCAAATCGGGAACGCCGGTTTCGCACCATAACAGGTCGGCATACGGTGCATAGGCAAGGCCGCGGGAAACCGCTTGCTCCAGCCCGTTTTTTACAAGGTAGAAGCCCTCGGAAGTGCGTTCCCCGGTGAGGAAAGGCTTGTCGTTTGCGTCAATATCGGAGGTAAGCAAGTTCGCCGCTTCTGCGTCGGTGCGCGCGAGCAGCAAAGTTGACACCCCGAAAATATCGGCGGCTAATCGGGCCGCAACCAGTTTTTGTACGGCTTCCTGAGTGGGCACCAGCACCTTGCCGCCCATGTGGCCGCATTTCTTGACCGAGGCCAGTTGGTCTTCAAAGTGCACGCCCGCGGCGCCTGCCTCGATCATGGCTTTCATCAATTCAAACGCGTTAAGCACGCCGCCGAAACCCGCTTCGGCGTCAGCGACAATCGGCGCAAACCAGTCGATATCATCCTTGCCTTCGGCGTGATTCAGTTGATCAGCGCGCATGAAGGTATTGTTGATAGTCTTTACCACCGCGGGCACGCTGTCCGCGGGATAGAGGGATTGATCGGGATACATCTGGCCTGCAAGGTTGGCATCCGCTGCTACCTGCCAGCCCGATAAATAGACGGCTTTCAAGCCAGCCTTTACCTGCTGCATGGCCTGGTTTCCGGTGAGCGCGCCGAGCGCGTTCACATAAGGCTGCTCGTTGACCATTTTCCACAGCTTTTCCGCACCGCGCTTGGCGAGCGTATATTCGATGTGCACGGTGCCACGCAGGCGCTCCACATCTTCAGCTGTATAGGCGCGCTTAATACCTTTCCAGCGCGGATTTTCAGCCCATTCTTTTTTAATTCGTGCTATTTCCAAATCATTGCTCATGAGTTTTCCTAACTAAATATTTTCAGATGGCTGGGAAATGTGGTTGCAAACGGTGCGTACCCAGCTCCCGTCATGCCGGCAGCATAGCCTTCCATCCTAGTTGAGTAGGCGGTCATAACAATAAACCAGTTGTTAAAAAAATTGCTCTTGGGCAAAGCCCATCAGCAATTCGTTTCACGGGGCAGCCAGAGATCGGGTCTGGCAAACCTGCTGGGCTATATGATGTGCTTAACATCAGCCCAAAGTAACGCCGCCTGTAGCTTGGAGGAGCGTTTCGTGATTTTGGGTGAGTATATCATGGTAATTTTCAAAATGTATAATTTTTGCATGCACTGCAGCAAAATTGGTAATTCGCTATTAATCAGCATATTAAATTATAATATTGCAGACTTGCCATCTATTTCAGTGGAGAGGAACAAAGGCTTTATTGTGCAGAGCATAATAAGGTGTTTTTGAACCAGACTGAGTGACAAACTCGATCAGCATACGGATTTACTAAATTCAGACACCCGTTCAACATCGATGGCCGCAACTTTAGGAACTTCGGCACCAGAACTTGATTGACTATCGATTATGATGGTTTTACAAAGATCAGCGATTTTGTAATTCATTATTGACTCGAGCGAATAGCTAGAATAAACAGCCGGGCGGGGCATTAAAAAATAATATATTGTATAAAATACTCAGGACCCGGTGATCCCTCAACTACTTCTTATCGACTAAGGCTCTACATGTACAAGCATATAAAAGTGCCGACTGATGGCGAAATCATTCGCGTCAATGACGACAAAACCTTAAGCGTTCCACACCATCCGATCATCCCGTTTATCGAGGGCGACGGCATCGGTGTGGATATTACGCCGGTGATGCGCAAGGTCGTGGATGCCGCGGTTGGGGAGGCCTACGGCGGCCAGCGCAAGATCATCTGGATGGAAACCTACGCCGGGGAAAAGTCCACCAAGATTTATGGAAAGGACATGTGGCTGCCGGACGAAACCCTGGAAGCGGCGCGCAAATACGTGGTGTCGATCAAGGGTCCGTTGACAACTCCTGTGGGCGGGGGTATCCGCTCAATCAACGTGGCGCTGCGCCAGGAATTGGATCTTTATGTTTGCCTGCGCCCTATACATTATTTCACGGGCGTGCCGAGTCCTCTGTTGCATCCCGAGAAAACCGACATGGTGATTTTCCGCGAGAACTCTGAAGACATCTACGCCGGCATCGAGTGGGAATCGGGATCAGAGAAAGCGAAGAAAGTGATCGATTTCCTCATCAAAGACATGGGGGTGACCAAGATCCGTTTCCCCCAAACATCGGGTATTGGCATCAAACCTGTGTCGCGAGAAGGCACCGAGCGGCTGGTGCGCAAGGCGATCCAGTACGCGCTCGACAACCACCGCAAATCGGTGACCCTGGTGCACAAGGGCAACATCATGAAATATACTGAAGGCGCGTTCAAGAACTGGGGTTATGAATTGGCGCGGCGCGAATTCGGTGCGACCGAATTGGATGGCGGGCCATGGATGAAGCTAGCCAACAGCGGGATCGTCATCAAGGACGTCATCGCCGACGCTTTCTTGCAGCAAATACTGCTACGCCCCGAGGATTACGATGTCATCGCAACCCTCAATTTGAACGGCGACTACATCTCCGACGCACTGGCTGCTCAAGTCGGCGGTATCGGCATCGCACCAGGCGCCAACATGAGCGATTCAGTAGCGATGTTCGAGGCTACCCATGGTACTGCTCCCAAATACGCCGGCAAGGATTATGTCAACCCGGGCTCACTGATTCTTTCCGCGGAGATGATGTTGCGGCATATGGCCTGGTTCGAAGCCGCCGACCTCATCATCCAGGCAATGGAGGACACCATCAAGTCGAAGACCGTGACTTACGATTTCGCGAGGCTCATGACCGGAGCCACTCAGGTTTCCTGTTCGGGTTTCGGCCAGGCCTTGGTGGAGCGTATCAGCCACAAAAACCACTAAAAACCTAGCGCCGGAAATAAAAAAGCCCGCCAATCTGGCGGGCTTTATATTTGAAAGTGCAGCGGCGCGATTCTCGCCGGGGCACAAAATATTTTAGGACGTGGTCTGAATATTGGATGCTTGCTTGCCTTTTGGTCCTTGTGTTACTTCGAAGGACACTTTCTGCCCTTCTTTCAGGGTCTTAAACCCGTTCATGTTGATCGCGGAGAAATGCGCAAACAAATCTTCGCTGCCATCATCAGGGGTGATAAACCCATAGCCTTTTGAATCGTTAAACCACTTAACTGTACCAGTTGCCATTTTGCTTCCTTGAAAAAAATTAACGGGCTCAAACCCGAACGCTGTTTGAGAATCAAGACCGCAAACGGTTAAACCGGTACTGCAGCTAACTTGAAGCCAAACATCCGAATTTGCTTTTTACGCTAATTCAAGTGCCTAAGTCAAGCGTTCGGGTAAAATATTTTTAGGGGTGCACTTGAAAGAATACAGGCAATCGGCATACATTATTATTGAGTAGATGATGGAAAGCGCTTTACACTAGGCAAGAAATGGCTATCCGGCAACGCGAAGACACGGTACTAGAGGCAAAGAAAAGCAAACTCAAGCCGCCCCCGATGTTCAAGGTTGTGCTACTAAACGACGACTACACGCCTATGGATTTCGTGGTTGCGGTGCTACAGACGATTTTTTTGATGAACCGTGAACAAGCTACCCAGATCATGCTCAAAGTACATAGGGAAGGCATGGGGGTATGCGGTGTCTATCCCAAGGACGTCGCTGCAACCAAAGTCGAACAAGTGGTATCCTTTGCCAAGCAACACCAGCACCCGCTACAGTGTGTGATGGAACAAACGTAAGATTGAGGTAAATTAAATATGATTGCTCAGGAACTCGAGGTAAGCCTTCATATGGCGTTCGTGGAAGCGCGCCAGAAGCGCCACGAGTTTATCACCGTGGAACACCTGCTGCTGGCGTTGCTCGACAATCCCACGGCTTCCGAAGTATTGCGGGCGTGCGCGGTCAACATCGAGGACCTGCGCAAGCTGCTGAGTGATTTTGTTGCCGAGCACACCCCCAGGATAAGCAGCGAAGTGGACACTCAGCCCACATTAGGCTTCCAGCGCGTGATTCAGCGCGCCATCCTGCATGTGCAATCCTCGGGCAAAAAGGAAGTCACCGGCGCCAATGTGCTGGTGGCGATCTTCGGCGAAAAGGATTCGCACGCGGTGTATTTCCTGCATCAGAAAGGCATTACCCGACTTGATTTGGTGAATTACATTTCTCATGGCATCACCAAAGTGCCGCAAGGCAGCTCTGCGAACAAGGCGGAAA
>JAHFRC010000084.1 GCA_023259015.1 Nitrosomonadales bacterium | reverse complement strand
GACTCTAAACCAATTACGGTGTTGCTGGTGGACGACCATCCGGTGGTGCGCGATGGTTACCGCCGCCTGCTGGAAAGTACGCCGGACATCCGCGTGGTGGCGGAAGCCGACGACGGCGAGACAGGCTGCGTCCACTACAAGGAATATGCACCGGATGTGGTGGTTCTCGATCTCAGTATGCCGGGCATCGGTGGTTTGGAAACCATCCGCCGCATCAAGTGCCAGAATTCCAATGCGCGCATCCTGATATTCAGCATGCATGGCAGTGAAATCATGATTCAGCGCGCGCTGGAAGCCGGTGCCACGGGTTACCTGACCAAGAAAGGCGGCATGGGGCAAATGGTGCAAGCGGTGCGCCAGGTGGCACGAGGAGAATCGTTTATCGAGGCCGAGCATGCCGTGAGCATGGCTTTGCGAAAACAGTCTCCCTCCCCTGGAGAGCCCCTGCGCGTTCTTTCTACACGTGAATTCCAGATATTCAAAATGTTGGCGGAAGGGCATTCAGTACCCGAAATCGCCGCCACCCTTTCCATCAGCCCTAAAACCGTCGGCGTCCATCACGCCAACATCATGAAGAAGCTGGGACTCCAGAACACCGCCCAGATTGTCCGCCTGGCTCTCCGCAATAACGTAATCGAACCGTAGCGCCCTTCCCGAACACATCGGCAAGCGCAGGCCTAAGGGTTTTTCTTAGGGCAAAATAAGGATTTTGCTTATTTACTTCGCGTGGCAGCCGTCTCATCATTCTTTCCCCGTAACACCTTACCGTTTGAGGAGAAACGTGATGAAACTACAGGAAATCCGCGCCATCGCCAAACATCATCAGATCAACTCCAGTGGCCTGTCAAAAAACGAGTTGATCCATGAAATCCAGCGCCATGAAGGCAATTTCGACTGCTTCGGCACGGCTTGCGACGGTGTGTGCGACCAGACGGAATGTTTGTGGCGCGACGACTGTTTTGACGCCGCCACGGCATGATGCACCTATTTCAATCGTACAATTCAACTTCAGTGAGGCCATCATGAGGGAAGCTACATCATCACAGCAAGAAGCGGTAAACCGTGCGGGATTCAATGAGTACAGCCGCCACTCCTCGCAAGCTTCGGCTATCAGGGCGATTCAAAGGCAGCGCGGCGAAGAGCCTTGTTTCTCAACCGACAAGCGTTACAACTGTACTGAACAATGCGAGTGGCGCAAGAATTGCCTCAAGCTGCGTGCCGTCTGGCTGCGCTAGGTGTTCCTGACCGTATTTATTTATTAGCCTTCAACCAAAATCAACGCAAGGAGAGCAACCATGAGCAACCTTACCCGCTTTAGCCCATTCAGCAACCTCGCACGCTTCGATCCATTCCGCAATGATGACTGGTTCAAGGGTTTCTGGATGAGCCCGTTTGCCGGTGAAATGGATGCTGCTCCCCGGATCAAGATTAATATGACCGAAAACGACAAATCCTATTCTGTCCGCGCCGAAATACCGGGCGTGAAGAAAGAGGATATCAAGGTAAATGTGGATGGTAACCGGGTCACCATCAGCGCCGAGGTCAAGCAGGAGAAGGAGGAAAAGAAAGGCGAAAAGACCATATGCCGTGAGTGCTATCAGGGATCAAGCTACCGTAGCTTCAGCCTGGACAGCAATGTGGACGAGTCTAAAGTCCAGGCCAAGTATGACAATGGCGTATTGGAACTGACGTTGCCCAAAAAGAACGGGAATGGCGCCAAGCAGATACAGATCAAGTAAGGTGTGTGAAGAACAGGGGCTTCCATAAACAACCCAGCATGGACAGTCTGCTCTTTTTAGATCAGCCAGTCACGCGGTCAACCATAGGAGGAACAGTTGTGAATAACCTGAACCAGAATATGCCTGTTAACGAATCAATGGTTCGCTTCACCAGAAAAGACTATCCAAGTGAAGTAGAAGAAATGTACCAGCAGGACAACCAGCACTTGATTTCTGAAATAGTCTGCGGATCGGCAAAAGAACGGGAGCCCTCTCCTACAACGTAAACGCGTCCGGCATGAATGGAGTTGATGCTTCACCGTGCCGATTCAATAAAGGAAACCTGTCATGAGTAAATCAGCTATTCCCACTGGTTCCAATAAAACCCGAAGCGAGCATCTGTTGCAAGAGCATGTGCACGATGCCTATAAATCAAAAGGCAAGCTGCCGGAACCGACCGTCTGTCCGCAATGCGGCGCGGTATTCCACGCAGGGCGCTGGCAGTGGCTACAGGCTCCGGCAGGTGCGCATCAGGAAACCTGCCCCGCATGCCACCGCATACACGACGATTATCCCGCTGGCTTCCTTACCCTGGAGGGTGAATTCTTTCATGCCCATCGCGATGAAATCATGCATCTCGTGCACAACGTGGAGAAACGCGAACGGGCAGAACACCCGTTAAAACGCATCATGGCAGTGGAGGAAACAAAAAACGGCGGGATGCTGGTGAGCACCACCGATCCACATCTCGCTCGTGGCATTGGCGAGGCTTTGCATCATGCCTATCAGGGCGAACTGAAGTTTCACTACAACAATGAGGAAAATCTGTTGCGTGTAAACTGGACACATTGAAAGTGCAAACACAGTCAAACAGGTTGGGATTCCAAGGCGTCTCCATGCTAATCTTAAAAAAACTGGCCTGTGCGCTGTGCTTGTTTTGTGGGATGTATACATCGGCGCAGGCACAAATGAAAGAAAGTGAAGCTCGGGGTGAGCTGCTTTATTCGACGCACTGCAACGCATGCCATACCTCGAAAGTTCATTGGCGTGAGAATAAACTGGCAACCGGCTGGCGCAGTTTGAAAGCTCAAGTGCGCCGCTGGCAGGCCAACACCGATCTTGGCTGGAGTGAAGAAGAAATCACGGATGTCACACGCTACCTGAACGCAACCTATTATCATTTTCCGGTTAACGGCAAGAAAAATTCCGGGTGACAACTCCCATTGCACCACTTGGGGTAAGCAATCAAAAATAGAATGGAGGGCATCATGCCTATAAGTGAGATTTGCAGCCGCGACGTCATCATCGTGCGGCGTGACGATAACGTTCTGGAAGCAGCCAAACTCATGCGCCAGCACCACGTTGGCAATGTGCTGGTGGTAGAAGAACGCAACGGTATCAGAATTCCTGTGGGCATCATCACCGACCGCGATCTTGTGGTGGAAGTCATGGCTCCAGAACTCGATCACCTGGTCATCACGGTGGGCGACATCATGGTATCCGAACTTGCCACGGTAAAGGAAAGCACTGGCGTGTTCGAGGCCATCCAATATATGCGAGGCAAAGGCGTACGGCGCTTGCCGGTGGTAAATGAGAACGGCGGATTGGTAGGGATCCTTACCCTGGATGATTTATTGGAATTACTTTCAGAAGAATTGTTCGAACTCGCCAAGCTGGTGCGATACGAACAGAAAAAAGAAGCGGTGAGCCGCTGCTAACCCAGACTGGATTTATTAAAGGAGATGTCATGCAAATTCCATTACAAATTACCATCCGCGGCATTGCCCCTTCGGAAGCGCTTGAAAAACGCATACGTGACAAGGCGGAGAAACTCAACGAGTTCTTTAATCACATCACCTCCTGCCGGATCATAGTGGAAGAGCCGCACAAGCACCACCATCAGGGCAAGCAGTACAATGTGCGTATCGATATCAGTGTGCCGGGACGTGAAATTGTGGTCAACCACGACCATCACGAAGATGTTTTTGTGGCCTTGCGCGACGCCTTCGATGCTGCCAAACGCCAGCTTGAGGATTATGTGCGCCAGCTACGCGGCAACATCAAGACTCACCAGCCGCGCCCAGAGAGGCAAGAAGGCTTGCCTGCCGAGTAAGTTATGGAAATGTTATAGCCAAGCTTGACATTGTGGACAGCAGCAAGTCGGTTGCAGTGTCCTGACATATCCGGGGAGTGGCATAATTGAGCGTCCTGTTTCATCAATATAACGATTACTGCATGCATCGCGTACATCAAGCGGCAATGGCAGGTCTGGTGGTAACCCTTGCTTGCATTTCTGCCGTAGCAGCCGAAACAGACCTCCCCATTAACGCCAAGGAGAAGGTCGTTATGCCTCTGACCATCACATCGCCATCCTTTCCTCATAATGGCACAATCCCTGCTCGCCATACCTGCGACGGCCAGGATATTTCTCCCCCGCTTTCATGGACGGCGCCGCCGACGGGTACGAAGAGTATGGTACTGATCGTCGATGACCCGGACGCCCCCAATCCCGCAGCACCCAGGATGACCTGGGTACATTGGGTGTTGTATAACCTCCCACCCAATACGACCGGCTTGCCCGAAAGCGTGGCGGCAAAAGATCTGCCGCCCGGAACCTTACAGGGTGTTAGCGACTGGAGGCGAACCGGCTACAGGGGGCCGTGCCCGCCTGTCGGCAAGCATCGCTATTTCCACAAGCTGTATGCCCTGGACGCCATGCTCCCCGACCTGAAGCAGCCTACCAAAGCCATGCTGGAGAAAGCGATGCAAGGCCACGTTCTTGCGCAATCCGACCTGATCGGCACTTACCAGCGGCGGCGTTAAGCGCTTATCCCGACGCGAGCCAAGTCTTGATAAGAGATGACGGACATGGCGCGATCAATAATCTTTTTATGTTTGCTGGCATGTGCGCTGAGCGCCTCTGCCGCAGATGAATTCACCGCCCGCCGTATAAAATTGCTGCATGAAGTGGAAGGTGAAATAGAGGCTATTTCTTCGCACACCGGGCAACCTGTTCTGGATGCTCGCGTGCTGGCGGCTATGCGCAAGGTGCCGCGCCACCGCTTTGTGCCAGCGGATCATATTCCTGACGCCTATCTTAATCGCCCGCTACCCATCGGCTATGGCCAGACGATTTCCCA
>JAHFRC010000004.1 GCA_023259015.1 Nitrosomonadales bacterium | reverse complement strand
GCGTGCGTCGCTGTATTTCTTCATGCGTGCAGCGCGCCATCTTGAGCGGGAAGGCGACATTCTGCGCTACAGTCATGTGCGGAAACAGCGCATAGCTTTGGAATACGGTGCGCACCGGGCGTTTCTCCGGCGGCGTATCGGCGAGGTCTTTGCCGTCGAGCAGAATCTGTCCGGCATCAGGCAGGTCGAAACCTGCGATCATGCGTAGGATGGTGGTTTTCCCGCAGCCTGACGGGCCGAGCAACGTGAAAAATTCGCCCGCTTCGATACTCAGGCTGATGTTGTTTACCGCAACGAAATCGCCGAAGCGGCGCGTGACATTCTTGATTTCAAGTTGGGCCATTGGACTGTCCGGCTTAAACGTTAGCTCCAGCGGTACAGCGCATCATAAAACTATTTGTTTATATCGCTCTCATCTTCCTTTGCCAGTGCGGCACGGAATTCTTCGATTTTTTCGTGGAGTTTTTCCGCATCGCCATAGGCCAGAAAATTTTTATAGCGCGCATGCGCACTGAGGATTTTCCGTGCGTGTTTGATAGGGCAGAAATATTGTTCGGTGCGCGCCGTAATTTCACGCGCGTAGCCCAGTAGCCCGACGGCATAGGAGCAGTACATGCAGTGCGCTTTCTCGATGATATTCAGGTAGGCCAGGTGTTGATGGTCAATCACGAAATAATTGGCGCGCGGCACCTTGGCAATGCGGTAAATGGGAAAGCAGGCCGCCTGGTAAAAAGTGACGGTCAGATCGAACAGCACCAGCGGAACGGCCATGCCGTAAATGATGGGAATGGTGAAAAAATTCTGCGGGCGAACGGTTGCGATCCAGCGAAACACACCCATCTTGACCTTGAGGTGCGCCTCCTTGATGGCGTGCTCGAATATAATGCGCTTGCCTTCAATCTGGTAACGCAGGCGGCCTTCCTGTTGTTCGATAACCGTATGCAATTCATTTTCCAGAGCGGTTATCTGGTCGAGAATCTGGTGGATCCTGTTATTCATGAAAATCCTCTCTGGCATGCATGGGATGCAAGGACATTGTGTGTTCTGGATCACAGTATAAGCGCAATCCGCCGCACGCGGATGGACTGTTCAATGCGTAACCAGCAACAAGTATATGCTCAACCCTACCATGACCAGGCCGCTGGCCAGCTTGAGCCAGCGCCCTTTTTTTTCCTGAAGCCTGCGCTTGCGGAGATATATCAGCCGTAGCGAACGCGTCACCGCACCAGCCAGGAGCCGGCATCACCAACAAAGCCAAACAGTATCCGGCGACAAGCTGACGGGCTACCATCATGAAGCTTATGCTCCTGGCAACTCGAAGCTGAAATTGATGGTTAATATCTCAAGAACCGTCTTTGCCGAGTATCCGGGCTCATTTGGCCCGGCTCGCTAAACGCGGCAGGCAAAATACAGAAGTCGAATAATGTTCCTCATGCATGAATATGGTGTGACATGTCCCGGCAATATTCAGAGATGATAGAATTCACACATTGCGGCGCACCGCTTCACCATGGAGTTTTTCCGTGCAACTCGTTTGTCTCGACCTCGAAGGCGTCCTCGTCCCGGAAATCTGGATCGAATTTTCACAACACACCGGCATTCCGGAACTGCGCCGCACCACGCGCGACGAACCCGATTACGACAAGCTGATGAAATTCCGGTTAAGCACCCTGGCGCAACACAAGCTTGGCTTGCCTGATATCCAGAAAGTGATCGCGGCGATGGGGCCGATGGATGGCGCCAGGGATTTTCTCGACGACCTGCGCCAGCGCTTCCAGGTCATCATCCTTTCCGACACTTACTATGAATTTGCCATGCCGCTGATGCGGCAACTGGGCATGCCGACGCTGTTCTGCCACAAGCTGGAGGCCGATGCCAGCGGCACCCTGGTCAATTACCACCTGCGCATGCCGAACCAGAAACGCGAATCGGTAAAACGCTTCAAGGAACTCAACTTCAAGACCATTGCCGTTGGAGATTCATACAACGATACGGCCATGCTCGGCGAAGCGCATGCCGGTATCCTGTTCCACCCGCCGGAAAACGTAATCCGGGAATTCCCCCAATTCCCGGTAACCATGAGTTATGCGGAGCTCGATGCGGAAATCCGCAAGGCCAGCGCGAGAATCTGACGCGCCTGCTTTTCCGGCAACCCCCTACTGCACCTGGCCGTCGCGCTTAACCGCTTCGCCCTCAGTGGTTTGGGCTGGTTCTTCCTGCGCTGGAAACAGATCGCGGTAGATTGCGTACATCGAGGTAAAAACCACCGGCAGCAATACCAGCCAGCCCAGCATCATGGGCAGTGTGGCCATGACTGCAAACGGCAACAGGGCCATGATATATACCGTCAGCGGAATCACGTTGCGCAGGAAGGCGCGCAGGCTGGCTTTCAGCGCGGGGATGGGCTGCATTCCGCCGAAGATCACCAGCATGGGGGCAAACTGCATTGCCATTATCAATACGCTGAACAGCGTTACGCCCAGCAGCAGCGAAAACCCGGCGCCTGCGATAGTCTGCATCAATAGTGCCGGATCTTCCGGTGGCGTGCTGCTCATCATGATGTTGACCAGCGTCGCTCCGCCGGTAAGCATCATCACACCGAGTATCAGCAGTTGCCCGACCAGGTTGATGCCGCCCAGCGTAACAAGTTGCTGCGCGTGTTGCCGGAACCCGGCGAAAAGGTGTGCCAGTTCCAGTTCCTCGCCCTTTGCCAGATCGTGGCAACCGAACATGAAACCGGCGAGCAACATCGGGAACAGCAGTGTGGCAAGCGGATCGCCGACCACCGGAATGATTGCGATGCCAAGTATCCCGATTACTCCGATGGCTGTCAGCGCCATCCACAACAACGGGTTCTTTCTGAACAGCCAGAAGCCGTTCTTGATCCATAACCACCCATTGGCGGCATTTACCTTGCGTGCTTCCATTATGGGCCTCTCAAATCGGCAACACGGGTAACTGACATTACCCGTTACCCGGAAGTTGTGTTCAGAACTGGTGGATGACCCAGCGCGGCGGGCGCACACCGGAGTCCAGGCCTTCGTGGTGCGAGAATTTTCCATCGCCAAGGTCATCCACCAGATAGTATGGCTTGCCGACCTTGGGGATGATCTTGATCATGTAAAGCCTGCCACCGACGCGGTATTCTTCCACGGTCTGTTCTGTCTGCTTGGTGATGGTCACCTGCGGCTCGAGATCAGCATCCTGCGCGTTCGCATCGAGTGTCGGCGGCGGCTGCAGCGGTTGCAGACCTGGCGGTTGCGGTTCATCCGCAAAAGCGGCGCTGCACAGGCCGCTCAAGAATAAGATGGTAATCAGGCGCATCGCATTTCCCCGGTAGTTTGGTATGGGCGTATTTTAGCTGATGTAGTGGAAGCCTGTGCGAGTTGCTGGTTTTTCATTCGCTTTAGCACCAGTACCCTGGAACATCTAAAACCAAACCCCCTCAATCCCCCCTTGTCAGAGGGGAAGCCTTTTAAGCCTCCCCTGACAAGGGGAGGTTTGGAGGGGTTTGGTGCGCAAGATTAAGTGTTACATAGCGCCAGGTTACAGGTAGAACTGCCGTTCGCGCTCTGCTTCCGAAAGCTCGAAACCGCGCGCCTCATAATGCTTGAAGATGGCGTCTACCACCGCTTCCGGATCATCGATCAACTGGACCAAGTCCATGTCTTCTGGGTTGATCATGCCCTCGGCGAGCAGGGTATGCCGGAACCAGTCCAGCATGCCGCGCCAGTAATCGCTGCATACCAGGATAATGGGAATGGGGCGTATCTTGCCGGTTTGCAGCAGTGTCAGCGCTTCCATCAACTCATCCAGCGTGCCGAAGCCGCCTGGCATTACCACGTAAGCGCTGGCAAATTTCACGAACATCACCTTGCGCGCGAAAAAATGCTGAAAGGTCTGGCTGATGTTCTGGTAAGGGTTTTCGCGCTGCTCGTGGGGCAACTGGATGTTCAATCCGATACTGGGAGACTTGCCATAAAACGCACCCTTGTTGGCCGCCTCCATGATGCCGGGGCCGCCGCCGGAGATGACCGAGAACCCTGCATCCGACAGCAGCCGCGCGATATGCTCGGTAAGCTGGTAATAGGGATGTTCAGGCGATACGCGCGCGCTGCCGAAAAAGCTGACAGCGGGCTGGATGGCGTTCAGGCGTTCGGTGGCGGAGACGAATTCTGACATAATGCCGAACACGCGCCAGGCCTCTTTCGAGTTCCATGCTTCCGGCAATTGCGAAGAGGGTAACTTGGATTGGCTGCTCATGCTTGATGAACCTTTACACGAAAAAATGAAGACACTGCTGCTGGTTGACGGCTCATCTTACCTTTACCGCGCCTTCCATGCACTGCCCGATTTGCGCAGCCCGCAGGGCGAACCTACCGGCGCGATCTACGGCGTGCTCAACATGCTGCGCAAGTTGCGCGCCGACTACCCGGCGGATTATAGCGCGTGCGTATTCGATGCAAAAGGCAAAACCTTCCGCGAGGACTGGTATCCCGAGTACAAGGCGCACCGTCCCGCCATGCCGGAAGACCTCGTGGCGCAGATCGCGCCGCTGCATCAGGCCATCGCCGCATCCGGCTGGAACATCCTGATGGTGGACGGCGTGGAGGCGGACGACGTGATCGGCACGCTGGCGCAGCAGGCCGCACAAGGCGACGTGCGCTGCATCGTATCCACCGGCGATAAGGATCTCACGCAACTGGTGAATAGCCAAGTGCAACTGGTCAACACCATGAGCAACGAAGTGCTGGACGAAGCGGGCGTGCTGGCAAAATTCGGCATACCGCCCGAGCGCATCGTGGATTATCTGACACTGGTCGGCGACACCGTGGACAACGTGCCCGGCGTAACCAAGTGCGGCCCCAAGACCGCCGTGAAATGGCTCACGCAATACGGCACGCTGGATAACCTGATCGCGCATGCCGGAGAAATTACCGGCGTGGTCGGCGATAACCTGCGCACCGCGCTCGATTGGCTGCCGCAAGGCAGAAGATTGGTCACGGTGAAATGCGATGTTGAATTGCCAATGCGCTTCGACCAACTCGCCGCGCCACCGCAGGATACGGAGCAAATGCGCGCGCTGCTGGAGCGCTTCGGGTTTAAGTCGTGGTTGAGGGAACTGGCTCAAAACTCCACCCCCTCTCCCCAACCCCTCTCCCGCGAAGGGGAGAGGAGACTTAACAGCACCCACCATCCTATTCCCTCTCCCTTGATGGGAGAGGGTAAGGAAGAGGGTGAAAATATTACACAGTTCTCTGGCCACTACGAACCCATCCTGACCGAACCACAACTCGATGCATGGCTTGCCAAAATCACCCAAGCCGATCTCGTGTGCATAGACACCGAAACCACCGGCCTCGACGTGATGAACGCGCAACTGGTCGGCATCTCGTTTGCCATCGAGCCGCACCATGCCGTCTACCTGCCGCTCGCGCACCACTACCCCGGCGCACCCGACCACCTCAAGCGCGAACACGCGCTGCAAAAACTCAAGCCCTGGCTGGAAAGCGCGCAGCACAAGAAGCTCGGGCAGAACCTCAAATACGACCAGCATATCTTCGCCAACCACGGCATCGCACTCGCAGGCATCCACGACGACACATTGCTGCAATCCTACGTGCTGGAATCGCACAAGCCGCATGACCTGGAAAATCTGGTGCTGCGCCATCTCGGCCTGAAGACCATTCCTTACTCAGATGTGGTGGGCAAGGGCGCGAAGCAGATCGGCTTCGACCAGGTCGATCTCGACACCGCAACCAGGTATGCAGCCGAGGACGCAGATATCACGCTGCAACTGCACCAGCATTTCGCGCCGCAACTATGCGGCAAGCTGGCCGAGGTGTACCGCGACATCGAGATGCCGGTGCGCCAAGTGCTGTACGTGATGGAGCGCAACGGCGTGCTGATAGACAGCGCCATGCTGGCGCGGCAGAGCCATGAACTCGGCGAGAAACTGATGGCCATCGAAAAGCAGGCGTTCGAGGCGGCGGGGCAGCCGTTCAACCTGAGTTCACCCAAGCAGCTCCAAGAAATATTATTTGATAAGCTTGGCATCCCCTCGAAGAAAAAGACCGCGACCGGCGCGCGCTCCACCGACGAAGAAGTATTGCAGGAACTCGCGCTCGACTACCCGCTGCCGAAAATTCTGCTGGAGCACCGCAGCCTGTCCAAGCTCAAATCCACCTACACCGACAAACTGCCGCAGATGGTGAACCGCAACACAGGGCGCGTGCACACCAGCTACTCGCAAGCCGTCGCAGTCACCGGGCGGTTGGCCTCCAGCGAGCCCAATTTGCAAAACATCCCGATACGCACCCCGGAAGGCCGCCGCATCCGCGAAGCCTTTATCGCCGCACCCGGCAGCCGCATCGTGTCGGCGGATTATTCGCAAATCGAGCTGCGCATCATGGCGCACCTCTCCGGCGACGAAGGCCTGCTGCGCGCCTTTGCGAATAATGAGGATATCCACCGCGCCACCGCCGCCGAAGTGTTTGGCGTCGCGCCCGATGAGGTGAGCAGCGAACAGCGCCGCTTCGCCAAGGTCACCAACTTCGGCCTGATCTACGGCATGTCTGCTTTCGGCCTGGCATCGCAACTCAATATCGAACGCGACGCCGCAAAGCAATACATAGACCGCTACTTCGCGCGCTATCCCGGCGTGAAGAACTACATGGACAGCACGCGCGAGCAGGCCAAAGCCCGAGGCTATGTCGAAACCGTATTCGGACGCAGACTGTGGCTGCCCGAAATCAACGGCGCAAACGGTATGCGCAGACAAGCCGCCGAACGTGCCGCCATCAACGCCCCGATGCAAGGCACCGCCGCCGACCTGATCAAGCTCGCGATGATCGCCGTGCAGCATTGGCTGGAAAAGGAACAGTTGCAAACGCGACTCATCATGCAGGTGCACGACGAACTGGTACTCGAAGTGCCGCAGGATGAATTATCACGCGTGAAAGAAAAAGTGCGCGAACTGATGTGCCATGTGGCTGAGTTGAAAGTGCCGCTGGAAGTGGGGTTGGGGGTGGGCGGAAACTGGGATGAGGCGCATTGAATGAGCACCTTTGTTGTTGGCGAGACTTTCCCTGACAACCCTGCCAATACCGCACTAATACAGCTATGGATCGCAACTCGCCACGTACTCGTACTTCAGCGCGCGCTGCTCGCGAAGCCCGGACCCGATGCTGTTGAGCACGAGCAGTTTCTCCATACTTTTCTTGCCATCGCAGCCACGCTAAAGGAAGCTGCAGATGCGTTCCGTGTAGCTGACAGCCTTGGCATCTTTGGCACATTGCCTTCTGATCTACAGCCACAGCTTGCCATCGCACGGCAAGAATGTGATGAGTCAAATACAGCTTCCATCCAGAAACGTGTGCTGGTTCGCCTTCGCAACAACGCTGGAGCACATTTCGATAAAAAGCAAATTCAACGTGGATTGACCTTGCTATCTTCTAAATCTTTTCCACTAAAGATTGGTGGGGGAACATTCTTTGAATCCACTTTTCCACTTGCGATTGCACTTGTGGAGAATATCCTTGAAGCTCATGGTATCAGTCCGCAGAATGCCCTTCATGAATTTCCGGCAGTCATCAACCTTGGCTCAGCCCTTCAAAAGCTAGCAGACGCCATGGTCACAGTTGCAGCCCAACAAACCAAAACGTAGCACGGTAGATGCGGTGACAACAGCATCGTTCGCGATTGATGCGGTTTGTTCCTCACCACATCCTTTGCCTTTACGCCAACACGAAGAAAACTTGACCCCGCCCACATACTTCCCTACACTGCTCCCATACATTAATCTGTACATAATTATGAACGCTATTCATGCCGGAATTACCATAGGTGTCACCGAACTGCGCGAGTCGCCCACGCGCATCCTCAAGCGTGCAGAGGATGAGGATCAGGCCGTGGCTATCCTCAACCACAACAAGCCTGCCGGGTACATCATCTCGCCCAAGATGATGGAAGCCATGCTGGATTCCATCGCCGACCGCATAGCCGAGAACCGCGCGAAGACACGCCTTTCTTCGTTGAACAAAGCACGTAAAGTTAAGCTTGATGAACTGTGATTTATAAACCCCAACTTGGGGTACTTGACAGAATAGTTAGTGAGCGCTAACATGCGCTTAATGTGTTGACTGTCAATAGATAGGCCATGATTAAAACAATTTTTGAGTTAGCCATCCATCCCGGCGCCGAGAAGGAATGGGCAAGGCTGGATGGCAGCATCAAGCGCCGCTTCAAGGAAAAGCTCGCCAATGAACGCCTCAAACATCCGCGCGTGGCAAAAGACGCTCTGCGCGAATTGCCCGACTGCTACAAGATAAAAATCACCACTCCGCAGTACCGCCTCATCTACCACGTCAACGATAGCAAACGTTTGTTGACTATTCTGTCCGTGGCAACGCGGGACGATGTGTATGAGGAACTGCGCAACAGGTTGGGGTAATAGCACTGTGGAGCGGTGACAACCGCATCGTTAACCAACCCGCGTAGGGCGCAATAACCATCGGGCATTGCGCCGGATGTAATTCCCATACGGTGCAATGCGCTGCGCTTATTGCACCCTACGAGTTACTCACCCTGTACCCACGTGATCTTGAAATTTGAATCAATCGGTGGGCAAAGTTGCCCACCCTACGTAAAATGCGCGCTCGGAATTCACATAATTCCAATTTCAATTCGAAGGTGAAACAAGGCGGCGATGAGCGAACGACGAAGACAGTGCAAGTGCCGCCCTGACACGGTGAGCGAAGCTTTCAGTGCGGGAAGGGCGGCCTGGCAACGACTCCCGCAATCGGCTGGCTACGCCAGTAACGTGTCGTCGTTGCACGGCTAGGAGTGAGCGAAGAAGCCAACACAGTGTCACCGATGAAGTGAAATTAGTATAAGGGCACCTCTAAAAATTCACATTTCGTCGCTCCCGCATAGGCGGGAGCCCAGTCAAATCAAAAAGCTGGATTCCCGCCTTCGCGGGAATGACGAATTTTTAGAGGCGCCCATAACTGAAGCAGAAGAGAACAGACATATGGGCGCACAGTGGAAAGCCAAACATAAAGAAATCGCGGCAAATGCCAAGGGCAAGATCTTCGGCAAGCTGTCCAAGGAAATCATGGTCGCCGCGCGCGGGGGCGCCGATCCGGACATGAATTCGCGTTTGCGCCTGGTGGTGGAGCAAGCCAAGAAGGCTTCCATGCCGCGCGAGACACTGGAGCGCGCCATCAAGAAAGGCGCGGGCTTGCTCGACGGCGGGGCGAATCTGGAGCGTCTGGTGTATGAGGGTTTCGCGCCGCATCGCGTGCCAGTGATAGTGGAATGTTTGTCGGACAATATCAACCGCACCAAATCCAGCATGAACGTGCTGTTCCGCAAGGGGCAGCTTGGTGCGGCGGGTTCGGTGTCGTGGGATTTCAACTATCAGGGCATGATCGAAGCGCTGCCGAGCTCCAAAGAGGCCGATGCGGAGCTTGCCGCGATCGAGGCGGGCGCACAGGATCTGGAGCCGTCCGAAGAAGGCGCGACACTGTTCATCACCGATGCAGCCGATCTGGATGCGGTGTGCAAGGCGCTGCCCGCGCATGGCTTCACCGTGCAGTCCGCGCAGTTAGGCTACCGCCCGAAAAATACGGTCACGCTGAGCGACGCCGAACGCGAGGAGGTGGAAGCGTTCCTGGAGGCAATTGATGCGGATGATGACGTGCAGAATGTCTATGTGGGACTGGCGGGATAGCATTCCATCCTGCGGTAATCCGGGCAAACTCAATCCTGCCATGAGGAAAATTCCTGCCGCCTTCACCCGCGCCAACCTGCATGCATGGCTTGCCGCAGGCTGCGCGCTGGTTGTCGCGTATGCCACCCCGCCCGCCTTTGGCCGCGACCTGCCGCTGGATACCATCAAGTTGCCGCCCGGTTTCAGGATCAGCCTGTACGCCGACAACGTGCCGGGCGCTCGCTCGATGACGCTGAGCAAGGACGGCACGCTGTTTGTCGGCACGCGCGGCGACAAGGTTTATGCGCTGCCCAACCGCAGGCATGGCAAGCAAGCCGAAGAAGTCATCACCTTCGCCTCCGGCCTCGACACGCCGAACGGCGTGGCCTTTCGCGACGGTGCGCTGTATGTGGCGGAAATCAACCGCATCCTGCGCTTTGACGGTGTTGAATCCAGGCTGAACAACCCGCCCAGGCCGGTGGTGGTGAACAACAATTTTCCCGCCGACACGCACCATGGCTGGAAATTCATCCGCTTCGGCCCGGATGGTTTGCTCTACGTGCCAGTGGGCGCGCCGTGCAATATCTGCGAGCCGGATCCCGCGCGCTACGCCGCCATCTTCCGCATGAAGCCGGACGGCACGGCGCTCGAACAGTATGCGCGCGGCGTGCGCAACAGCGTGGGCTTCGATTGGAACCCAGATACCAACGAGTTGTGGTTTACCGACAATGGCCGCGACTGGTTCGGCAACGATGTGCCGCCGGACGAGTTGAACCACGCGCCGCGCCCCGGCATGAATTTCGGCTACCCTTATTGCCACGGGCGTTCGCTGGCCGATTCCGAATTCGGCGACAAACATGCGTGCGGCGAATTCACTCCTCCCGCCATGGAGCTTGGCCCGCACGTGGCTGCATTGGGCATGCGCTTTTACACCGGCGCGATGTTCCCCCAACCTTACCGCAAGCAGATATTTATCGCCGAACACGGCTCGTGGAACCGCATCCCGCCCATCGGCTACCGTATTTCGCTGGTGCGCCTGCGCGACGGGCAGGTGGCGAGCTACGAAGTGTTCGCGGAAGGCTGGCTGCGGGGCATCACCGCGTGGGGCCGCCCGGTGGATGTGCTGGTGATGCCGGATGGGGCGCTGCTGGTGTCGGACGACAAGGCAGGCGTGATTTACCGCATCAGCTACGGCGAAGATTAATCCTGTGCGATAAACACACTTGCTTTTCCGAGCGCAAAAACGTCAATGACGGCAGGCCATCGCGTGCCCACCCCGCAAGAATCGGATAAACTCGATCCAGCCATGAGAGAAATTCCCGTCACTTCATCCCGCCCGCTCCTGCGTATTTACCTGGCCGCAGGCTATGCGCTGCTCATCGTGTACGCCAGCCTGTCGCCGTTCAGCGGCTGGCAGGAACAGGGGCTGGAATTCTCCGCAGTGCTGGAAGCGCCGTTGTTGCAGACTTACACACTATCCGATGTGGTGGCCAACCTGCTGGCTTACATCCCTTTCGGCCTGCTGCTCGGGCTGGTGTTGCGCGCGCGCTTTGCTGCGGGCATGAGCGCAATACTTGCCACGCTGGGCGGGGTGGCGCTTTCCGCCGCGATGGAGTATGCGCAAATGTATCTGCCCATGCGCACCAGCTCCAATCTCGATTTGCTCACCAACAGCATCGGCACGCTGGCGGGAGCGCTGCTGGCGGTGAGCATCGCGCCGCGCGCCTGGTATGCGCTGCATCTCGCGGCTTGGCGCAGGCGTCTCTTCCATAGCGGAGCCGGAGCGGATTTCGGCCTGGCGCTGGTAGCGCTGTGGATATTCGCGCAGGCCAACCCCTCGTTGCCTATGCTGGGCAGCGTGTTCATCAGCGAAGCGGCGCACATGCCTTTTGCCGTGCGGCACCAGCCTTTCGACTGGATGGAATGCACGGCGGTATTGCTCAACCTGCTGATGAAGGGAACGCTGCTGCTGACCCTGCTGCGCCAGCGCCGCGATGCGGTGATCGCGCTGTTGCTGATTCTGTGCGCGGTGGCGCTGGCTAAATTCATCGCCGCCGCCGTGCTGCTCAAGTCATGGGCCTTGTTGTTGTGGCTGAACGGCGAGGCGATGCTCGGCATTTTCGCCGGCATGTTGCTGCTCGCCGCCGCGAGCAGACTGCCGCTCTCGCTGTTGACGAAATTTGCCGTACTGGTCACGCTGCTCTGGCTGGCGCTTACGCAATGGTTGCTGGACAGCGGCGCGCCATCCGCCGCTATGCCGCTATTCCAGTGGCATTACGGCCACCTGCTTACCTACAACGGCCTGTCGCAGACTATCGCACTGGTGTTTCCATTCCTCATGCTGGGCTATTTGTGGCGCATAAGAAAGCGGTGAATGTAGCGTTATAATTGTTCCTGTATTTATTCATCGGGAGGTTCCATCATGAGTTATTTCCACAAGCATGTTTTTTTCTGCACCAACCAGCGTGCAGACGGCGAGGATTGCTGCAACAATCACGGCGCAAGAAAAATGCGCGATTACGCCAAGGACAAAGTCAAGGAACTGGGAATATCCACCAACAAAAACCGCATCCGCATCAACTCGGCGGGCTGCATGGACCGTTGCGACGAAGGCCCGGTAATGGTCGTATATCCGGAAGGCGTGTGGTACACCTATGTGGACAAGAGCGATATTGACGAAATCGTCGAAGAGCACCTGAAGAACGGGCGGGTGGTGGAGCGGCTGAAAATCTGATGCATGAGCTGCACAAGTTCTCCATTTCCGGCCCGGCAGGTGCGCTGGAAGGAGTGGCGCATTTACCGGATGCCGCACCGCGTGCCATTGCCGTGATAGCGCATCCCCTGCCCACCATGGGCGGCACGATGGAGAACAAGGTTGTCACAACCTTGGCAAAGACTTTTGCGGAACTGGGTTTTGTTACATTGCGTTTTAACTTTCGCGGCGTGGGTGCAAGTGAAGGCGCATTCGATGGCGGCGACGGCGAGGTGGAAGACGTGCTGGCTGTGGTGCATCATGCTCGCCATCAATACGGTAGCCTGCCGCTGATCCTTTCCGGTTTTTCTTTCGGCGGTTATGTGCAGGCGCACGCCGCGCAACGGTTGCATACGCATCATCTGGTGATGGTCGCGCCTGCGGTCGGACGTTATTCGATGCCGCATGTGCCGCACAATACCCTGTTGATTCATGGTGAGCAGGACGAAGTGGTGCCGCTCGCCGATGTGCTGCAATGGGCGCGCCCGCAGCATTTGCCTGTTGTGGTGTTGCCGGGAGCGGAGCATTTTTTCCACGGGTGCCTGAACCAGCTCCAGAAAATCGTGCGCCACTATTTCACCGGGCATGCACTATGAGCAGAATGACATTCAACCCTGACATGCGCCACCGCAAATCCATTCGCCTGCGCGGGTATGATTATTCGCAGGCGGGAATGTATTTCATTACCGTTTGCACACAAGGCAGGCAGTGCTTATTCGGAGGTATTACGGATAATGAAATGCATTTAAACAGCGCAGGGAAAATGGTACGCGCCACATGGGATGATATCCCGACCCATTATGATGGCGTTGAAATCGACCAATTTGCCGTGATGCCAAACCACATCCACGGCATTGTCGTCCTCGTAGGGGCAGGCCCCCGTGCCTGCCCTGATGTTGACGTTGATGTTGGGCAACCACAGGGGGTTGAAGGACAAGGGCAACCACAGGGGGTTGCCCCTACGATCATCACCCCGACGGGACTTTCGTTACCTGATGTGGTGCACCGGTTCAAAACCATGACCACAAAAAAATATATGGATGGCGTTAAACAAAATGGCTGGCAACCATTTCCTGCAAAATTATGGCAACGCAATTATTACGAGCACATCATCCGCAATGAAACGGCGTATTTAAAAATCGCAGAATACATCCAAACCAACCCGCAGCGATGGCAGGAGGATACGTATCATGTCTAGCCTCACCGAATCCGCTATCAAGCTGTTCGAGCGCCTGTGCCATGGCGCCGGACATGCATTATGAGCGCGGTCATCTCCGCGCAAAACCTGCACAAGTCCTACGCCGGGCAGGAGGTGGTGAACGGCGTGAATATCACCATCAACAAGGGCGAGTGTTACGGCCTGCTCGGGCCGAACGGGGCGGGCAAGACGACCACATTGCGCCTGATGCTCGGCCTGATTGATCCGGATGGCGGCGAACTCAAGCTGCTCGATCACACCGTGCCGCGCCATGCGCGCGAAGCGCGGCTGCGTGTGGGTGTGGTGCCGCAGATGGACAACCTAGACCCGGATTTCAGTGTGGCGGAAAACCTGCTGGTGTACGGGCGTTATTTCGGCATGAAGGACAGCGAGATCGAGGCGCGCATTTCCGCACTGCTGGAATTTGCCAATCTCACGCACAAGAAAGATGTAAAAATCTCCACGCTGTCCGGCGGCATGAAGCGCCGCCTCACGCTGGCGCGCGCGCTGGTGAACGACCCGGAAATAATTTTTCTCGACGAGCCGACCACCGGCCTCGACCCGCAGGCGCGCCACCTCATCTGGCAGCGCCTGCGCGAACTCACCGCACAGGGCAAGACACTATTACTTACTACGCATTTCATGGATGAAGCCGAGCGCCTGTGCCACCGCCTCGCCATCCTGGATCAGGGGCGCATGATCGCGGAGGATACGCCGCGCGCGCTGATCGCCCGGCACATCGAGCCACAGGTGGTGGAGGTGTTCGGTGAGCGGGTGACACAATGGGCGCAGCAACATGCGGCGCAGTATGCGCAACGCTTCGAAGTGAGCGGTGAAACCGCGTTCTGCTACGTGGAAGATGCGCAGCAGCTGCTGGCACACCTGCGCGGGCATGGCGAGTTGCGTTACCTGCATCGCCCGGCGAATCTGGAGGATGTGTTCCTGAAGCTGACCGGCAGGGAGATGCGGGAATGATCTCAAGGCACATTCATCGCAATACCTGCGTTGGCTGCGGTATTCGGCTCCTCGCCGTAACATCAGTACTGTCGCCGTCGCCTCAAACCTTGCCGCCTTGGTCTTGCTTCGACTGTGCCTTGAGATGAATACGCGATTTTATTCCATGCCACGCCTGAGCCTGCGTTTTGTACCGATCTGGCGGCGCCACTTTCTGGTGTGGAAAAAAGTGGCGGCCACGTCCATTCTCGGCCATCTGGCCGACCCGGTGATTTACATGCTGGGGCTGGGCTACGGCCTCGGCAGCCTGCTGCCGCAGATGGAGGGTACGTCTTACCTGCTGTTCCTCGCCGGGGGAACAGTGTGTTACAGCACCATGAACAGCGCCAGTTTCGAGGCGCTGTATTCCGGTTTTTCACGCATGCACGAGCAGCGCACCTGGGATGCCATCCTCAATACCCCTGTCACGCTGGACGATGTCGTGCTGGCGGAAATGCTGTGGTCGGCGAGCAAAAGCCTGATGGCGGGAGTGGCGGTGCTGCTGGTCATCTGGCTGCTCGGGCTGTCGCACACACCGCTGTCGCTGTGGACCATTCCGCTCGCGCTGCTGGTCGGACTGTGCTTCGCATCTATCGGTTTAATCATGACCGCGCTGGCGCCGAGCTACGATTTTTTCATGTACTACTTCACGCTGGTAATCACCCCCATGATGTTATTATGCGGCGTGTTTTTTCCGGTCACGCAACTGCCGCCCGTGCTGCAAACCGCGTCGGCCATTTTGCCGCTGTCGCATGCGGTGGATATCGCCAGGCCGTTGCTGAACGACGCGCTGCCGCCACATGCTGTGCAGCATGTGGCGGTGCTGCTGGTTTACACCATGGCCGGATTTTATGTGTCGCTGGTATTGTTCCGGCGGCGGTTATCAAGATAGGAACGGATTTATGTTGTGGGTTAAGGCATTTCACATCATCTTCGTCACCAGCTGGTTTGCCGGACTGTTCTACCTGCCGCGCATCTTTGTGAACTTGGCGATGGCCAGGGAAGATGCCGAGTGCCAACGGCTGCTGCTGATGTCGCACAAGCTATACCGCTTCATGACTCCGCTGGCTGTGCTGGCGTTGGCACTCGGCATCTGGCTGTGGCTGGGATATGGCATCACCGGCGGATGGCTGCACGTCAAGCTGACGCTGGTCGCAATCCTTGTTGCCTACCATTTTTATTGCGGGCATCTGCTCACCCTGTTTAAACAGGGCCGCAATACACACAGCCATGTGTGGTATCGCTGGTTCAACGAGGTTCCGGTGCTGATGCTGGTTGCGGTGGTGATTCTGGTCGTGGTCAAACCGCTGTGAGCGAATTCTTTTTCGCTTCCTGCCCGCGCGGCCTCGAAGCGGTGCTGGTCAATGAGCTGACAACGCTGGGCGCACAGGATGTACGCGCCACCGACGGCGGCGTGCATTTTTGCGGCGAGTGGCCGCTGAACTATCGCGCCAACCTGCACAGCCGCATTGCCAGCCGCGTGCTATGGCGCGTGGCGATGAAAGATTACCGTAACGAGCAGGATATCTACGGCACGGTGTATGCCTTGCCGTGGGGCGACTGGTTCGATGTGTCGCGCACCATCCGCGTCAATGTGGCGGCGATCAAGTGCCCGCTGAAAAGCCTGGATTTTATCACGCTGAAAATCAAGGATGCGGTATGCGACAAGTTCCGCAAGCTCACCGGCGAGCGCCCCGATGTGGATACGCACGAGCCGGACATGCGCATCCATGCCTTCCTCGAGCACAACCGCATGACGCTGTATGTGGATACTTCAGGCGATGCGCTGTTCAAACGCGGCCTGCGCCTGCACACCAACATCGCGCCGCTGCGCGAAAACCTCGCGGCGGGAATTTTACAATTATCCGGTTGGCAGCCGGGCACGCTGCTGCTCGACCCGATGTGCGGCAGCGGCACTTTCCTGATCGAGGCGGCGCAGATGTCGCTCAACATCGCCCCCGGCATCGGGCGCAATTTCGCCTTCGAGAAACTGAAGAATTTCGACGCTGCCGCATGGCAGGAAATTCGTGCCGAGGCACAGGCGGTGCAAAAGCCCGTGGCGCCGTTGCCGATTCACGGCAGCGATCTGTACGGCGACGAGCTCAAGGCGGCGCGCCTCAACCTGGAGAAGGCCGGGCTGCTGCAAGCAGTATCGCTCAAGCAGGCCAATGTGCTGGAAATATCCGCACCGGCGGAACACGGCATATTGGTGGCAAATTTACCCTATGGCGAGCGCATGGGCGAACTGGATGAGTTGGCGAAGCTGTACCCGAAACTGGGCGACGCGCTGAAGAAGAAATTCAGCGGCTGGACGGCTTACTTGCTTACCTCCGACAAAGCCATCCTGAAACTGATGCGGCTGTCTCCCTCGCGGCGCACCCCAATGTTCAACGGCACCATTGAATGCCGGTTGCTGGAATACAAAATTGTGGCGGGGAGCAATCGCAAACAGGCAGGTTGAAAGCGCTGGGCAAGTATGGTGTTGTCGTTTCCGCTTCCGCGGGGACGACGGTTTATTCAGTGTTTCCTCATGTGATCTTCAGGTTGTCAATCCCCGACATCACGTCCCTGTCTTTGGATTTCTGGCTATTCAGCTTGATGTTCAGGCGCAGATCGTTGAGCGAATCCGCATTCTTCAGCGCCTCCTCATAGCTGATTTTGTCTGCCTCGTACAAATCGAACAGCGCCTGGTCGAAAGTCTGCATGCCGATCTCGCGCGACTTTGCCATGACTTCCTTGATCCCATGCACTTCGCCTTTAAAGATCAGGTCGGCGATCAGCGGTGAATTGAGCAGGATTTCAAACGCAGCCGCGCGCCCGGTTCCGCTCTTGTTCGGGATAAGGCGCTGCGAAATGAGCGCCTTGGTGTTGAGCGACAGATCCATCAGCAGCTGTGCGCGGCGTTCCTCGGGGAAGAAGTTGATGATGCGGTCGAGCGCCTGGTTGGCGCTGTTGGCGTGCAGGGTAGCCAG
Organism: Nitrosomonadales bacterium; assembly: GCA_023259015.1. Lineage (GTDB taxonomy): Bacteria > Pseudomonadota > Gammaproteobacteria > Burkholderiales > Gallionellaceae > CAITJF01. Next base: position 33,179 of record JAHFRC010000004.1, on the reverse strand, counting down.
GCACAGGTGGCCGGTTTCGGCGAATGCCACGGCGTGCTCCATGGTTTCGCGGTCGCGGATTTCGCCGATGAGAATGACGTCCGGCGCCTGGCGCAGGGTGTTTTTCAGCGCAGCTTCCCATGAATCGGTATCGACCCCGACCTCGCGATGGGTGACGATGCAGTTGATGTGTTCGTGCACATACTCGACCGGGTCTTCGATGGTGATGATGTGGCCATAGCTGTTTTTGTTGCGGTGCCCAAGCATGGCCGCCAAAGTGGTGGATTTGCCGGATCCGGTGCCTCCAACTAGGATGGTCAGGCCGCGTTTGGTCATCACCACGTCCTTCAGCACGGGCGGCAATCCCATCGCGTCGAAATCCGGAATCTTGGTGGTGATGGTGCGCAGCACCATGCCGACGCGTTGCTGCTGCATGAATACGTTGACGCGGAAACGTCCGATGCCGGGCGGGCTGATGGCGAAGTTGCATTCGTGCGTGGCTTCGAATGCGGCAGCCTGCTTGTCGTTCATGATGCTGCGTGCCAGCTCTTGGGTATGCTGCGCAGTCAACGCCTGCGGGGAAACCGCCGTCATCTTGCCGTCTATCTTGAATGCGGGTGGAAAGCCACTGGTGATAAACATGTCCGATGCATTCTTGCTGAGCATTCCACGCAGCAAATTGTGTATCAGCTCGGTAGCCTGCGCTCGTTCCATAATAGATTCCTCTTGGTCGTGAATTGACTAGTTGCCCGGGAATAAATCCTTGTTCATCGCCTTGCCGCGCGCCTCCGAAGATGTCACGATGTTGGCCTTGACCAGATTTGCAAGGCACTGATCCAGGGTCTGCATCCCGATACTCCCGCCGGTCTGGATGGCGGAATACATCTGCGGCACCTTGGCTTCACGGATCAGGTTGCGGATGGCCGGTGTGCAGATCATGATTTCGTGCGCCGCCACGCGGCCATTGCCGTCCTTGGTCTTAAGCAGGGTCTGCGAGATCACCGCGCGCAGAGATTCGGACAGCATGGCGCGCACCATTTCCTTTTCGTCGGCGGGGAACACGTCGATGATGCGGTCGATGGTCTTGGCCGCCGAACTGGTGTGCAGCGTGCCGAACACCAGGTGGCCGGTTTCCGCCGCAGACATAGCCAGGCGTATGGTTTCCAGGTCGCGCATTTCACCCACCAGGATTATGTCAGGGTCTTCGCGCAGGGCGCTGCGCAATGCATTCTGGAAAGACAGGGTGTGCGGGCCGACTTCGCGCTGGTTGATCAGGCATTTCTTGCTTTCATGCACGAATTCGATCGGGTCTTCCACCGTCAGGATGTGGCCCATTTCGTTTTCGTTGCGGTGGTTGACCATCGCCGCCAGCGTGGTGGATTTGCCGGAACCGGTAGGCCCCGTCACCAGCACCATGCCGCGCGGGAAATCGGAGATGGTTTCGAAAATCTTGGGGCACTTCAGTTCTTCCAGCGACATTATCTTGGAAGGAATGGTGCGCATCACCGCGCCCGCACCCCGGTTATGCACGAAGGCATTGACGCGGAAACGCGCGAGTCCGGGAACCTCAAAGGAAAAGTCGATTTCCTTGTTCTCTTCGTATATCTTGCGCTGCCCGTCGTTCATGATGTCATACACCAGGGCATGCACTTCCTTGTGTTCCATCGGCGGCAGGTTGATCCTGCGCACATCGCCATGCACGCGGATCATCGGCGGCAAGCCGGCGGAAAGGTGCAGGTCGGAAGCCTTGTTCTTGACGCCAAAGGCAAGCAGTTCGGTAATATCCATTATAATCCTCGCTGATTCGTGGATCGCGCAACGGCGCAGTCACAGGGTATGGCAATGCACAGATTATGACCATAATTGCTTCCAACTTGCAAGCCGTTAACCGTGCCATCGCGCAGGCCGCGCGCACGGCGCAACGGCGTGCGGAAAGCATTACCTTATTGGCCGTGAGCAAGACTTTTTCCGCATCTGCGGTGCGCGAGGCTTACCATGCCGGGCAACGCGCCTTCGGCGAGAGCTACTTGCAGGAAGCGCTGGACAAAATCGAAGCGTTGCGCGACTTGCCGTTGGAGTGGCACTTCATCGGCCCGATCCAGAGCAACAAGACGCGCAGCATCGCGGAAAATTTTGCCTGGGTACACGGCGTGGATAGATTAAAAATCGCCGAACGCCTGTCTGCGCAGCGTCCGCAAAATTTGCCGCCGCTGAATGTGTGCATCCAGGTGAATGTGAGCGGCGAAGACAGCAAGAGCGGCGTGGCGCCAGAAGAGACAACTGGGCTGGCGCAGGACGTGGCGCGCTTGCCGTATCTCAGGCTGCGCGGGCTGATGGCGATTCCCGCGCCTGTGGAAGGTTTGTCAGAGCAGCGCAAACCGTTCGCGCGGTTGCGTGAGTTGATGCAGCGGCTTAACGCGCAAGGATTGGAACTGGATACCTTGTCGATGGGCATGTCGTATGATCTTAAGGCAGCAATACTGGAAGGGGCAACCATCGTGCGTGTCGGCACTGCCATCTTCGGACAACGAAATTATGGAGAAAAATAAATGAACATCTGTTTCATCGGCGGCGGCAACATGGCGAATGCCATGATAGGCGGGCTAATCAAGCAAAGTGCTTTTACGGCAGAACAAATACGTGTAGTTGATCCGAATCCGAATGCTCGTGCACGATTGCAGCATGAATTCAAAGTGAAAGCTGCAGAAGACTTGGCGCAGGTGGTCAATGACAGCAGTGTTATTATATTGGCGGTAAAACCCAATCAAATAAGAGAAGTGGCAGAGAGCTTATCCAGCATATGCCACCAAGACGAAAAACCGCTTGTTATAAGTATTGCTGCTGGAATTAACCTTGTATCTATTGCTCGATGGCTAGGCTGGAACAATCCCCCTCTTATAAGAGCAATGCCCAATACTCCGGCACTGATTAGCGAAGGCATAACAGGTTTGTATCCTTGGCCTTCGTTACTTGGAGGCCCAACAAAAACTCATATTGATTTGGCAGATAAAATTCTTCGCTCAGTTGGGAAAACGATTTGGGTAGAAAATGAAGATGAAATGAATGCTGTTACAGCTGTGTCCGGCAGTGGCCCAGCCTACGTTTTTTATTTCATTGAAGCTTTGGAGCAGGCCGGCAAAGAGCTTAACCTTCCAGGGAACATAGCACGTGAACTGGCATTAGTAACGGTGCTGGGGGCAGCAAAGCTCGCTAGCGCGGAGAACGCGGAGGATCCAGCCACGCTACGCACCCGCGTCACCTCGAAGAACGGCACCACCGAACGCGCCTTGCTCAGCATGGACGAGAAGATAGGAGATACCGTAAAGCAGCGCATCATTATGGCGGCAAAGGCCGCTGCCGCCCGATCCAAAGAGATGGGTGACGAATTAGGTGGTGCAAACTGACATGCTGAACGAGGCCCTGTTATTCCTGCTCGACGCGCTGTTGCAGCCGTTTGCGGCCATCCTGCTGTTGCGTTTCTACCTGCAATGGCTGCGCGCTCCGATGCGCAATCCGCTGGGCGAATTCATCATGGCGCTCACCAATTTTCTGGTGTTGCGTGCGCGCCGGTTCATTCCCTCCGTCTGGGGCTATGACGCCGCCTCATTGCTGCTGGCATTTTTGGTGGAAGCGATTTATCTCGCCGCTGTGCTGTGGGCGCAAGGTTTCCCATTTGCTGTATTTCCATTACCCGGCTTGCTCGCATGGACAGTGGTCAAGCTGATCAAGCTCAGCGTATACCTGCTGATGGGGGCGTTGTTCGTCCAGGCCATCTTGTCGTGGACCAATCCGCATACGCCGATAGCCGGGTTGCTGAATGTTGTCACGTATCGCTTCCTCGCTCCGTTGCGGCGGATCATTCCGCCGCTCGGCAACATCGACTTTTCTCTGCTGGTGCTGCTCATCGTGTGTCAGCTTATCCTCATCGTGCCGCTGGGTTGGCTGGAGAATCTGACCGTCAGATTGCTCTGATATGAATACATGGCACCGCCGCGACGGGGACACCATCACATTGGTGCTGCATGTTCAGCACGGCGCCAAACGCAGTGAAGTGGCCGGTCTGCACGGCGATGCGCTGAAAATCCGACTCGCCGCCCCGCCCATCGAAGGGCGCGCCAACGAAGCGCTGCTGCGCTTCATCGCGGACTGCTTCAGCGTTCCGCTACGCAATGTCGAACTCAAACAGGGAGGACAGTCGCGGCATAAGCGGGTGGAGGTACGGGGGAGTACGGTGCAACCGGAGAGTTTATTGGGCTAACCCGGAGCACGGGTTAGCCATTGCCCGTAGCGGGTCGGCGTCCCTTTGCGGAACATATGGGAAAACTCGTGAAGTTGTTGTTAACGAAGAGCCGCTTCGGCGCAGTTACTGGAAGCTTGAGGATGCTGCACGGAAATCCGCGCATGTTGTCCATCAGCAAAGAACCTGGATTTTTAGTTGCTTTCCCCATTCTTTCCAATTTGCGATGATGTCGCCGGCTGTCGAGTTTATTTCTTCCGCGCTGATGCCCAGCCTGGCGGCTTTAGCGTACAGGCTTGGCAACATTTCCTTGCGGGCGGCGCCATCTGCTACGCAGATGTCGGCCAGGGTAAGCGCAACGTGCAAAGACAAGGTCAGTTCATGAATCCGTGATCCTTCCTGGAAACCCGCATCGTCAGGAGCTTCGCAATGACAAATTGCTGTTACGAGCTTTAATGGCAACCCCCACTCCAGCACCAGTGTGGCGCCCAGTTCACGGTGATCGCAGCCAAAGGCTTCTTGCTCCAGTTTAATCCGATTATGCCTATCGTCGGATTTGGAAATTATTTCACCATAGCTATCCGGGTAAACGGATGCCAGAGCCAATTCTCCAAGGCTGCATAACAGCCCGGCAGTAAAATTTTCCTCAGCATTAAACTTGGTATAAGAAGCCAGTGCTTGCGCTGAAATGGCGGTCGCCAAAGCGCGTGACCAGAATTTCTCGTAATCGAATGGTGTGCATTTGCCCATGCGGTGGCTGCGCAGCACAGAAAAGGCGCTGACGATAATGCTTACCTGGCGTGTGCCGAGTGCAATGACGGCTTTGGGGATTGAAACTATGGGGCTGCTATGGCCGAAGTTGGCAGCATTGGAAAATTTCAGCAGCTCTCCCGCAATAGCCGGATCAGACTGAATCAAACGAACCAGCTCGTCGATATTGTAATCATCACCTTGCAGCAAGCTGATGACAGCCGAAGCCAAGCCTTTGGGTGATGGCAAACGTCCCGTTGTTTTGAAACCTACATATCTTATTGAATCGACCAGTTTCATACCCAATCCATTATTCGGAAGCTTCTGTTCTATGTTGCTTGCCATGCGCTTGCAAGAGTTGCAGGATTTCATTCATGGCCATGCAACAACTTAGCAATCAATGAAGTTGATTTTCAAATTAACCGGTATTTGATATCAATCTAGCAGGTGATTATTAACCGGGGCTTAATAAACCCCTGTCTGCGTTGCCGGGATAAAGGACGGGGAGATATTGCCGTCAGTGTTTGCTGACAATGATGAGGGAGTTATGTGGGCTAAAGCTAAATTCGACTCACCACGAAGAGCGCGAAGGCCGCGAAGAACAACAACAGGTTATTCCCCAAGCGAGATTCACCTTGCGGGTAATCGCGCGATAACAGGAGGATTTATTTGTGAACGACGGGATGACAGCTCAAGACATCCGTATTTGAGCTAGGTTTTTGCAACGGCGCGCAGGTATATATTCCACGCGCGGCAAAGATTGGCCAGCAACAGTATGCCGCCCAGCAATAATGCGCTGCCCGCCACATAAATCCACGGCATGGGCCACATCGCGCTGGCGAGGCAGAATATAAGGCTGGCAAGGTGGATGCGCCAGTGCCAGCGTGCGGTGCGATCCGTGATGATATTTTTCATGTGCGGCGCCTTCCCGGGAGGCAGTTTGCCTTGCAGGTGGAACCAGACCAGGAACGGGGTGATTTTGTACAGCATGCCTTGTATCACCGACAGGGCGAACCCGATGATGAACAGCATGCCCAGCGCTAATGCATAGAATGTGCTGTTGGACAGCATTGCACTGGCTTGCCCTGCAAGCCACAGCAAGACTGCTGCAAGCAGGCTGAACAGGCCGGTGCGCCAGAATTGCAAAGTAATGTCCGGCACCTTTCTCCGCCGCTTCTGCTGCAAGCGCAACGTGATGATGGCAAATGTGGCGATGCATGCGGCCACGCCGCATGCGGCGGCGAAAGCCAGTAAGCCGGCAAAAGGCTCCGGCAACAGCAGGCGGCACGACCATGCCGACAACAGCGTAAACAGCGCGCCGCTCAGCCAGCGCGCAACGTTGCGCGGATAGGGCTGCGTGAGCTGGAACATCGGCACTACCTGGTAAGCCACTCCCACCACCAGCAGCGTTGTCCAGCCGAGCAGGCCCCAGCCCACATGCAGCGCAACCAGCGGCTGCATGGATAAATTCAGCATGCCGTTTATGCACGCAGCCAGCAGCAACCCCAGACTGACCGTGAGCGACAATGCAGCCAGTGCCAGCAGCATGGCCTGTGTGCTGGCATTACGCGCCGGCGCGCGAGCGAGGCTGTAAATGGCGATGGCGAGAAATACCGCAAACGCACAAGCGAGCAGCGGGATGGCGAGGGTGACCAATACTGGCGTAGAAAAATACAGGCCGCCGCACAACAACAAGGCGCCAGAAAGCAACGGCAAGTGGATGGCCCATGCCGTCAGGTGCGGTTTGGGAACTTGCGCACCGGCCAGGACCGGCAGCAGTTGCAGCATGGCGCCGCTCATAACCATGCTCATGAATCCGATGGTGAACAGATGGGTTATGCCGAGCAGCGGCTGGCTCCAGCGCGATTCCAGGGCGGCAGGGCCTGCGGCCAGCAGGGCGAGTGCGGCGAGCAGCAGGAACAGCGGCGCAACGAGAAAGAACCGGAACGGCACCGAGATGGGCGGCGCTTGCTCCAGGGATAAGCCGGCCATGCTCATTGCCAGATCAGGATTTCGTAGTTGTCATCGGCCAACTGCGTGGTGCGGTGCGTAAAGCCGCGCTCGCGCAGCATGGCGTAAAGCAGAAAAGGTTCGCGGTGGAGCAGTACGCGCAACTGTTCACCCGGCCTGAGCCTGGCTATGGCGGCAAGCGCCTGCTCCAACGGCTCAGGCGGCTCGAGGTAGCGCACATCCAGTTCTATCGGGGGGGTTGCGGGCGGCTCCGTCATGCGGTGTTGTTATGGCAGCGCTTCCATTTGCCGGATGATGCCCTCGAGGTCATTCAAGGTGCGGTCTGCCATCTGGTAGAGCATTTGCTCTTCCTTGAAGTTGTGCTGTTGCATCAGCACCAGCAAGGTTTCCGCCAGCCCGGCGAATGCGCTGGTATCCTTCGCGTCAAGCGCTGCCTGCATCTCCGCAAACAGTTCGCGCATCTGTTCATGTTCCATGCGCATCACGCTGGTTGGCCCCATGCTGCTGCCGGTGGCATGCTCGAAGGCGGGGAACATGATGTTTTCCTCCTTGGACAGATGATGCTCCATTCCCTGATGGAAGGCAGTAAATCCGGCCTGTGCGGCGGCCAGGTCATCCGCTGCCGCCGCCGCTTCCGCGTCGGCAAACATGTCATCACAGTGCCGGTGCTCTGCGGACAGGTATTTGGTTATGGTCTGCATAATAATATTCCTTGCTTGTTGGCTTGAATTATCGTTGTGTGATGGTTACCAGTGCGGGATCGTCAAAGTGGTCGATCAGGATGCGCCGCACCCTGCCCTGCCACAGTTCCGCAAAGGTATCCTGATCCCCTGTTTTGGCGCGCTGGGCGAGCAGGCCTTGCAGCAGCATGAACATGTCTTCATCCGGCGGCACCTCTTCCGGATGGTAGTCCGCCTCCACCGTGCGCGCCTCATCAATCCGTTCGAAACGGATCATGCCTTCTATCCCGGCATTGAATGACAGCAGTCCGTTGCGTTTGAATTTTCCCGCCAGGCCCTTGAAGCCTCCATCGCCGGCAGCACCGGTGATCTGGCTGACCACATTGGCGGTGACGCCGGTTACCCCGTTGCCCTGGTCATCGCGAAACGCCACGCGGATGTTGCCGCGCTCAGGAATATCATCGCCGTACAGCGTTGCCAGCGCTTTGAACGTCATTAAATAAGCGCCTGCCAGCGTCGGGCAGGAATGTCCAGCAAGTTTTACCGCATCGAGATAACCATATTCCAGCAGGCCGCCCACGCTTGCTCCCAGCAGTTCTGACAGGGGGTCGTGCAGCGTAATTGTACGAACCGAATTATAGAAAGCGGGATATTGCATGGTGATTTTTTAGCGGAAGCTTCCGGTTGGGTTGGTGATTGGATGGCGCCAAATGCGGATTTTAATATATTTGCAATACTAGGTTATAGACCGTTAAACTTTTTTGGGTTAGCCGCTTCTTGAAGCAAAAGGAGGTCTAACAGGATTGTTCAGCAGGCCGCCGCGTGTTACGACATCAGCCAGGGTGTATTTGTCCATCGCCTTGATGAAGCCCATTTGCGCTTCACGGAATATCGATCTCAGGCCGCAATTGGGGGTTATGACACAACAATTGCTTGCGGTGTTAAAGCACTCTGCAATGTCGAAGTTGGACTCCGTGTTGCGTATCACATCACCCAATATGATCTTGGATGGCGGACGGGATAGTTTCATGCCGCCATTCCTGCCGCGCGTAGTCAAGATAAAGCCCTTGGCGGCAAGATTGTGGATGACCTTGACCAGGTGGTTGCGTGAAATACCATAGAACTCGGCGATTTCAGGAACGGTGGCCAAGCCATCGGCTCTTTTGGCAAGGTGAATCAAAACCCGCAAAGAGTAATCAGTGTACTGGGTAAGCTGCATAAATCTATTTTCTCAGGTTGGCTGGAATGGTTTATAACAGGACGGCTTGCGCCGCCCTTGTTTCCGATAAGCAGCGGTTGCAGGTAATGCTTGCTGTACCTTTGCGGCGTCGGTTTCACCGGTTACATTGATGGCGTTGAGTTTGCCCTTGACCTGGATATGTTCGGCTGCGAAAACAGGTGCGGCGAGGAATGCAGCACCCACTGAGTATCAATTGCTTTTTCATCGACAATTTCCCATGGGGTTTAGCTTCTGGACTTGAATACCAAGTTATGCGGCCGAAAAGTATAGCAAAAATCTTGCCTGAAATGCTAACGCTATTTGGCTACTGCCCTTTTGGCTTGTTATGGCAACGTAACTTTGTTTTTAATTGTTCAATGAGGAGCAGAACGCGGGCGTTAACTATGTAAACCCGCATGCCATTGTGCAACTCCCATAAAATTTCGTTAACCCGGCTAACCGGGGTGGAGTCACATGAGAATGACATCGTACTGTTCCTGGTTGTACAGGTTTTCCACCTGCAGCGACACCGGTTTGCCGATGAAGTCGGAAAGCTGCGCCAAGCTTTGCGATTCTTCATCAAGGAACTGGTCGATAACTTTTTGCGAAGCCAGGATACGGTATTCGCGCGCATTGAACTGGCGCGCCTCGCGCACAATCTCGCGCAGTATCTCGTAGCACACCGTCTGTGCGGTTTTCACCTCGCCGCGCCCCTGGCATGTGGGGCAGGATTCACACAGGATGTGCGCCAGGCTTTCGCGTGTGCGCTTGCGCGTCATTTCGACAAGGCCAAGTGTGGAAAACCCGTTTACCGTGATGCGCGTGCGGTCGCGTGCCAGCGCTTTCCTGAATTCTTCCAGCACGGCTGCGCGGTGCTCCTGGCTGTCCATGTCAATGAAATCGCAAATGATGATGCCGCCGAGGTTGCGCAAGCGCAACTGGCGCGCAATGACGTGCGCGGCTTCCAGGTTGGTCTTGAAGATGGTGTCGTCGAAATTGCGCACGCCGACAAACCCTCCCGTATTCACATCGACAGTGGTCAGCGCCTCGGTTTGGTCAATGATGAGGTAGCCGCCGGATTTCAGGCTTACCCGGCGTGATAGCGCATGCTCTATTTCTTCTTCCACGCCATACAGGTCAAACAGCGGACGTTCGCCGGCATAGTGTCCCAGCAGCGGAAGCGCCCCGGCAATGTAGTCCTGCGCGAAGGACGCCATGCGCTGGTAGGATTCGCGCGAATCCACCAGGATGCGCGTGGTGTCTTCATTGACGAAATCGCGCAGCACGCGCAGGCTGATGTTGAGTTCCTGGTACAGCAGCGAGGGGGCGGGAGCGGTTTTTGCCTGTTCCTGCAGCTTGCACCACAGCTTGTCGAGGTATTCGATGTCGGCCAGCAACTCCTTGTCGGACGCGGCTTCTGCCATGGTGCGGATGATGTAGCCGCCGCCATGGCCTGCCGGCAGCAGTTGTTGCAGCTTGCTGCGCAACAACTCGCGTTCGGCCTCGCTCTCAATGCGTTGTGACACTCCGATATGCGATTCCTGCGGCAAGTACACCAGCAGGCGTCCAGCAATGCTGATCTGCGTGGAAAGCCTGGCGCCCTTGCTGCCGAGCGGATCCTTGATAACCTGCACCAGCAGGCTTTGCCCTTCATACAGCACTTTTTCAATCGGTTTGGCGGCATCGCCGTTGTGGCGGTTTTCCCAGATGTCGGCGACATGCAGGAAGGCGGAGCGCTCCAGCCCGATGTCGATGAATGCGGATTGCATGCCGGGCAGCACGCGTTTCACGCGCCCGACATAAACATTGCTCACCATGCCCAGATGGCTGCCGCGCTCAATGTGCAATTCCTGCACCGCGCCCTGCTGCATCAGGGCGACGCGTATTTCCTGCGGCGTGACGTTGATGAGGATTTCTTCGCTCATGGCGCGGGGTATCCAAAGGCGCGCAACAGCTCGACGGTTTCAAACAGCGGCAGCCCCATTACGCCGGAATAACTGCCTTCGATGCGTTGCGCAAATGCGCCGGCATGGCCCTGGATGCCATAAGCGCCTGCCTTGTCATGCCCCTCGTTGGTAAGCAGGTAACGGTGAATGCGTTCCTCGCTCAAGGCAGCGAAAGTAACTGTGGTTGTGCTCAGGCGAGTCTCGATGCGCTCATCGAGGGCGACCGACACCGCGCTCAGCACCAGATGCTGCCGCCCGGAGAGCTGGCGCAGCATGGCGGCGGCATCTTCGCGGTCTCGCGGCTTGCCGAGGATGCTGCCATCCAGCGTCACTGTGGTATCGGCGGCCAACACCGGGAAAAGCGGCCGGTTGCGCGCCAGTAATGCATCCCATCCGGCCAGCGCCTTGTCTTTACAAATACGCTGCACATACTCTTCCGCCGGCTCACCCGCGCGCGGAGTTTCATCCACATCCTCCATGCGGCGATGGTCGGAACGCAGTAACAACAGTTCGAAATTGACTCCGATCTGCTTCAACAACTCGCGGCGGCGCGGGCTTTGCGAAGCAAGATAAACACGCTGCTGAATGATGCTCATAAAGGCCTTTATACAAAAAATTGCAGGGGCGTAACGTGCTATTCCCTATGGTAAGGGTGATTGTGCAACAGACTGTACGCACGATACAACTGCTCCGCCAGCAACACGCGCACCATGCTGTGCGGCAGCGTCATCGCCGACAATGCCATAAGCTGTTGCACCCCATTTTTCACCGATTTGTGCAGCCCGTCCGCCCCGCCAATGATGAAGGCTACATCGCGCCCATCGCCCATCCATTGCTGCATCCTGTCCGCGAGCTGGTGCGTTGTCCAGGGGATCCCCTTTTCGTCCAACGCAATGTGCAGGCAATTCTGCGGAAGCGTGGAGAGTATGCGCCGCGCTTCCGCTTCCATGATCTGCGCCACGTTCTTGCCCGTGGTGCGCGGTTCCGGCCTGATTTCCATCAGTTCAATCCTGGCCTCGCGCGGCATGCGCTTGGCGTATTCGTTAAACCCGGCGCTGATCCATTCCGGCATTTTGTGGCCGACGGCCATGATCCAGAGTTTCATCCTGAAAAAACCGGCAGCCTCACGGTTTCCTGTGCGGGGCGCTACGCGGCAGGTGTTGCATGCTCCACAGCTCTTCCAGGTTGTAGTAGGCGCGAACTGCAGGTTGCATGATATGCACCACCACTTCGCCAAGGTCGATCAGTATCCACTCGCCGGCTTCTTCGCCCTCGCGTCCAAGAATTTCTTCGCCACGCTCCTTGAGTTTAACCACCACGTTGTCGGCCAGTGCCTTGGTTTGGCGTGTGGACTGGGCACTGGCAATTACAATGCGCTCGAACAGCGCGCTTAATTTGCTGGTGTCGAGCACGGTAATGTCGGCGGCCTTGATGTCTTCCAGCGCAGCCACGACGGCCTTGGTTTTTTCTTCAGCATCCAGCATATCGTGTATAAAGTTGTTGTGATTGGATGTAATCGGCTACTGCATCCGGCAGCAGGTAACGGATGCTCTTGCCTTCGGCGCAACGCCTGCGGATATCGGTAGCGGAAATTTCCAGGGCATGCATGTCCGCCACCAATATTATCCCGGCAGGCGATTCATGCAGCACTCGCGGCGCCGGCGCGAGGCGCGCATGATACTCGTGTTGCAGCGCTATGTCCGCTTTGCTCATGGCATTGCCCAGCGGAAGCCCTCCCGCACGCTGCATGACCACGATATGTGCCAGCCCGAATAATTGCTTCCATTCATGCCAAGTGTGCAGCAACAGAAAAGCGTCGCCGCCCATCAGCAGGCACAGCGGCTGTTGCGCGCCTAATTCGGTACGCAACGCGGTGAGTGTATGCACCGTGTAACAGGGGTTAGTGCGATTGATTTCGCGTTCGTCCAGCACGAATGCGGGGTTGCCTTGCAGCGCCAAGCGCACCATGTTTAGCCGTTGCTGTGCATTGGCATAAGGTACATTGCGGTGCGGCGGAGTGCCGCTGGGAATGAAGCGCACAGCGGCAAGATTGCATTGCTCCAGCGCCTCCTGCGCGAGGCGCAGATGACCGAAATGAATGGGGTCGAAAGTGCCGCCGAGAATGCCGATGGGTGCGATGCTCACTATGCCATGAATCGGAAAGTTGTTGATTGGTTCCGATTTTCCCACGCACATTCGAAGCAGACAACAAATTTCGTATAGGGTGATTGAGCGGGAGGTGGTTCCGCAGCGTCATTTGCCGGGCTACCGCTGACAATTGCGCGCACCGCACCCTGCCGGGCTAATCTCTTCCAACCCTCACGGCAATTGCCCCGCCATGACCATGCGGCTGAATACGGTGTTGGGCGACAGCCAAACCACCATGTCGTCAAAACCGCCCTGCACGAAATCGTGGCTGACGAAATCGGTATCGCCATCGGTGTTTTCCGCTTCGTCGGCTGAAGGCGTATTTGCCCAGTTAGCGCCGCGCGAGATGATCACTGCTGCAGCGTTGTTGGTGAGATTGGCGGTGCATGCGGCCGTTGTGCAGATGCGCATTGTTCCCGCAGTGCTCAGGGTAAAATACGTCGCGCTATCCGCAAATGCCTTGGTGACGGCATACACCAGCACGTTGCCATAGGCGTCTTTGTCGGTTACGCCCAAGTCCTTATATGGCAAGAATCCGGCCTGCGAGGCGACAGAGGTGCATACAGCCTCCGCCGTTCCATCATTATTGGTGTCCGGGCATGGCAGGCGTTTGTTGGCGATGGCATACCCCAAGAGCGCATCGCGCACTTCATCCATGTATTTGCGGGTTTCATTCCTGCGCTGCTGTTCGATTTGGGCCGATATTGCCGGCAACAAGCCACCCAGTAAAAGGGCCACGATGGCGAGTACGGCAGCCATCTCGACCAATGAGAACCCGCCTTGTGCCTGGCATGCCTCAACGCGCTTCATCATGGGAACACTACCGTATCGTTGAAGGTTGCCAAAAAGGCCCCTTGCGCGAATGCCGTTGCACCGCCATTGTTGGGCGATTCCAGATAATTACCCAATGCGCCTTTGTCGGCATTGCTGGTGCGTGCCTGCCCGGCCAGTTTTTTCCCTGCGGCAATTACGATGAATTTCTTGTCTGTTGCTGCGGAAGGCGGATTGACGCCGAGGCAGGCTCCTGCGCCGGCGCATGCATTTGCGGCAGGGATGAATAACGGGTTGACCGGTTTGTAGGCATCGGCCAAACCATAGAAAACCACTTCCTTCCAGTTCAGCCACCACCCGGATAAAGAGTTGATGTTGCAATTGCCCGTCCATGTGTCGATCATCTGGTTGCCGCTGTCTGTTGCGGTATTGCCAAATGGGTTGTCCGGGATGCGCCCGAACAGGCGGTTGCTGCTGTCGCTGTAGCTGACGGCAGCGGATGGGTCAAGCTTGGCTGCCCACGGATAGCGCCCCTTATTTTGCGTGGCGCTGGCGTATTCGTTGAGGCATTGCTTCACCTCTGCTGCGACGCGCTTTTGTACGGCCTGCATGATGTTGTCTTGCGTGATGACCAGCAACTGGTCGTTGAGTATTATTTTGCCATTGCCATCCTTGATTTTGCCCTGGATAAATCCATTGCCTGACGAGCCATCCACGAAATTGGCATTGTCTTCGCCAAGGGCGATATCCAGATAATTTTGCGCATTGTTGACGCCTGCGCTGCCGCGATCCTGTAAAGCGGATTGGTCGGTGCGTTGCAGGACATCGCCAGGGGCGATGATGACGGCTGCTGCACCAGTTCCGCTTGCGCCGCCGTTGTACAGAATATTGCCGGCGGATGCGAGCACGGTAATGGTTCCCGGCGTGTCGCTATTAAGCAGTGCGGTTCGTGCATTGTTTTTAAAATTATTGGAGACCGCATACCACAGCCTTTCACCGCTGCTGTCGCGCAAATCCGGAAGGCCCAGCGTTTTCCAGGGCAGGCGCCCCAGCCGCAGATTCTGTCCGGTGCTGCCGGACGCATTGCCGCAAGAAGTTTCCGCCAGGCCGTCATTGTTGAGGTCGGGGCATGGCAGGTCGCCAGGGCGTTTGCTGCCTGAGGGCGTGATGGCCACAGAAGCGGCATAGCTGATCAGCGCTTCTTTGGCTTGAGAAAATGCATCGGCAGTAATCTTGTCGCGCTTGATTTGCAATGCTGCGCTACTCAGTGAACTGACCAGGATCGTAACTGCGCCCATCACCATAATCACCAGCATCATCAACAGCGCCGCCCCTCGCTGCAAATACAAGCAGCGTGGAAAATTGCCAGCCTGAAGAAAGTGCGACATGGGTTACTTGCCGGGAGCGGGTTGTTCTTGCGGCGTCGGCGCAGGTGAATACTGTACGGGTTGATCCAATATGATTTTTTGTCCGACTTTCATTTTTACCGGTTTGGATTGCCCAGGTACGGGAACCGGCAACGCTTCAGGACTCTGTTCGTCGCTGTTGCCAGCGTTTTGCGCTACACCGTTGATCCATACGGTGCGCACCCCGCCTTTTCTCTGCACAATGCCATTGACGGTCAGCACTGAAGAGGGCGGCCCGTCTTCAGCAATTGCCTTGCGCTCCTGTTCCAGTTGCACGCGCTGTTCCGGTGTGAAGAACAGGCGCCCGAGGCCGCTTGCCTGCACGGAATGTGCGGCAGGTAAAACGAGCAGCAGGGCAAGCAAGGCGTATCTCATTTTGCTTCCCTGTTATCCAGTGTCAACACCCCGCCTGTGCATTCAGCCTTGAGTCGCGGCGCAGCGCCGGGGGTGCGCAACTTGTTGTCATTGCCCGGCCCGGCAGAGCTGCGCTCCAGCAAGCAATGGTCAAGGATGAACCAGCCCTTGATGCCGGTGCGCAGGGCATCGAAGAAGGCGGTTAGTTGCTCCTCATGCAGCAACTCGAATTGCAGGTTCATATCGCTGATGTTCAGTTGAAATTTTCCGCTGTCCAGCGGCGGGAGCAGCATGTAGGGTCTTTGCGGCGCGATGGTGTATTTGAAATCCAGCACGAGACTCTGTTTGCGCAGGTTGTCCATGCCCTCAACCCAGTCCAGGCGCTGGCCGTTGCCGATGATGTTGCGTTTCAGTAAATCACCGTACTCGAGAGTGTAGGCCTTCATGTTCTCGATATCCTGCTTGGCTGCGGCAAGCTGGCTGCGCGCCTGGCTTAATTGGCCAGCCGCAGCATGCTGATAGCGCTGTGAGCGAACGTTAAAGTCTTTGCTGACAATGATGGACGCACCTCCTACGCACAGCGCAAATAAAAAAGCAAGCAGGCTCCACTTGATGTGCGGGAAATCTGATTTGGAGATGGTCACAATGCCGGTCTCCAGACAATTTTCAGCGAGAAATTCGCGGGCTTGCCGCTGTTTTCGCCGATATCTGCGGCAATGCTGCCTTTCGGGCTGATGTCCAGCGGCAAGGCCAGCGCCGTTACGCCGTGGCCATTTTTTATCAAGGCTTGCTGGAATCGTTCCACGTAATCCAGCACGTCCCGGTAGTCACCGGTAAATTCCGCCAGGTCGCCGCTGAGCGTGATGACTTGGGCTGGGGCGTTTACCGCCGCCCCGTTGGGCGGTGCGGTATCGGGCGTAGCGCTTGCCTGCCAAGCGAGCTTGTCAACGCGGATGCGCGGGAAATTGTCCAGGGTTTTGCTGAGGCCATCCAGTACGGTTTGTGGAGGAGGGGCGTAGTTGTTCAGTTTGCGCGCCAGAAGCACGGCGGTTTTCATGTCTGTCGCACTGGCCAGTGTGCTGCGAAAGCCCTGGATGATCTGTTGCGTTTGCTGCGACAACTTGTCCGTTTGCAGCTTGAGCGATTCGCCTTCATCGCGCAGCCAGCGGCCCTCCAAGATATTGGCGGTGCTCCACAGCAGGCTGCCTATAGCCAGCACCGCGCTCAGCCAATACAGGCTGCGGCGGAGTTGCAGCAACTGGAAAAAGTGGGTGTGCGCGGGAGCGGCGTAGTGGCTGCGCGGCGGCTTGATCGCGAGCAGGTGCAGGTAGAGCGGCGTCGCGTCCGAATCGGCAAAGTTTGTTTTCGACTTGATGTGCTGCCCCATCTCCTGGATGTCGAGATAAGCGTATTGCATGTCAGTGCTGTTTTCAAGGCGCGCTTCCAGGCCGGGCTTGTCATCCGCATGGCATATGATGCACACGCTCAGCGATTGCCCTGACGGCAACAGGCCCAGGCTCTTCAGGTACTGCTGGGTACGCGCGGCTTCTACTGCGACCGTCTCACCGATGGACTTGTCGCTGGTCATCGGCGTCAGGCGCGAGAAGCGCATGAGTTTGCCTTCGAAGTAAGTCTGGCGCAATCCTGCATATTTTTCCCAGGACAGCAACAACAGGTGGTTCGACGGGATGTTCTTGGCCAGAGGTGCGCTAATGTTGGGTACGGAATAAATACCGGCCACCGGCGTATTGCTTGCCAGCATGATATTCAGCCACGGCTGGATAAGCCCGGGGTTGGTCAGTCCGGAGAGCAGCATGTCGTCGTCGCGCCGCCCGTCTTTCCGGCGTTGCAACAACAGCGCCTGCCGGAATTGGGTGTTGCGGTAGTATTGTTCGAACTTGCGCTGGATCAGTGCGGTGTGCGCCCCACCATGCAAATGCGGCACGGTTTCATGGCGGAAATCTTCTTCGATAATATCCGTGAGCAGGTAGGCCGGGCTGCGGTGGTTTTGCAGGAATAATGCAAATTGTTCCTTGCCTTCCTGATTGTCGGAAAAGCGCTGTTCCATGGAAAGTGCGCCACCCTTCCAGGTATGGGCGTGGAAGCAGCTGGCGCCGAGGAACAAGAGAGTTTTGCCGGGCATCACATCTGCACCTTGCTGATGACGTCATAAATCGGCGACAGCACGGACAGTATCACCCATCCCAGCAGGGCGCCGAGAATGACGGTCATGGCCGGCTCAATCATGACCTGCGCTTTCCTGATCGAGTCCTTCACGTCGCGGTCATAAAAATAGCTGACATTGCGCAGTGCAATATCGAGCTGGCCGGTGGCTTCACCCACCATGAGCATGCGTATCACCAACGGCGGGAATACGCCGGTGTTCTGGAAGCTCTGCGTAAGGTTTTTACCGGACTCGATTTCACGCTCAACTTGATCCAGGCTTTTGGCTATCACCTGGTTGCCTACCAGGTCGCGCGAATTGGCGATGCACTCCATGATGCTGATGCCAGAGCTGTACATCATGGCAAAAGTATTGGCAAAGCGCGCCAGGATAATCTTGCGCAGGATGGGGCCGGTGGGCCGGATGCTCAGCTTGAGATCATCCAGACGGTATTGCAGGCTTGGGCTGTAATTCAGCGACAGCTTGAAAAACACGAACAACACCGGTGGCAACGCCAGCATGACATGCCAGTAATTCACGAACACACTTGAGGTGTGCAACAGCAAACGGGTTTGCAAGGGAACATCCTGACCCATGCTCCTGATGAAGCCGATCAGTTGCGGCACCAGATAAATCATCAGGAAGAAGGTGACGCCCATCACCATGGCGCCGACTAAGGCAGGGTAAATCATCATATTTCTGGTTTGCGCAGCCATCTCGTCCTGCCACTTCAGCGATTCGGTGAGGTGCCTGAACACTTCAGGCAGGCGGCCGCTTTCTTCGCCAGCATGTGTCAGGCTGACGAGAATTTTGTTGAACGCATCGGGGTGTTCCGCCATGGCTTGCGACAGCTTCTTGCCACTCCCGATAGACTCCACCATGCTGGCGAGTATCTCGCGGAATTCCGGTTCATCCATGCTGTCGCGCAAATCGGCCAGGCATTCCAGCAGCGGGACTCCGGAACCAAGGAGTTGATCCATGTTGAAGAACAGGGTGATCAGATGCGCGCGCTTGATTTTCCTGTTGCCGAAACCGGATTTTTTCTCATCCACATTGGCATGAATCAGGTCCAGGCCGATGCGTTTCAGGCGCAATTCGAGATCCACCACATTGGCCGCGTCCTGCAAGCCCTTGGAAGTCTTGCCCTGCTCGTTGACCGCCTTGTAAGAATACAGCGCCACCTGGATTGCCTAATTCATACGATCGGTCAGATCGACCACACGCGCCACCTCGGATAGCGAGGTGATGCCTTCCAGGGCGCGCCGCAGGCCATCCGTTGCAAGCGGGCAAAAACCTTTTTCCAGAGCTGCTTGTTTCAGATCGCGGGTGCTGGCGCGGCGCGCCACCAGATCATCGAGATCGTTATCCATCTTGAGCAGTTCCATGAGGGCAAGCCGCCCGCTGTATCCATGGTGGCGGCATAGCTCGCAGCCTGCGGCCCGGTGCAGCGTGATTTCATCATCATGGCTGATGCCGAGCAGTTTGCGTTCCATGGCATCCGGATGATAGGAATGTTTGCAATGCGGGCACAGCACGCGCACCAGCCGTTGAGCAATGATGCCGATGATGTTGCCGGCCATGATGTCCGGCAGGATGCCGATATCCAATAAACGTGGAATCGCGCCGATGGCCGAGTTGGTGTGCAATGTGGAATACACCTGATGACCGGTCATGGCGGCGCGGAACGCCATTTCTGCCGTAGGGTGGTCGCGGATTTCGCCGACCAGGATGATGTCCGGGTCTTGCCGCATCATGGAGCGGATGCCGCTGGCGAAATCCAGCTTGGCCGCTTCGTTCACCGAGGTCTGGCGGGTCAGCGCGAGGGGATACTCCACAGGGTCTTCCAGCGTCATGATATTGACCGACTCGGTGTTGATATGGCTGAGTATTGAATACAGCGTGGTGGTTTTCCCAGATCCTGTTGGCCCGGTCACCAGCACGATGCCTTCCGGTTTGGCGATGATCATCCTGAGTGTGGACAGTGCGGCCTCATCCAGCCCGATCTTTTCTATGGGCACAATGCCTTTCTGCCGGTCCAGAATGCGCAGCACCATGTTTTCGCCGTGTGTAGTGGGGTGCGAAGCAACGCGGAAGTCGACAGGGCGGCCGGACAGGCGCAGCGAGATGCGGCCATCCTGCGGCGCGCGGGTTTCCGCGATGTTCATGCCGCTCATCACCTTCATGCGCACCACCATGGCTGGCCAGAAACTCTTGTGCAAGCTGCGCATCTGGCGCAGCACGCCGTCTATACGGTAGCGAATGCGCAGGAAGCTGCCTTCCGGCTCGAAGTGGATGTCGGAAGCGCCTTGCTGTACCGCTTCGGTGAGCAGAGCGTCGATCAGGCGCACAACCGGCTGGCTGAATTCAGTGACGCCGTGAGTCAGCGACAGGCACTCCATCTCACCCGGTTCAATCTCATGCAGGATGCCGTCGATGGACAACTCGAAGCCGTAATACTGGTCGATGGCATGCAGGATATCCGATTCACTCGCCACCTGAGTAATCAGGCGGTATTCATCCCTGAGTAGCGCGCGCAATTGATCCAGCGCGATGATGTTGTCCGGGTCGGCGATTGCGATTGTGAGATGACGGTTGGGCAAATCGACCGACAGTGGTAGCAGTTGATAGCGCCGCGCAATGTCCTTGGGAACCAGCTTGATGGCAGCCGGATCGATAATCATGCTAGTGAGATCGACGCTTTCCTGCCCAAGGTTTTCCGACATTACATCGCGGAGGGTGGCTTCGGACAGGAAGCCCAGCCCTACCAGCAAGCGCCCCAGCGGCTGATGGTTCTTTTTCTGCTCCTGCAGAGCGATGCGCAACTGGTCTTCGCTGACAACGCCTTTTGCTACGAGGAGGCGTCCTATGGGTTGTTGGGTATGTGATTTTTTAACGTAATTACCCTCTTCCGCACCAATGCGCTCCAGTCTGGAGGGATTGAGGGAGAGGGCGGTTTCTGTCATGTTTAATTTGAAATTATGATCACGGCCGGCTGCTCAGATTACTGCCTGGCTGCTGCTTGAAAAAATCTGCATCAGGCAAGCTATCGCGGAATTCGCTGTAGTCCGCATTCACACTGGCTTCCTTGATGACAATCGGGCGCAGGAAAATTACCAGCTCGGTTTTGGTGGTGGTGTCGTTGCGGTTCTGGAAAAGATTGCCCAGCAGCGGAATTTTTGCCAGCAGCGGCACTTCATCGGTGACCTTGTCCACGCGATCCTCCATCAGCCCGCCCAGCACGGCGATCTGGTTGTTTTCGATTTTCAGCACCGACTCCATTTCCCGGGTTGATGTTTGCGGCACCGGATTGGGGATGGCGAGCCCCGGTGTGGGGTCGTTGGCATTTTTAAGCAGGCGTGTAATTGATGGACGGATATTGAGCAGTACGGTGTCGCTGTCGTTGATTTGCGGCGTCACGCTCATGGTGAAGCCGATAGGTACCGTGTTGACGGTGGTGGTATAAGTGATGATCGGGGTGCATGGCGCTGGAGCGCAAGGCGCCGTGGCCGAATTGACGATGAAATATACCTTGTTATCCACCACGCGCAGCATGGCAGTCTGGTTATTCATGACGCTCAACTTGGGGCTGGATAACACCTTTACCGTACCGAATGATTCCAGCAGGGAAACTTGCGCGCTCAAACTGCCGTGAGAAGAATTGGGGTTGGCATAGTTGAGGGTGAAGATATTGAGGGCATTGTCGCTGGGCAAGCCCGCCGTTCCCTTCTGTGCCAGATTGAACCCGGCCGCGCCGAACCGTATAGCCGACCACTCGATGCCTTGTTTGTAATTATCGCTCAGGAGCACCTCCACCACAGTCGCTTCGATCAGCACCTGGCGCCGGACGCTGGCCATGACCTGATCAATGAATTCCTGGATTTTTTCATGTTGTTTTCCTGTGGCGCGTACGGTAACGATGCCGCTTTCCGGGTTGGCGATCACCGAAGCGGCTTCACGAAAGGTGTTGGTGCGCGTGACGGTGGTGCCGCCTTCCTGCAGTGTGGCCGGGATCGGGCTGTTTTCAACGCCCGGCATTTTGGCGACGGATTTTTTAACGCCTGCCGGCGCAGGTTGCACGCCGGTGCCGCTGGTGCTGATGGCGCTACTTTGCTGCACCATGGTTTCACTGGAGCCGGACGGCAATATCTTGTCTGTTTCGCGCAGGATATCCTTGATGTTCTGGGTCAGGGTTTCCCAGAAGTGATTTTTGGAAATATTCTTGATGGCAAGCGATGAATTATTGCCTGCACTGCCAGCGCCGGCTGCGCCCCCAACTGCATTTCCTGCTGCACCGGAGCCGACATGCGTAGAATCTGAAATCGCACCGTCTGAATCGCGCGCCATGTTTACATAGTCAATCTTGTAGCTGTGCAGGTAAGGAGAGTCCGGCATGACGATCAGATTTTGCCCATCCAGCTCATAGCGCATGTCCACCTGCCTGGCGATACGATTAAGGATTTGTGGCAGTGTCTGGTCGATGGCGTTGAGGGTGGCGGTGCCTTGTATACCGGCATGGATATCGAGGTTGATCTTTGCGTCGCGCGCCAGCGCGAACAGGATTTCCTGCGCCGGGACATTGACTACGACCACGCTGTAGGTCTCAGCCTTCGGGGCAGCGGTTGGGGGAGAAAGCGGGATAGTGCGTTTCACAGGTTGCGCAATGCCGGCCGCTTTATTTATTTCGCCGCCTTGTTCTTGCTGGAGGTGCTTGCCGGATGGCTGGAGCGGTTGTGTGCCGCAAGCGGCAAGCGAGGCGCAAGCGAAATACATCAGCCATGCGTTGCCCAACTGCATGCTTGCCCGTTCAGTTATTGACTGGCAGGATGGCATTAATTAAATGACCAGGTGTTCGTCAAGGGGGCCGGTTTTGCTGAGTTTTCTTTCTTGAGTTTCATGCTCACCTTCTCTTGTTCAGAACCAGAAATCAGCAAAAGTTTCCTTGTCGCAGGATTGGCTCGCCCACGCACCGCTAAACAGCTATGTATTGGTTTGCACCAAGCTCGGATTTGCTTCGGGTAAGCCTCTTTTTATTTTTGCCCTGCCATAATTTCTGCATGATTGAACATGCAAGTATTTTTATTGGGCGAGGCTCGTGAACTGTTACACAGGAGTATGGGAACCGCAATATGCCGAATTATCTATGCATACCTATATATAACTAGGCAAAATTCTAATTCGTGATCTTAGTGGTTCAACTACGGAATTCAGGTTGAAGAGTTACAAGCCGGAGTGGGGCAACGTCCGCGCAACAATCCATGCGCTCACCTCACGTGCATTGGCTTGGCGCAAGGCGCGCGCCAGTTCATTGACCGATACCCCGCTGGTCATCACGTCATCCACCACGGCAACATGCTTCCCCGATAAATCTGCCGTGCAGGTGAATGCCTTGCGCATGTTTTTGCCCCTCTCCTTCCATGGCAAAGCGGATTGCGGCGGTGTATCGCGTATGCGCTGGCAGACATGGCTTAGCAGCGGGATTTTCAAATTGTGCGCGACCTGCCGCGCCAGTTCCAATGACTGGTTGAAGCCGCGCTCGCGCAAGCGGGCCGGATGCAATGGCATTGCCACGATACAGTCTGGGCGGGCTTCGATGCGTTGCGCCAGTTTGTTTGCGAATTGTCGAATCAGGAATAATTGCTCGTTAAACTTCAGTGCCTGCACCATCCTGTCGAGTGGGAAAGCATAGGCGAAGACGGCCATCGTGCGATCGAATTGCGGCGCACGTTTCAGGCAGCGGCCGCATGTCGCTCCGTTCAGTGTGGGCAAGGCGCACACCGGGCAATGCGGGGCTGTTAAATAGGGCAGGGCGGTATCGCAAGGCAAGCACCAGGCACCATTGCGGCTGGCTGTACCGCACAGCAGGCAGGGTTGCGCGGGCAATGCATGCTCAATATGTGCGCGGATGTTCATAAATTACCCGGTTAAAATTGACAAGCTCACCCCCTTTGCGGATGATGCGAACCTGTCGCAATTTAACCCGATTATCACGCCATGCAAACCCGAACCGTACAATTTATTCGCCCTTCCAAACCATCCAATACTGCCCAGCGTTGGAGTGTCGACGAGATCGAGGCATTATTCAAACTGCCGTTCGCCGACCTGCTGTATCGCGCGCAGCAAGTACACCGCGAACATTTCGATCCCAACGCGGTGCAATTATCCACCCTGCTGTCCATCAAGAGCGGCGGCTGCACCGAGGATTGTGGTTATTGCCCGCAGTCGGCTTTCAATTCCGCAGGGGTGGAGGAGCAGGAGATGCTCAAACTCGAAGCTGTGGTGCAGGCAGCGCGCGCGGCGCAGCAAAAAGGCGCCGGGCGTTTCTGCATGGGCGCGGCATGGCGTGAGCCGAATGAAGCTGAGATGGCAAGCGTGGTGGAAATGGTCAAGGCGGTGCGCAATATCGGCATGGAAACCTGTGCCACGCTGGGTATGTTGCGCGAGGAACACGTCGAACAATTGCGCGACGCCGGGCTGGATTACTACAACCATAACCTCGATACCGCGCCGGAATTTTACGGCGAGATCATCACCACGCGCGACTACCAGGATCGCCTCGACACGCTGCAGCGTGTGCGCCGTGCAGGTATCAACGTGTGCAGCGGCGGCATTGTCGGCATGGGTGAGAACCTCACGCAACGCGCGGGACTGATCGCGCAACTGGCCAATCTCGATCCCTATCCCGAAAGCGTGCCGATCAATAACCTGGTCAAGGTGGAAGGCACACCGCTGGCTGATGCAGCCGATCTCGATCCGCTCGATTTCGTGCGCACCATCGCAGTTGCGCGCATCACCATGCCCAAGGCGCGTGTGCGCCTGTCCGCAGGGCGGCAACAGATGAGCGATGCGGTGCAGGCTTTGTGTTTTCTCGCGGGCGCCAACTCGATGTTCTACGGCGACCAATTGCTGACCACCGGCAATCCCGATGTGGAGCATGACCGTGCGCTGCTGGACAAGCTGGGCATGTATCCGGCCACCGAACAGAGTTAATGCCGTTTGCCGCACTACAACGCGAACTCGACGAGCGCGCCATACATGGCTTGCTGCGCCGCCGTCACGCGCTGGAATCGCCACAGGGTACACGCATTACTGTAAACGGAAAGTCGTACCTGTCATTTTGCAGCAACGATTACCTTGGCCTCGCTAATCATCCTCAACTGGTTGCCGCCTTGCAAGCGGGAATGCAGCAGTATGGCGTGGGCGCAGGCGCTTCGCATCTGGTCAGCGGGCATAACAGCGCACATCACGAGTTGGAACAATCACTCGCGCAGTTCGTGGGCAAGCCAGCCGCGCTGTTGTTTTCTTCCGGCTATATGGCCAACCTGGGCATGGTGCAGGCGCTGGTTGGCAGGCACGATACGGTGTTCGCCGACAAGCTTAACCACACCTCGTTGAACGACGCCATGCTGTTGTCGCGCGCGCAGGTGCAACGCTATCGCCACAACGACATGGCTCACCTCGCACAATTGTTGGGGCAGGTAGCAAGCGGGCGCAAGCTCATCATTACCGATGCAGTGTTCAGCATGGATGGCGACATTGCACCGCTGCCGGAATTGCTGGCGCTGTGCGCGCAGCATGATGCATGGCTGCTGGTGGACGATGCGCACGGCTTCGGTGTACTGGGTGAACAGGGGCGGGGTTCGCTGGCGCACTTCAAACTGGATTCTCCGCGCATCATCTACATGGCCACGCTGGGCAAGGCAGCAGGCGTGTCCGGTGCATTTGTTGCAGCACAACAAGTGGTGATCGACACGCTGCTGCAGAATGCGCGCAGCTACATCTATACCACCGCCAGTCCGCCTGCACTGGCGACTGCGCTATTGGCAAGCCTGGAGTTGTTGCGGACAGAAAAATGGCGGCGCGAGCAATTGCGGAAATTGATTGCGCAATTGCGCTCAGGGTTGGCGGGATTGAAGTGGCGCCTGACGGATTCGCAGACACCCATCCAGCCGTTGCTGGTTGGCGGCAATGAAGAAGCCGTTATGCTTAGCGAGGGGCTGCGCGCACGCGGCATCTGGGTGCCCGCCATCCGTCCGCCTACCGTGCCGCAGGGCACAGCACGCTTGCGCATCTCGCTATCGGCAGCGCATAGCGAAGAGGATGTAGATAAACTGATTGGGGCGCTGCATGAGCTTGCATGTTGAATCGCAGGGCAGCGGCGCGCCCCTGGTCATGCTGCACGGATGGGGCATGCACGGCGGCATCTGGGGCAATGTCGTGCCGCAGTTGGCGCAGCGGTTCCGTGTGCATTGTGTGGACTTGCCGGGGCATGGATACAGCAAGGAGGAAGGTGGAGGTGGCTACACATTGGGTTCCATCGTGGAAGCCTTGTCACAATATTATACTGAGCCAGTTGCCGTTTGCGGCTGGTCTTTGGGCGGACAAGTGGCAATGCGCTGGGCGCAGTTATTCCCGGCGCAAGTGGAAAAACTGGTGCTAGCCGCCAGCACCCCCTGCTTTGTGCAGCGCGCCGATTGGCAGTGCGCTCTGGATACCGATACATTGCAACAGTTTGTATCTGCCCTGACACAGCATTATCAATCCACACTGAAACGTTTTCTTGTCCTGCAATTGCGCGGCAGTGAAGCGGAGCGCGAACTGCTGGCGGATTTGCGCAGCCGCATGTTCAGCCGCGGCGAACCGGATATGGCGGCCCTGCATGGTGGGTTACAGATTTTGCGCGATACCGATTTGCGAGCAGTGTTGCCGCAGCTTATGCAGGCTACCTTGGTTATTGCGGGTGAGCGTGACATGCTGACACCACCCGCCGCATCGGAATATCTCGCACGGCAATTACCGGATGCGCGGCTGGTCAGCATCAAGGGTGCGGCACACGTACCCTTTCTGTCGCACCCGGAGATTTTTGTGGAGCAGATAACGGGTTTCTTGCATGAATGAATTTGAAATTGACAAGCGCGCCGTGCGCCGTGCCTTCAACCGTGCCGCGCACAATTACGATGCCGCCGCAGTATTGCAGCACGAGGTGTGCGAGCGCATGCTGGAGCGCCTTGATTACATCAGGCATAAACCCGCGTGCATACTGGATGCGGGCAGCGGTACCGGACGGGGTACACGCCAGCTGGCGCAACGCTATCCTGCGGCACAGATAGTGGCGCTGGACATCGCACTGGGCATGTTGAATGTGGCGAAAGAGAAATCTGGCTGGTGGCGCAAGCTGTTTGCCAGCGGGAAGCAGGCCCATGTCTGCGCCGATATCGAAGCATTGCCGCTGGCTGCCAACGGTATGGATATGGTGTGGTCCAACCTGACTCTGCAATGGTGCAACGATTTGCCTGCCACTTTGCGCGGCTTGCATCGCGTGCTGAAAGTGGATGGACTGCTGATGTTTAGCACTTTCGGCCCGGATACGCTGAAGGAATTGCGCGGCGCCTTTCACGGTGTGGACGGGCACACCCATGTAAACCGCTTTATCGACATGCACGATATTGGCGACATGCTGTCGCATAGCGGATTCGCCGAGCCGGTGATGGATATGGAAGTCATCACGCTAACCTACAATGAAATGAAAGCGGTGATGCGGGATTTGCGCGGCATCGGCGCGCATAACGCCAACACCGGACGTGCGCAGGGCATGATGGGAAAAGCTGCATGGCAGCAGGTAATGGAAAATTATGAATGCCATCGCCGCGATGGCAGGTTGCCCGCGACTTTCGAGATCATCTATGGCCACGCGTGGAAACCGAAATCGCTCGTGACCAGCGATGGAGCGCAGATCATCCAGACCGATTTTAAGTTATGAATTACTTCGTTACGGGCACCGATACCGGCGTGGGCAAGACACTCATCAGTTGCGCACTGTTGCATGCCTTTGCCGCAAAGGGATTGCGCGTGGTCGGCATGAAACCGGTGGCGGCAGGTTGCGATGAAGACGAGCATAATGGGGATGCAAAAAAACTGCGGGCTGCCAGCAATGTCATGGCAAGTTATGGCCAGATCAACCCCTACTGTTTTTTGCATCCCGTCGCACCGCATATCGCTGCAAGAAATGCGGGCGTGCTCATCGATATATCACGTATCCTGACGTCATACCGTGAACTGACATCGCAGGCGGATGCGGTGATCGTGGAAGGTGTCGGTGGCTTCAAGGTGCCGATCAATGAACGGCAGGACAGCGCCGAACTGGCGCAGCAGATGGGGCTGCCGGTGATACTGGTAGTAGGCATGCGCCTGGGATGTCTCAACCACGCGCTGTTGACCGCAGGGGCGATTGATGCCTGCGGACTGAAATTGGCCGGCTGGGTGGCCAATGTGCCGGATGCGAATATGCTCGCACTACGTGATAACATCGCGTCGCTGGAACAGCGACTGGCCGCCCCGTTGCTGGGGGTGGTCGAACACCAAGCGCAGCCCGATCTACAAGCGGCTGCGGCGCAAATAAATATTGAATTGCTAAAGGAAAATGCAGCCGGTGTGGCGCAAACGGCGCCAGCGTCGACCAACACAATGTAACATGCTGTATGATTAGAAAAAACAGTATGGAGAAAAGTATGAAAATACTGATAGCGGATGATCACGCGCTGTTCCGCGAAGGCATGCACCACATCGTCAGCCAGTTGGGTGATAAGGTTGACATTCTGGATGCCGGCAACTTTTCTGAAGCCATGGAAATAGCAGGAAATAATCCTGATATTGATCTTGCCCTGCTCGACCTGAAAATGCCAGGCAGCAATGGCATGGATTCGGTCAGGCTTTTTCATTCAAACCACCCTCGTATTCCGCTGGTGGTGGTAAGCGGAACTGACTACCGCAGCGACATTGAACATGTGATGAACAACGGTGCAATGGGCTTTGTTTCCAAGGCATCAAACAGCAAGGATATGCTTCAGGCCTTGCGCATTGTGATGGGTGGAGGCATATATCTGCCGCCGCAATTGTTGCAGCATGCTCTTGTCGGCATGGAAGATAGCAGGAAGGATGGGCGCAGTTGGCGAGTCAACAGATTCGGCCTGACCGCTCGCCAGATGGAAGTGTTGCGGCATCTCACCAAGGGCCTGTCGAACAAGGATATTGCCCAAGCAATCGGCTTGGCGGAAGGCACGGTCAAAATCCACGTCGCTGCGATATTTCAGGCTTTGCGTGTAAATAACCGGAGTGAGGCGGCACGTACGGCGCTGAGCCTGAATCTGGTTGCGGACAGATGATGGTAAGCATGAATACACATTATTTCGTGCTGAGTACGGCATGTTGTTGAGCAGTGCTGCTGACAAATCTTCACACCTGCCAAGCCGGCTGGCGGCGTTGCTGCGGGAATCCCGCTGGCTGTTGCTGCTCGCTTTAGCGCTGTATCTGGTCCTCATCCTGTACGGCTATAACCGCAACGACCCCGCATGGTCGCATAGCGCCAGCGGCGCCGCGCCGCACAATCCGGGCGGCGTGTTCGGTGCATGGCTGGCGGATGTGCTGCTGTATGTATTCGGGTTTTCTGCATGGTGGTGGGCTGCATTCCTGATACAGCGAGTGTGGGCGGGCTACCGCGAAATTTCCCCAGACAGCTTGTTCGACCGCCGCGCCTTGTGGGTGGCGCTGCTGGGTTTCGCCGTATTGCTGTTGTCCAGCAGCGCGCTGGAATCGCTGCGGCTGCACAGCCTGAAAGCCTCGCTGCCGCTAGCGCCCGGAGGTATGCTAGGCGCAGTGTTGGGCGATGCAGTGGCGAAATTCCTCGGCTCCACCGGTTCCACACTGTTCTTGCTGGCGCTGATGGCTGTCGGGTTCAGCCTGTTCAGCGGCCTGTCGTGGCTGCGTTTCACCGACTGGCTGGGTGCAGCTATCGAGTCGGCTTATTATTGGGTGAAAAATACGTGGCAGACATGGCAGGACAGGCGCATCGGCGTTCAGGCATTGAGTGAGCGCTCGGCGGTGGTGGAAGAAGAAAAAAAGCGTGTGGAAGAACATCAGCCCATCTACATCGAACAGGCTGTGCTGGAAGTGAAGCAATCCGCGCGCGCGGTGGAAGAGAAGCAGGTGCCGCTGTTTGCCGACATGCCGGATTCGCCGTTGCCGCCGCTGCATTTACTGGATCAACCGGCGCATGAAATAGAGGTGCTTTCCGCCGAAACGCTGGAATTCACTTCGCGCCTGATCGAACGCAAACTCAAGGATTTCGGCGTGGAAGTGACGGTGGCGGCGGCTTACCCAGGGCCGGTCATCACGCGCTATGAGATCGAGCCTGCTGTTGGCGTAAAGGGCAGCCAGATCACCAACTTGGTAAAGGATCTGGCGCGCGCCCTGTCGGTGGTCAGCATACGCGTGGTGGAAACCATACCCGGCAAGGCTTACATGGCGCTCGAACTGCCCAACCCGAAACGGCAGGTGGTGAAACTCTCCGAAATATTGAGCTCGCAGGCTTACGCGGACATGCATTCGCCGCTCACCATCGCGATGGGCAAGGACATATCCGGCAAGCCGGTGGTGGCCGACCTGGGCAAGATGCCGCACGTGCTGGTGGCAGGCACCACGGGATCTGGTAAATCGGTGGCGATCAACGCGATGATCCTGAGCATCCTGTACAAGTCCACACCACAACAGGCGCGCCTGTTGCTGGTCGATCCCAAGATGCTGGAACTGTCGGTGTATGAAGGCATCCCGCACCTGCTCGCCCCCGTGGTTACCGACATGCGCCAAGCCGCTTCCGCGCTCAACTGGTGCGTGCAGGAAATGGAGAAGCGCTACAAGCTGATGTCCCATTTCGGCGTACGTAACATCACCGGCTACAATCAGAAATTTCGCGATGCCATCAAGGCCAAACAGCCGCTCACCAATCCGTTTACACTGACGCCGGACAATCCAGAAGCCTTGGAAGAAATGCACCTTATCGTAGTGTTCATCGACGAGCTGGCCGACCTGATTATGGTGGTGGGCAAAAAAGTCGAGGAACTCATCGCACGCTTGGCGCAGAAGGCGCGCGCCGCCGGCATTCATCTGGTGCTGGCCACGCAGCGCCCCTCGGTGGATGTGATCACCGGTCTGATCAAGGCCAACGTGCCGACGCGCGTGGCATTCCAGGTGTCGAGCAAAATCGATTCGCGCACGATACTGGATCAACAGGGTGCGGAAGCACTGCTCGGTCAGGGGGATATGCTCTATCTGCCGCCGGGCAGCGGTTATCCACAACGCGTGCATGGCGCCTTCGTGTCCGACCATGAAGTGCACCGCGTCGCCGAATACCTCAAGGAGCAGGGTGCACCGCAATATATCGAAGGCATCCTGACTTCGCTGGAAGAACAGGGAGAGGGCGGCGATACCGAAGGCGGCGCTGATGCAGAGTCCGATGCGCTATATGATCAGGCAGTGGAAATCGTGGTGAAATCGCGCCGCGCCTCCATTTCGCTGGTGCAGCGCCACTTGCGCATCGGCTACAACCGCGCCGCGCGCCTGGTGGAGCAGATGGAGCGTGCCGGCGTGGTGACGCCGATGCAGAGCAACGGCAACCGCGAAGTGATTGCGCCTGCAAGGCAGGAATGAAGCTTGTGGAGCGAGGGTTGAGAAAACCACGGCTTCTGCTTTTTAACTCGCTCCTCAATCCATGCTCCTCAATCCTTTAAAAGAGAAACGATGAAATATATTTTTGCCGTCTTAATGTTGTTCGTTGCGCCGTTTTCGGCTCATGCCGCTGCCACCGACAAGCTGAAAAATTTCATTGCCTCCACCCGTTCCGGGCAAGCCGATTTCACCCAGGTGGTGCAGGACAAAAGCGGCAAAAAAATTCAATCGTCCTCCGGAACCATGCAGTTCCAGCGCCCCGGCAAATTCCGCTGGACTTACCAGAAGCCATACGAACAATTGATCGTGGGCGATGGTGAAAAATTCTGGCTGCATGACGTGGAACTGAATCAGGTCACGGTGAAAAAACTGGATGCAGCACTGGGCAGCAGCCCGGCAGCTTTGCTGTCCGGCAATAACGAAATCGAACGCAGCTTTGCGCTCAAGGACATTGAAGAACGGGATGGACTGGAATGGCTGCAAGCCTTGCCCAAAGCCAAAGACACCAGTTTCGAGAAAATCCTCATGGCCTTCAATGCGCAATCCGACTTGGTTGTCATGGAACTGCGCGATACCTTCGGCCACAACACCGTGCTGCGCTTTTCCAGCATGCAGCGCAATCCGCGTCTGGCCGCAAGCCTGTTTTCATTCACGCCGCCTAAAGGGGCGGATGTGCTGGGTGAATAACCCCCCCACTTTCCATAATGACTGCTGCCGACTTATTTGGATCACCTGCGCCCGCCGCGCCGCTGGCTGAGCGTTTGCGCCCAAAACATATCGATGAAGTCATCGGGCAATCCCATTTGTTGGGGCCGGGCAGGCCGTTACGTCTCGCATTTGAATCCGGCAAGTTGCACTCCATGATCCTGTGGGGGCCTCCGGGTGTGGGCAAGACCACGCTGGCGCGACTGATGGCATCGGCTTTCGATGCCGAGTTCGTGCCGCTGTCGGCGGTGCTGTCAGGAGTTAAGGATATCCGCGACGCCATCGCGCAGGCACAGCACACCTTGCAGCAGAGCGGGCGCCACACCATCCTGTTCGTGGACGAAGTGCATCGCTTCAACAAGTCGCAACAAGATGCTTTCCTGCCTTTCGTCGAGCAAGGGTTGGTTACTTTCATTGGCGCGACCACCGAGAATCCATCGTTCGAGGTAAATGGCGCACTGCTGTCGCGCGCGCAGGTGTATGTGCTGCAACCATTGTCTGAGGCGGAGCTGGGGCAGTTATTCGAGCGTGCAATAAACCATCTAACCTCCGTTCGCCCTGAGCTTGTCGAAGGGCGGGCACCTTCGGCTAGTTCAGGACAGGCTTCGACAGGCTCAGCCCGAACGGGAGTCTTGGAATTCGATGTTGCTGCGAAAGAACGCATCATCGGTTATGCCGATGGCGACGCGCGGCGTTTGCTCAACGTGCTGGAGCAGCTACAAACTGCCGCGCAGACTGCAAAAGTATCGAGCATCACCACCGCTTTTCTCGACGACACGCTGGCGCAAAATCTGCGCCGTTTCGACAAGGGCGGCGAAGCGTTCTACGACCAGATTTCCGCGCTGCACAAATCGGTGCGCGGCTCTGATCCGGACGCCGCGCTGTACTGGCTGGTGCGCATGCTGGACGGTGGCGCCGACCCGCGCTATCTGGCGCGGCGCATCGTGCGCATGGCGTGGGAGGATATCGGCTTGGCCGACCCGCGCGCTATACAGCTTGCGCTGGATGCGGCGGAAACCTATGAGAGGCTCGGCTCCCCGGAAGGCGAGTTGGCATTGGCGCAGGTGGTGATCTATTTCGCCGTCGCGGCCAAGTCGAACGCGGGTTACGTCGCGTATAATGCCGCTCGCGCCTTCGTCTCACAGGATAGCTCGCGCGAAGTACCGTTGCACCTGCGCAATGCGCCGACCAAGCTGATGAAGCAGCTCGACTACGGCAAGGGCTACCGCTACGCGCACGACGAACAAGAGGGTTATGCGGCAGGCGAAAATTATTTTCCCGATGGTATGCCTGAAGTGAGCTTCTACCAGCCGACCAGTCATGGATTGGAAGGAAAAATTGCGGAGAAGCTG
>JAHFRC010000003.1 GCA_023259015.1 Nitrosomonadales bacterium | reverse complement strand
TATCTTTACAATATGCGGATGCGCCAATTTGCCTGCCAGCGAGGCTTCCGTAAGCAACAGCTTGCGATACGCATTAACACTCATCGTATCGCGCATGGCGTCCGGATTGAACAACTTGAGCGCGACTTTCTGGTTATTGAATTGATCCAGCGCAAGGTAAACCGTGCTGGTCGCACCGCTGCCTAGCTCCCTGATAATTTCGTACTTGCCGATTTTATCCATTGGATGGAGAGATAGATGCTGAAGGTTAATATTCTGGGGATACAGTTCCCGCTGGCCGGACTGGCGCATGGCTTGCCCGGCACACACGTTTTATATCACGTTTCATGCCGTCTCATACATGCCTTTTGCATCGTATTGATCCAGAGCGGGGGGTTCCGGGCAAAACCCAGGATAAACATTAGCCACATGCGCTTGGGGGCAACCGGGCAAAGCGGGTATCATACCGGACATGAGAACCCTGATACCCATGATGCTGTTGACATCGTCGCTGCTATGCCATGCGGAAGGCTTACCCGACCTGGGGGATGTTTCGCAGGCGGCAGTCTCGCCGCAACAGGAACGCCAGATCGGCGAACAGAGTATGATCGAGATCCGGGCCGACAGGAGCTATCTGGACGATGCGGAAATCAGCGACTATCTCAACCAGCTCGGTTATCAACTGGTTGCCAACAGCAGCGAACCGGGACAGGAATTCGAGTTTTTCGCCATCAACGATAATGCCATCAACGCCTTCGCGCTGCCCGGCGGCTTCATCGGGGTAAACACCGGCCTCATGCTCACCGCGCAAAGCGAATCCGAGCTTGCTTCGGTATTGGGCCACGAAATCGCCCACGTCACGCAGCACCACCTTGCGCGCATGATCTCAGGACAGAAAGTTGATTCGCTTGCCGCCATGGCCGCTATCGCAGTGGCTATCCTGGCCGCACGCAGCAACCCGGAAGCATCACAGGCGGCAATCGTCGGGGCGCAAGCCGGCTCCATCCAGCGGCAACTTAATTTCACTCGCACACACGAACAGGAAGCGGACCGGATCGGCCTCGCCACCCTGCAACAATCAGGCTTCGATGCGCGCGCCATGCCCGCCTTTCTGGAGCGCCTGCAAAAAGCCACAAGCCTGCTGGAAGGCAACACTCCTTCCTACCTGCGCACCCACCCTGTCACCAGCGAACGCATCGCCGATATTGCAAACCGCGTGCAGCAAATCCCTTTCCGCCTGGTTGCCGACAGCCTCGATTTCCATCTGGTGCGCGCAAGACTGCAAACCATGCGGAAAAGCCCGCAGGAAGCGGTGGCTTTTTTTACCGACGCAATGGGCCCGCAAAAATACGGCAACCAGACCGCGCAACGCTATGGCCTTGCGCTGGCCCTGCTGCGCAGCAACCAGCCAGCACGCGCCGCAAAAGAATTTGCCCCGTTGCATGAGCTGGCGGCGCATAACCCGATGATCGCAACGCTGGCCGGGCAGATCCGGCGTGCGGATAAAAACGACAAGGGCATCATCGAGTTCTACCGCAGCGCCACGCAGAATTTTCCGCAGCACCGCGCACTGACCTACGACTACGCCGAACTGCTGCTGCAGGCACGGCAATATGAAGATGCGCTCAAACTGCTCAACGAGCAGGTCATCAGCCACCCCAACGACCCGCGCCTGCATGAATTACAGGCCCAGGTATACGCGGCTCTCGGCAAACGGCAAGAGGAGCATCATGCGCTCGCCCATGCCTATGCCCTGCGCGGCAACCTGCATGGCGCAATCGCACAACTTGAATTGGCAAAACAGGCCGGCTCCGATTACTACCAGCTTTCCGCGATTGAGAGCGAACTCAAGCAGTACAGGGAAACCGTAGCGGTGCACACAAGAAAAAATTGATACGCCATTTTCTGCCCGTGCACGAAAAAGCCCCTCTTGCGAGGGGCTTTTTTTGCAACACTGCCAAGGCAGTGTCAAGAAATGCTTAGCATGCAGAAGGCTTGACAGCGGGTAACAGGGTGGAAGAGCAAGTCCACGTTGGGGTGTTGGTATAATCATACTGCAAGGTTGCTGTTGCGCCTTGTATTTTGGTGCTGCCGGCGTTGTTATAAGTCGCTACGATTGAGCAAACCGTGCCAGCGTTCGTAAAAACGATGCCGCCAACATTTATATATTTCCCGGATACCACGGCGTTTGGAGGTGTCGTACACCCGGCTGCGCCATTCGATGCAATCGCATCTGAAATCGGCGTCTTCAAGCCATCCAGCAAGATAAAGCCTTCGGAAGCTTGCGCACGCGCGGTGTAATCGCCGTAAGCGGGAATTGCCACCGCAGCCAGGATGCCGATGATTGCAACCACGATCATCAATTCGATCAGGGTAAAACCTTTTTGTGCTTGTTTCATGGTAGATCTCCTTTTAGGGGTTGAACATAACACACGGGGTGTGCATTGGATTAGCAGCAGGATTTATGCCATAACAGCATACTTTTCTAACATAATGTATTTAAATGACTCATATGAAATGCGCAGTTTGTTGCCGCAATTATGCAGCGCTATCTGCCCACATGCGTCACCTGGCGTGACAATTTGCGTCAGCGTTGCGCATGGTAACCCGGAATCCTGCTCTCATCCACGTCGTCTATCTGCTCCGGGTCGAGGAACTGTTGCGCATAAGTCAGATACACTTTTTCGCGCACGAAGATATCAAATAAATCCGGGTCAATATGCCCGCCGAGCCTGAACTTGCCGAGAATGTCAAGCGATTCGGTGAGGGTCTTGCCTTTTTTGTAGGGCCTGTCCCTCGCGGTGAGCGCCTCGAAAATATCGGCTATTCCCATCATGCGCGCCTGCACCGACATCTGCTCGCGCGTCAGCCCCTTCGGGTAACCCTTGCCATCCATGCGCTCATGGTGCCCGCCGGCATATTCCGGCACATTCTTCAGGTGCCTCGGCCACGGCAGCGATTCCAGCATCTTGATGGTAACCTCGATGTGATGGTTGATGATCTGCCGTTCTTCCGCATTCAATGTGCCGGCGCGGATGGTGAGGTTTTCGACTTCATTGTCGCTCAGGAAGTTGCCCAGCTTGCCTTCGGGGCCGCGCCATTGGTAAGCGGCAATTTGGCGCACACGCTGTTGCGCTTCCTCCGACATGGCTTCGCCGCCGATGTTGCAATGGCGCAAGAACTCGCGATCCTCATCCAATTGCCGGATGCGCGCGATGTAGCCGGTGCGGATAGCTGTCTCATCCGCGCCGCCCTGTCCTCCGCCCTCCGCCCTCTGCTCCCTGGAAAGCATCGTGATTTCGGCATCGCGCTTGAGCACCTCGAAGCGCGTATCCACCAACTGGATGCGGTCAAACAGGGTCTGCAATTTGGTGGACTTGTCCACCACATGCACCGGTGTGGTGATTTTGCCGCAATCGTGCAGCAAGGACGCTATCTTAAGTTCGTATTTCTGCTTGTCGGTCATCGCAACACCCTGCAATTGCGAAGCAGGGTTGCTGCGGCCAGCCGCCTCGGCCAGCATCATTGTCAGCACCGGCACACGCTCGCAATGGCCGCCAGTGTAAGGCGATTTGTCGTCGATTGCGGTGTTGATGAGGCCGATGAATGACTCGAACAGGTCTTCCATTTGCTTGATCAGGCGCCGGTTGGAAAGCGCTATGGCGGCCTGCGAGGCGAGCGACTCCAGCAACTGCTGGTCGTCCTTCGAGAACGGGACAATCGCGCCGCTTTCACGGTCTTGCGCGTTGATGAGTTGCAGCACACCGATGACTTCTTCCTCGTGGTTAAGCATCGGCACCGTAAGGAACGAAGTCGAGCGGTAGCCGGTTTTCTTGTCGAATGCCTTGGTTCCGGAAAAATCATAGCCTTCCGCAGTATAGGCATCGGGGATATTCACCGTTTCACCGCTGAGCGCCGCATGGCTCACCACCATCGCGTGATTGGGATTGCCCGCCTCGTCGTAAAGCTGGATCGGATAGAAAGTGATCGGCACGCCGCTGGTTCCGCCCATCGCGATATTCAGCGAATCGGTGCGCAGTATTTCAAAACGCAGCGCTTTCTGTTCCTGATCGTGCAGGTAAAGCGTGCCCGCATCGGCGTTGGTGATGCGCTTGGCCGCAACCAGGATGGTTTCGAGCAGGCTGTTGATATCGCGCTGCTGCGACAGCGCGATGCCGATTTCGTTGAGTTCCTTGAGGCGATGCAGCAGGTTGTCTGAAGAGTCCATGAAATACCTCTTTATTTGATACAGACTGCGCGTATTTGATGCATATCGGTAATGCCCTGCAATACCTTTTCCATCCCATCCTGCTTCAGGGTATGCATGCCATCTTCCAGGCAGACGGCAAGCAGTTCAGCAACACGGGCATGCTCCTGAATGGCCTTCTTCACCGCATCGGTGCCGATCAGCAATTCGTGCAAACCCACCCGCCCGCGGTAGCCGGTGCCGGAGCACTTGTCGCAGCCGACCGGCTCGTATAACGTGAATTGCCCCTTGTCGTTGGCAAACAGCTTGACCCACTCGGCATATAAAGCCTTGGTGGCGGCAAGCGGGTCTTTCTTCCAGGTTGCGGTATTTTTCAATTCTTCGCTGTATTCGGCCAGCATCAATTTTATTTCATCGGCAGCCGCGATATGCGGTTTCTTGCAGTCGCCGCACAAGCGCTTGCCCAAGCGCTGCGCCAGGATGCCCAGCAGCGCATCGGCGAAGTTGAACGGATCCATGCCCATGTCCAGCAAACGGTTGATGGATTCCGGCGCGCTGTTGGTGTGCAGGGTGGCAAACACCAGGTGGCCGGTGAGCGAGGCTTCGATGCCGATGGATACGGTTTCCTTGTCACGCATTTCGCCGACCATGATCACGTCCGGGTCGGCGCGCAAGAAAGCGCGCATGATGGTGGCGAAATCCAGCCCGGCCTTTTTGTTGATCTGCACCTGGCGCAAGCCCTTCTGGGTGATTTCCACCGGATCTTCCGCCGTCCATATCTTGGTATCCGGCTTGTTGATGAATTTGAGGATGGAATGCAGCGTGGTGGTTTTGCCCGAGCCGGTCGGGCCGCATACGAAGAACAGCCCATATGGTTTGCTCACCGTTTCCTTGATCAATTCATTATTGCGCGCCGAAAACCCCATTTTCTCCAGCGGCAACGGTTCGCCGGAGGCCAGGATACGCATCACTACATCTTCCACGCCGCCCTGCGACGGGATGGTCGCCACGCGCAGCTCGATATCCAGCGGGCCGTATTTCTTGAACTTGATCTTGCCATCCTGCGGCTTGCGCTTCTCCGAAATATCCAGGTCGCACATGATCTTGAGGCGCGTCACCAGGGCGTTGCGGTAGGTTGCCGGCACTTCGATGTAATTCAGCAGCGAACCGTCCTTGCGCAAACGAATCTGCGTCTTGGCCTTGCCCGGTAAAGGCTCGATGTGAATGTCGGAAGCGCCCATCTTGTAGGCATCCACGATTATCTTGTTGACCAGTTTGACCAGTTCATTATCGGCGGCGGCGCTGACATCCTCCTGGCTGACGCCGGCGGCTTCTTCCTCATCACCCCCCCCGAGGGAAGTGAGCAAATCGTCCATCGACGACTCATCCACCGTAAAGCCCCCGCCTGCATCCGCAGATGTGCTTCCGCTATAAAACAAATCCAGTGTCTGCTTGAATTCACGTTGCGAGCAAACCTTATAAACCAGGCGGCTCTTTGGGAAAATATAGTTGACTACACGCGAAACCTGTATCCGTTCAGGCTCGGTAGTGAGAATCACCAAGCCTTCCTGTGTTTCTTCTATAGGCACCCAATGGCTGCTTTCGACGAATTCCCGCTTCAGGTTTTTCAACAGTTCGGAAGGCTTGATGCGATCGGATTTATGCGGCTCATAAGGCACCCCGAAGGAGGTTGAAAGCGCCTTGCCCAGCGCAGGCAGGGTGACCTGAAATTCATCGATCAACACATCTTCAATATCGATGCCCTTGCGCCGGGCGGTGCGTGCGGCCAACTCAAACTCGGCAGCGGAGATGACCGCATCCGATACCAGGAAGTCATATTTTGTTTTGACCACAGCCTGTTGCTGGCGCTGGCGCAATGCCACCGCCAGGGTTTGCGCCAGTTCATTCACCCCATCTTCCACCATCGATAGGAAGGGTTGGTTGGCCTTGTTGTTGATGACCTGGATGACGCCAACCAGCTCATTATTGCTCGCCTCGAGGATGGGAGCCACCAGCATCTGCTTGGTGCGGTAACCGGTGCGCTTGTCCACATCCTGCAGGAAACGCAGATGTGAGCTGTACAGGGTCAACTCCTTGTCGTCATATACATCCTTGAGGTTTAGCGTTTTCTTGTTCAGCGCGGCATAACCTGCAATGCTCTGCTCGGCAATGGGCAGCTTGAGGTCCTTGAATGAATTCAGCCCGGTCTTGACCTTGGAAATCAGTGAAGCCTTGTCCTCCCCCACCACGTAGACAGTGAGCCGATCAGCATCAAACAGGTTGCAGATATCCTTGCTGACATCCAGCATGATCTCGTCGATGTTGCTGGTGGCATGTATCTTGTTGGTGACGTGATTAAGCTTCCTGGTGAATTCCAGTTGCGCTTCCATTACACCAATGCTACTACCTTGCGCCAGTTTGTCTGTTGCCACACTATTCATTGGCTGCTCCCTGTCAACTTTGCACGAATCCCGGCTCGCGGCAAATTGCAAATCCCGTTGCAGAATGCCCCTGCAGGCTATGCAGCCTTAACGGCTCTTGCCCCCTGTACAGGCACGCCGGGCCGTATGATAAAACCTGCGCGGCGGGCATATTCATTTCCAACATGATCATCACTGTACCCATCCTTAACTGGCGCTAAAACTGAAACACCTGCCCATTCTGCAACATCCTGGTGGTCAATCCATGTACGCGCATGCCGATTTCCTGCATGGTCAGATCGACCTCCCCCGGCTTGAGGTGGGTGATGTAAATTTCCGGATCGAGCTTGAGCTTGAGCAACTCTTCAGCCAGCATGCTTGGGCAGAGGTGCTTGGAAAGCACCGCCAGTTCTTTTTCCTCTTCGCAAAAAGCGGTTTCGATAATAAGATAGCGCAGGTTGTCAATGCGGTTGATCACTTCCCACAACGCATCATTGATCGTGGTGTCGCCACTGAAAACCAGGCTGGTTGCGCCGTTGTCGATTTGAAAGCCCACCGCCGGCACTGTATGGTTAGCCGGCAAAACAGTGATCCTGCGGCCTGCCAATTTCTTGCAGGCTTCATCTTGCAGGGAAGCGCCTCTCTTGGGGGCCTCCAGTTCCACGGTTTGCCCGAGTTCTATTGTCTCGTAGCGCATGAACGGCTGCCGCTCATTTGGGATTTTGGTGAAATCAGGCCATATTTTCCAGTTGAATATATGCTGCTTGATGATTTCCAGCGTTGCGTCTGTGGCATGGACGGTCAATGGCTTGTCGCGCATGAAACCGGCGCTATCCACGAGGAAAGGGATGCAGGCAATGTGGTCGAGGTGGGAGTGAGTGATGAAGACATGGTTGATCATGGTCAATTCGGTCAAACTGAGCTCGCCCACGCCTGTACCCGCATCGATCAATATGTCGTCATCCAGCAGCATCGAAGTGGTGCGCGCATTACCGCCTATGCCACCGCTACAGCCGAGCACCCTGAGTTTCATCATCAATTATCCAGATTGATTATTCTGTCCGCCATTTTTTAATTTGCCCGCTCTACTTGCCGGTCACTTGGTTTGGAAAACAAACACGCCGTCCCACTCGGCATCCGGTGAATTGCCCCGGAAATACGCAATCCTTTCGGCATAAACCTTATACAACTTGAAATCGGGGGACATGCGCTGCAAATTGTACAACTGCAATTCCGCCTGATCCCAATCCTGCTTGCGATACAGCTTCAGCATCTGGTGGAACAGCTTGATCTCCTCCACCACCGCTTTATCTACTTGACCATTCAGGCCGACAGGTTCGTAAATGGTGACCGGCTTATCTTTTCCTTTCACGCGCACCTGGTCAAGCTCACGGTATACAAAATCGGGTACGGCATTCCTGGTATTTTCGCCAACCATGATGCCCACACCGTACTGTTTGGTGATGCTCTCCAGCCGGGAGGCAAGATTGACGGCATCGCCCATAACCGTATAGGCAACGCGCACTTCAGAGCCCATGTTACCCACACTTACCTTGCCCGTATTGATACCGACCCCAATATGGATTTCGGGCCAACCACGCTCCTTGAAGTGCGGTTGCAGTTCCTGTAATTTCTGCTGCATCTCCATGCCGGCCAGGATCGCATGTTTTTCATGTTCCGGATCATGCAGCGGCGCGCCCCAGAACGCCATGATGCAGTCTCCCATGTATTTGTCTATGGTACCACGGTGCTTGTAAATTACGCGCGACAGCGGGGTAAGAAACTCATTCATGAGCAGGGTCAGTTCCTTGGCATCCAGCCCCTCGGAAATGGTGGTAAAACCGCGCACGTCCGAAAACAGGATAGTCATCTCGCGGCTGTCGCCCTCCATCGATACCTGCTCAGGATTCTTGCTCATCTCGTCAACCAGCTCGCTCGGCACATACTGCCCGAACAGGCCGGTAATCTGCCGTTTGGTGCGCGACTCGACGAAATAGCCATAAGACATATCCAGCGCAAACAGCCCGAGCATCATCAACATGCCGCTGGCCAGGGGCAGCACAAAACCGGCGTATTGCCAGATGGCCATATTAACCGTCACTACTGCCGCTAAAGCAAGCACGGTAAATAGCGTGGCTCTTGCCGGGCTTAACAGCGGCAACACAAAACTCAGCACCACACCCATGACCAGCAACAGCATAAATTCGGCACCCAGCACATAAGGTGGTTTTTGCTTGAGGTTCTGGTCGAGAATACCGGCAATCATGTTGGCATGAATTTCCACCCCCGGAAATACCGAGCCAACCGGGGTGGAACGCATATCCATCAGTCCCGGCGCCGAAGTTCCTATCAGGACGATCTTGTTTTTCAGGTCGGCCTGCGGAATGCGGTCATGCAGCACATCGGAAATGGAAATATAGCGAAAACTGCCTCGCTCGCCCCGGTAGGGAACCAGCGTGCTTACGTCCTGGTCTACCGGGATTCTGAAATTACCCTGCTTGGCTCCTCCCAGATCGAACCATTCAAGGCCTGCATAATCGGCGCTCTTGTTCGTAGTGAAACCCGGTATTAATTTCAGGCCCAGCAAGGTGCGCACCATGGACAGGGACAATGACTCATAATATGCATTGTTATATTCCACGATCAGCGGTACGCGACGCACCACGCCGTCCGGATCCACCAATGGGTTAAAATGCCCCGCGCCGACCGCGCTCTTTTGCAGTTCAGGCAGGTTTCCTCCATAGTCGTCCCACCTGACAAAGCTGATCTTGCGCCCCTTGAACGTGCCGGGAGGAAATACCGCTTC
This sequence comes from Nitrosomonadales bacterium, assembly GCA_023259015.1. Taxonomy (GTDB): domain Bacteria; phylum Pseudomonadota; class Gammaproteobacteria; order Burkholderiales; family Gallionellaceae; genus CAITJF01. The sequence continues at coordinate 41,469 of JAHFRC010000003.1, read as the reverse complement.
GGGTAGCGCGCCGGAAATGTTTTTCTCGGCGCCCTGCACACTATGGGTGAAGTAATACCCCAGCACCACCTTGCGGTTCTTTATCTTGCTGGCAAACAGGTTGTCGTAATCCAGTTGCGGCCTGATTTGCGCCAGGGTGGACTGGAATTGCGGCACATCTTTTAGCTGGTTGCGCCCCAGTTCCTGCAACACCCTGAACCCGGAGCTTTCATCCTTTTCCGCAAACACCACGTCAAACCCGGCCACCGCGATGCCATACCTGTCGAACAGCTTGTCCATCAGCAACGCCAGGCGATCACGGCTCCACGGCCAGCGCCCTTCTTCCCTGAGGCTTCTTTCGTCTATATCGAGGATAATGATGCGGCTATCCACATCATGTGGCATGGTCAGCCGCAGGCGGTAATCGTATACTATGTCTTCAAGTTGCTGGATGAACTCTATTTGATAGAATTTCGCGGCGTTGCCGAGAAACACCAGAACCAGCAGCAGACCAAATCCAATCAGCTTGGCATGTCGTTTCACACGGGTTCCCCTGTCCGGGCATCCGGCATATTTATCGGGTGGAGCATCTCATCTAAAGTACCGGCAATATGAGCGCACCCCATCAATCTTTAAAATAAAACTCCATCTTGATTCCGGCCAGCTCGATGATATCGTGGTCATTCAGTTGGTGCTGATGTTGATCCAGCATTTTGCCATTAAGCAACGGATAACTTGCGCCTTCCACGTGGGTGATGAAATATCCGTGCGGTCGGCGCGTCAGAACCGCCACTTGCACACCCGGCTTACCCAGGGTAGTCAGGTTTTTTATCAGATCAAGCTCCCTGCCTGCACTCGGGCCATTGAGTATCTGCACAGCGGCAAGGCGCACTGCAGCAGCCGGCTGAGCGGGAGTTTTTGCAGCCGGCGCCGGTTGCGCAACTGGTTGGGCGGCCATGGCTTGCGGCTGAGCTTCGTGTTTCCCGGTTGCAGCGAACGCGGATGTGGGGGCCGCCTGGGCTGTCTTTAACGTCGTATCTGTGCTTTGTGTTTTAACCGGCGCGCGCAACACCATGGTTTTCTCAAAGTCCTCGGCAGCAACCGCCTGGCTCTGCAGTTCGTTCATGTATTTCAGCTTGTATTTGCCGATCTCGATCACGTCGTTGTTCTGGAGAAAGTGCTTTTTGACCTGCACGCCATTAACCATTACCCCGTTGGTGCTATCCAGATCCTCCAGAAACGAATCATTGAGAATGGTTACAATTGCAGCGTGCTCGCCACTGACAGCGAGATTGTCGATTGCAATATCGTTATGCGGTTTGCGCCCTACGGTCATACGCTCCTTATTCAGGGCATATTCATGCAGCACCACGCCATCCATGCTAAGTATCAGTTTCGCAGCCATATCATCGATCCCCGTAACTTAATTCTTGAACCCCGCAACCTAACTCTTGAACCAGGACAGCAACTTCGCCAGCCAGCCACGCGGCACAGCGAAATCACCATTAACCTTGACAAGTATCACGGACACATTATCACGCCCGCCATTGTCGTTCGCCATCTCGATCAACTGGCTTGCCGCCAGGGGCAAATTGGCTTGCAGCATCTGCAAGGTGCTGCCGATATCATCGTCCTCCACCATATCGTTCAACCCATCCGAACATAGCAGGTAGATATCCCCTGTTTGCACCTCATAGACATTCACCTCTACAGCCACTTCTGCATCAATGCCGACTGCGCGCGTTACCAGGTTCTTGTTCTTTGATAAGCGCGCATCTTCCTTGCTGATCATGCCGCCATCAATTTGCTCTTGCAGCAGCGAATGATCCCGCGTGATGGTCTCAAAGGTTTCGCCACGCAAGCGATACATGCGCGAATCACCCACATGCGCCACGGCCACGCGGTTGTCATAAAACAGGCCGGCCACAATTGTGGTGCCCATGCCGGCATATTGAGGCTGGCTCTGCGCCGCGCTGTATATGGAGGCATTGGCCTTTTGCACATTCTCGCGCAGCAGGGCCGTACCGGCTTCTTCCCCGCTGTCATTCTTGTCTTCGGGGCGCACGCTTTCCAGGCGCTGCTTGATCTCGGCAGCCAATATGGAGACCGCAATACCGCTGGCCACTTCGCCGGCATTATAGCCACCCATGCCGTCAGCCAACACCACCAGGCCGCAGGAAGCATCACAAGCCACGCTGTCTTCATTGTGCGACCGCACCATGCCGGAATGGGTCTGGCTGACTATTTCAAGCGCTTCCTGAATGTTCATATGCTACCCCTGCATGTTCTTTATCACTGCAAACTGGCCGCACACCGGCGGATTGCCTCCGCCATTTCGGCGCCGGTCCGGTAACGCTCTTCCACTTTCTTTGCCAATGCCTTGTTGATGACCGCCGCCACGCATGGCGGCACATCCGGCCTGATGCTTAAAATGTCGGTTTGCGGTTCATTGGCGATACGGAACATCAGCTGCGCCATGGAATCGCCTTCAAATGGCAGCTTACCACAGACCATTTGGTACAGGCTCGCCCCCAACGAAAACAGGTCCGACGCACCTTCAATTTTTGCACCGGCCAACTGTTCTGGCGACATGTAAGACGGCGTGCCCAGCACCATGCCGGTCTTGGTCTTTGACGAATCGGTAATACGCGCGATACCGAAGTCCGTCACCTTCACCGTATCGCCCTCCATGTCATACATGATGTTGGCCGGCTTGATGTCGCGGTGCACCACATGCAGGCCATGCGCATAACCCAGCGCATCCGCCACGCGCGCCACGATGCCCAGCACCTTTGGCAGCGGCAGCAGATTGTCCGGCTTGGTATAGGGCACCAGATCCTTGCCCTTGAGAAATTCCATCGCGATATAAGCAAGGTCATGTTCTTCACCCGCATCGTACATGGTAACAATATTGGGGTGGTTCAGGCGTCCTGCCGATTCAGCCTCGCGGAAGAAACGCGCCTTCACATCAGCCAGTTCATCTTCATCGAACTCCTGCGACAATGCCATGGTCTTGATCGCCACGACACGCCCGATTTTCGGATCCTTGCCGAGATATACCACACCCATCGCACCCTTGCCGAGCTCCTTCTCTATTTCATAGCGCCCCAGCATCGGCTTGGATACCCCTGTCCTGTCCAACTGCATCGTGCTGGCATTGCTCTTGCCGGATGAGCCTCCGAGCATAACGGTTTCCGACATAGCCCTGGATTGCGCCAGGCGCTCGCCCAGGTCGCGAAACTTGGGGTTGTATTCCGACATGTACCTGAACACCGATTCCGCCTTGTTGAACTGGCGCTTGCGCTCGAAATCCAGCCCGAGGTTATACAGCACCTCCATCAGGCTGTCGTCGACCGGCACCTTGCGGAACTTGTCGAAGGCCATGTCCAGTTGCCCCTGCCCCTGGAACGCCAGTCCCAGCATGCGGTTGCTCTCCGCTGAATCCGCATCGGACTTGATCTTGCCTTTTTCCGTGACCAGAAAACGCTTGGTGGTCAGCAGCAGGTGTCCGACCAGCAGCATGGTGGCAGGCAGCATCAACTGCAGCCACATCGCTTGCATCGTCATCAACACGTAATGGGTAACCAATAATGCCAGGAATATTGCTGCGGTTATCGCCGCTCCAATGCCTGCCTTCAGGCGTGGCAGCAAGACGGTGAGGTATAGTGCGACCGCAACGAATATCCCGATCTGCACCCAGAAGCCCCAACCGGGCGCGACGAAAAAATCCTGCTTGAGGATACTGGATACCGAATGCGCCAAGACCAACACCGGCGCCATGCCGGCGGAGACAGGCGTCACTTGCAATGCGCCCACTCCAGCCGCAGTGCCTCCGATCAGCACGATCTTGTCGCGGTATTTTTCCGCCGGAATCTTGCCGGACAATACATCGTAAAACGAATCCGCCTGAAAGGCGGGCTTGCCGTCGCGATCCGCGTAAAAGTAGGTATACATGCGCAATTCCGGATCGGTCGCAATATTCAGGTTTCCGACCTTCACCCCTTGCCCCAGAGTAACCTGGATGTCCTTGGGCTCGAGATTCAAACTCTTCGCAGCAAGCATCAACGACAGCGATGGGAAATACTGGTTAAAGTAATCCACTATTAACGGTTCGGTGCGGATGCCGCCATCCACGTCGGGCGTGGAATTAAGGTGCCCGATGGCAACGGCCTGCGAACCCAGTGCCGCAATCGGCGCCTGCACCCCGAGGGAAGGTATGGGTTGCGCACCCATTCCTTCCTTGACATTGACCAGGCTGTTCTTCATCACATAATCCGGCAACGGCTTGTCCGGCTTGCCTTGTGGCGTACCCAACGCAAAAAACATGGCGAGCAGCATGTTGTTGGCTTTCGCCATGCTTTCGCTGAGTTTCTTGTCGTTGTCGAGATGCTGCGCCGCCTCCTGCAACAACGCAGTCAATTGCGCCAGTTCGGTCTGGTACACAGGGTCTGTGCTGTTTTTCAGGGTAGAGGCATCGAGTGTGGCGCCGACCTTGTTGATGTATTCCAGCCCGGCATCGACCTGCGGCTCGAAAAACAGCGATGTATTGCCCACCACCTTGGCATGTCCGGCAGCCAGCAAATCCAGCATCTTGGCCTGGATTTCGCGCGGCCACGGCCAGCGCCCCAGATTGGCGATGCTCTGCTCATCGATCGCGATCACCGCAACCTTGTCGCTGGGAGTGCGTGAAGATGCGCGCACACCCATATCGTAAGCCTTGCGCTCCAGGCTTTGCATCAGGTCACTGTTGGCGCTGAACAAAAACAGCAATGCCACCAGCAACCCGACAAACCAATCCGATTTCCAGAATAATTTATTATTTTTCACGTGGTTTCATCGACCCTGAATTATTATCTGGCAGCTTAATTTGATTTATTGGCCATTTACCAGATGAATACTAAAACAATTTGCAAAATCAAACCATAACGATGTCAATTTAGCACAAATCATCAAGGTGATATTACACAATTCAGAAGCGCTGCACTACTTGACGAGAAGCACCGGCACGGTGGCAAGATGTAACACCTTGTTCACTACTGAACCCAGCAACAAGGCAGACAGTACATTCTGCCCCTGCGCCCCCATGGCGATCTGATCGACCTGCTGCTCCTGCGCATACTGTACGATAGCCTCCGCCGGCGTGCCTATGCTGATGTGGTAGATATAGGGCAATCCGGCGGCATCCAGCTTTTCGCGCGCCACTTTCAATGCCGCCAACCCCTCGTCGCGATAGTAGTCGTCGATGGTTTTACGATTGATGAACAGCTTCACATTGCCGGAGGCAATGTTCCACTGCACGTTAAGCAATAAGATTTGCGGCGCCTCCTTCAGCAGGGAGGCGGTTGCAATCACCTGGTCCACTGCCCGGTTGGCACTGCCTGAACCATCTACAGGAATCAATATCTTCATCTGCGCCCCTTTAATGTTTGCCATCCGGCGTGGCGGACACCTTTTCATCCATCAGGTTCACCACCGGCAAAGCCGCCGCCTTGCGCATGGCGAGCCACTTGCCCACCACCATCACCAGCACGGCGCATATGGCAGGAAACAGCCAGCGGGTAGCGTGCGGCATACCCTCTATTACGCCTGCCACCAGCGTATCGCTGACCAGCATCTCCCCCGCCACATAACCAAGCAAACCGCCCCCGGCAAAAATGATGAACGGGTAACGGTCGATCAGCTTCAGCACCAGATGGCTGCTCCACGCAACCAGCGGGATGCTCACCAGCAGGCCGAATACCAGCAGCACGACCTTGCCATGCGCCGCAGCCGCGACGCCCAGCACATTATCCAGGCTCATAATGAAGTCGGCGATGATGATGGTGCGCACCGCCCCCCACAAATGGGTGTTGGCTTGCACATTTTCCGCATCGTGCTCTTCTTCCGGCAAGAGCAGCTTGACCCCGATCCACAGCAACATGATTGCCCCTACCACCTTGAGGTAAGGCAGGCTCAGCAACCCCACGGCAAAGAACGTAAGCCCGATGCGCAAACCGATGGCGCCCGCCACGCCGAACAGCACACCTTTCCTGCGCTGCTCGGGCGGCAGGCTGCGGCAAGCCAGCGCAATCACCACTGCGTTGTCGCCGCTGAGCAAGACATCGATGACGATGATCTTGAATACATCCACCCAGAACTGGGCCGTGCCCAGCATTTCCAGCATGGATTACCCCTTCAACACCTTCTGCATCAACTTGCCCATTTCCGCCGAGTTGCGCGTGATGTGGATACCGCATTCTTCCATCACTGCCAGCTTCTCGTTGGCGCCGCCCTGGCCGCCGGAAATAATGGCGCCGGCGTGCCCCATGCGCTTGCCGGGCGGGGCGGTGATGCCCGCGATGAAACCGACCACCGGCTTTTTCATGTTGTTCTTGACCCAGCGCGCGCAGTCTTCCTCGTCGCTGCCGCCGATCTCGCCCACCATGATGACCGCATCGGTTTCCGGGTCGTCGTTGAACAGCTTCATCACATCGATATGTTTCATGCCGTTGATCGGGTCGCCGCCGATACCGACACAAGAGGACTGCCCCATGCCCAGCGCGGTAAGCTGCCCGACCGCCTCATAGGTCAACGTGCCGGAGCGCGACACCACACCGATGCGCCCCTTCTTGTGAATGTGTCCCGGCATGATGCCGATCTTGATTTCGTCGGGTGTGATCAGCCCGGGGCAATTGGGGCCGATCAATATCGTGCGCTTGCCCTGCATCCTGTAGCGGGTCTTCAGCATGTCATGCACGGGAATGCCCTCGGTGATGCAAATCACCAGATCCAGATCGGCTTCCACCGCTTCGTCTATCGCCGCAGCCGCGCCCGAGGGCGGCACATAGATGACTGAGACAGTCGCACCCGTAGCATTCTTGGCATCCTGCACCGAAGCATATACCGGCACGCCCTCAAAGGTTTCCCCGGCCTTCTTCGGGTTCACCCCGGCGACAAAACAGTTCGCGCCGTTCGCATAAGCGCGGCAATGGTAAGTGTGGAACTGGCCGACCTTGCCGGTCATGCCTTGTGTAATCACTTTGGTGTCTTTGTTGATCAGTATGGACATCGTTTATTTCCCTTTCGCAGCGGCCACAACCTTCTGGGCCGCATCCGCCATGTCGCTGCCGGAAATGATCGGCAGGCCGGATTCAGCCAGAATCTTTTTACCCAGTTCCACGTTGGTGCCTTCCAGGCGCACCACCAACGGCACGGATAGATGCACCTCGCGCGCCGCCGCCACCACGCCTTCCGCGATCACGTCACAACGCATGATGCCACCGAAAATGTTTACCAGAATGGCTTTGAGTTTCGGGTTGCGCAACATCAGCTTGAATGCCTCGGTGACTTTCTCCGTTGTCGCACCGCCGCCCACATCGAGGAAATTGGCGGGTGCGCCGCCGTACAGCTTGATGATGTCCATGGTCGCCATCGCCAGTCCCGCGCCATTCACCAGGCAGCCGATATCCCCATCCAGCGAAATATAGCTGAGGTCGAATTTCGAGGCTTCGATTTCTGCGGGGTCTTCTTCGTCCAGATCACGCATCGCGACAATTTCCGGATGGCGATACAGCGCATTGCTGTCGAAATTGAATTTCGCATCCAGCGCCACCACGCGCTGGTCTCCGGTCAGCACCAGCGGATTGATTTCCGCCAGCATCGCGTCCTTTTCCACGAAGGTGCGGTACAGCCCTTGCAGGCAGGCGCGCACCTGCGCTATCGCCGCCTCGGGTATGCCGATCTTGCGCGCCACCTCGTCCGACTCGGCATCGGTCAACCCCGCCACCGGGTCGATCCACACCTTGTGGATCTTTTCCGGCGTGTGCGCTGCAACTTCTTCGATATCCATGCCGCCCTCGCTGCTGGCCATCAGCGCCACGCGCTGCCTGCTGCGGTCGACCACCATGCCGACGTAATATTCTTTAACGATCTGTGCGCCTTCCTCGATCAGCAAGCGCCTGACCTTCTGTCCCTCGGCGCCTGTCTGGTGCGTCACCAGTTGCATGCCAAGAATCTGGTTCGCGTATTCGCGCACCTGATCCTGCGACTTCGCCACTTTCACCCCGCCGCCCTTGCCGCGCCCACCGGCATGAATCTGCGCCTTCACCACCCAGACACTGCCGCCCAATTGCCGCGCCGCAGCCACCGCCTCATCCACGCTGAAACATGCTGCCCCGCGCGGGGTCGGCACGCCATACTGACGCAGGATTTCCTTGGCTTGATACTCGTGAATTTTCATACATTACCTTTCATTTTTTACCTTTCATGTTGTTCGTGCGTAAACCGGCCACTGCGCTACGGGCGTAATGTTACAGAAATATTCTGAATAACGCGGGGGATTGTGGAAAACAGGGGAGAAATTTTCCTCTTGCTTTTTAATTGTTACTGACCTTAAAAATCCTTCTCGCAGATTGTGCAAAGATGGCCAAAAGGCATAGCATGCCAATAATCAGGAACGATGCCTTCAGTCATTGCACACTTCGCCTCGCCCAACCTGCAAACCTATCGCCCAATCCCCCGGTCAATTGCCATATTTTTCTGCAATTTCCTTGAGCATGTCATGCCACTTCCTGTTAAATTCACCGAAGGTTATCTGGCCGTTGTATAACTCCGCCACAATGCTCAAGAAAGCCATGTGCAGGCCGACTGCAACCTGGCTTGGGCTGAGGTTGACGCACTGCGACCTGGCGTCAATCCAGTCGGCTATCGCGCTCCTCTGCCTGTTATCAGGCCGCGCCTTGTCATCCAGCATGCTGCCCGTGCTCTGCCCGTCGAGTTCCACATGGTTTGCAATCGAAGAGAACCTGCTGTCGCTTTTCAATCCTTCCAGGCATTGCGAGGTTTTATCTTTGGTTTCCGCAAAGGAATATCCAGAGATGAAAAGTAAAATAATCAGTAGCGCCACCCTCATAAATTTTTCTCCATATCAATAAATCTGGCTGCAAAAATAGCATAATCGCCTCATCGGTGAAAGCGAGAAGAACCCTCCCCTCCTGTTTACTCTGAAGAGCCTTTTTTAAATTACGCCACACTCCTGGTTCCAAGCCACCGGATCAGCATGAGCGTTGCGGCTGAAGCCAGTATCAAACTGACAAGCATAAGCGGAACAGAGGGGTTGTAGCGGACGATAGCGTCAATGATTGGCGTTTCGATGGCTTTGTTGAATTGATAAACCACTCCGTCTATTTTGATTTGCGAATGGGGCGCATCGGCGCTCAGCACCATGACATGCCGTTGCCGCCCACCGTTATCCAGTTGCCACAAAAATTCCGCATAGGGCAACCCGGTTCCGGTTTTTAAGAATCCCTGCAACAGGAGGTAGCCGCCTTCCAGTCGGAGCGGCCTGTTTGCCTCCAGGCGGAATTCCCGGTTATCCGTGCTGCGTGAAATAACCACGCCTGACGGTATCATCTCGCCGCCCAGCATGACCACCTGGCGCCGCCCCCTATCAAATACCGCAGGTTCGTTGAAGGCGATATCCTTGCTGATCCGCTGCCCATCAGGTTTGCTGAACAGCAGTTTTACCTCCGTGTCCTTGAGGGAGTTGTCGGGGTAATAAATATTTTTCAACGACCCGGCTTGAACCTTGCCCAGCTCGGGCAATTCCACGCCTTGTGGCGTAATCTGGATTCGTTGCGTGCTGGCATAAAAACCCTCGAACAGGTGCGCGGCCATCGTGATCACCAGCGCGACATGCAGCAATAGCGCAGCGGTTGCCTTGAGCCTGCCTGCCTTGTTATTCAGCAACCGGATAATTGATTCAATAATGCACGCAAGCAAATTGATGCCGAACAGCGAGAAAGTCACCAGAAGCGCGTAAAGCCAGGAATGCTCGCTCCTGACCGGGCGGAAAAAATAGTTCAGGTCGAGATTGAAAAACCTCGGGTACAGCTCCGGGTGGTTGTTCATCACCAAGCTGCCCACGATCAGGTTTATCACCACAACCATGCCTAGAATGAATCCCGCGTGCCGGTCGCCCAATATACGAATCAGATTCATCATGGTCAGAACTTATGGATGGATTGGGAGAAAAAACTGGTGCCGATGAATGCCACCAGTATCATGACGATGCCGATGACATACAGGGGCACTTTCCAGCCGCGCAATTTCGGCAGCCTGTCGATGTGCAGCAGGTTGCCGTAAAACAGCCACAATATGACCGCCCAGTGCAATTTCGGATCCCACATGAAATAGGCGCCCCACGCAAGATAGCCCCAGATTCCACCGAACAGCATGGCCAGGGTGAAATAGATAAAGCCGATGCGGTTGGTATCCGTCATGAACAATGAGCGCTCCTGCAACGCGGGGTCATTCCTGTACCACGCGGGAATGGCATGGAGTGCGCTGACCCCTGCCACAAACCAGAGCGCATAGGCCGCGAAAGACACCGGTATGTGCAAGGGATACCAGATGGTGTGCAAAAACATCGGGGGATAGCGGATGGCATCCACGAAGATAAAAATGACGGATGCCGCCGCCAGCGACAGCACCTGCAGCGTGATGAATTCCTTGTTGGATATTCTATCGCGATAGATCAGCGCGCACACCACCAGCAGCACCGACAAAACAACGAACGACTCGATCTTGTCGGTAAACGGAAAAAACTCCTTCATGTATGCGCGGATCGCATAAAACACCGTGCATGAAAACAAATACAAAAACAAGCCCACCGTCGCCGCCCTGAACTTCCTGGCAACGGAGGCGATGATACTGAAACCAAGCAGGGCAATTCCGGTGTGAATGCTTGTGGATACGATTAACTGTGGCGTCATGTACGTGATGTGATGCTGCTATGCAACCTGGAAAATGTTTAGCAGCCGCACTCCAGGCTATGTCAAATGGGCGATATTATAGAATTTCTGCGCGCATATCGCTTCGCAAATTGCGGTCGGGTAGTAGAATGAAACGAAGATCATAGCAGTTCGTTCGTTTTCATCTTGTGAAGCATGGCATTCGCAGGAGCGAAAGGAGGCTTCATGAGCAACCTCATCGTAGTCAACAATCCGCGCGACTGGCCGCTCGATATTCCCGGCGTGAGCGTCGTGCTGGCACGCGCCTACCTGACCGACCCGGCCTATGGCAGCGACCGTACGGCCCGCGTGTTCAACCTGTGCAAGAGCTACCGCTACCAGGCGCTCGGCTATTATGTCTCGCTGCTCGCCGAAGCGCGCGGCCACAAGCCGCTGCCGCGCGCGAACACCATCGAAGACCTGCAATCGCAAAACATGGTGCGCCTGCTGGCCGAGGGGCTGGATGACCTGATCCAGAAATCGCTGGCGCCGATCAAGTCGGATACTTTTGAGATCGACATTTATTTTGGCAGCAGTACGGCAAGCCGCCACAACCCGCTCAGCCGCCAGCTTTTCAACCTGCTGCAAGCCCCGCTGCTGCGCGCCGAATTCGAGCGGCGCGGCCATCACTGGCGCATCCGCAACGTGCGCCCGATTGCCGCCAGCGATATTCCACCCCAGCATCAGGAGTTCGCGGTGCGGGCCACCACGGAATATTTCATGGGCCGCAGGCGGCGGACACAGAAGCGTGCAGCTCCGCGTTACAGCCTCGCCATCCTGCATGACCCCGGCAATCCGGAACCGGCCTCCAATGCAAAGGCTCTGCAAAAATTTGAGAAGGCGGCGCAGGCTCTGGGCATGCATGTCGAATTCATCACCAAGGCGGATTACGGCAGGCTGGCCGAATTCGATGCGCTGTTCATCCGCGACACCACTTTCGTCAACCACTACACCTACCGCTTCTCGCGGCGCGCCGCCGCCGAAGGGCTGGTGGTGATCGACGACCCGGAGTCCATCCTGAAGTGCAACAACAAGGTCTATCTCGCCGAGATACTCGCACGCCACCGCATTCCAGCGCCGAAAACCCTGCTGGTGCACCGCGACAACGTTAACCTGATCATCCCCACGCTCGCGTTGCCATGCGTGCTCAAACAACCGGACAGTTCATTTTCGCTGGGCGTGGTGAAGGTGGAGTCGGAACAGGAACTGCCCGCCAAAGTAAACGGCCTGCTCGACAAATCGGAGCTGATCGTCGCGCAGGAATACCTGCCCACCGAATTCGACTGGCGCGTCGGCATCCTCGACCGGCGGCCGCTGTTCGTGGCGAAATACTACATGGCGCCCGGCCACTGGCAGATCATCCGGCACGGCCCGGATTGGGCTGAGGGGAAGCACGATTTTGTCGAGGGCAAGACGGAAGCCTTATCCGTGGGCGAAGCGCCGGACCGCGTGGTGAAAATGGCGCTCCGGGCGGCCAGGCTGATCGGCGACGGATTCTACGGCGTGGACATCAAGCAGGCCGGCAAACGCCTCTATGTCATCGAGATCAACGACAACCCCAACGTGGACGCAGGCAACGAAGACAGCGTGCTCAAGAACGCGCTCTACCGCGAAGTGATGGGCGTGTTCCTCAAGCGCATCGAAGAGCGTAAGCGCGGCGCTGCCCGTTGACAAAGAACCCTATTGCCCGCGATTGCGTGACGATCTGGATTCTGGCTTATTTTTTTGCTGCACTCCTTTTGCCTTGTCTAAATTGGCGCAGGGATCGGCGCGTTCGGCACGCGGCGAAAACCAGATCACATCATAGGGAGCATCGCCTGTGGCGCTTTCCGCCTCATAGGCGCCGGGGTCAGTCTTTCCCGCGCTGACCTCGATAAAACCGATTGAAAAAATACGCGCCGACGGCGCACGTGCGGAAAAATAAAGCGGCATGCCGGTGTCGCGGCGGGCATGGTCGCGGCCGACGATAGAGACAACGCCGCGCCCGATGCTTGGTACCGCGCTATCGGCCATCAATGCATCGCGCAGCCGCTGGCTACGCGTCAGCCCCGTGCGCAACTCGTCTTTAAGTTTGCCGCAGTGCGCTCCCCCCATGTGTGCGGCCAGGTAATTCTGGCGGGTGTCGCTCCACACCTCTTCGACAGCCAGGCGCTTTAACTCTCCCGCATCATAAGCAGAGTAGCCAAACCAGATCACCGGCTGCAAACGCAAGCTTGAAATGTTGGCGGCGATAACCGGCAACTTGTTGTCGATGGCAATGGCCAGCAACTGGCGGTATGGTTCCTTGTCCGTGAACTTGATCAGGCCGGTGACGTTGCTCAACACTTCGTCACGATTGCTGCCGGTCAAGGCATGATCGAGCGCCGGCTGGCTTTCTGCATCAAGCTGCTCCATCATCAACGCCGGGCTTGCGCCCGTTTCGATGCGGACTTTCAAAAGCTTCTGCTGCATCTCATGATGCTGCGGATTGTCATGCGTTTCGCCGAGCAAAAGAATGTCGGCCATGTTGATCCTGGCAAACAGAGCGGCCTCGTCCATGTAGCTGCGGCTGTTCATGTCCCATATCTTTCCAACCAGCGGATGGTCGGTAAGAAGCATATTCCCGGCATGCCCCAGGCTCGCGAAAAACAACAAGGCAGGAGTGAGGAAAAGCTTGATGCTCGCGTTAATTCTCATGATAAATTTAACGAAATTCCGGCCCGTATTAAATCGTGGTGTAATCATAAGGCTTCCCCCAAGATTGCAGCGCAGGATGATCATGACGCAGACACGACAGCAAACACTCGCGGCGGAAATGCCGCTCTGGTTTCTTTGGTACGTAATGTGATATTTTGGCGCTTCATGCAAGCTGTAAAAAAGATCGTGGCATATTGGACATCATGGAAATTATCAAGGTTCTTTTTGTCTGCATGGGAAACATCTGCCGCTCGCCGACTGCCGAAGCGGTGTTCCGTGCATGCGCCGAAAATGCCGGATTATCCGGGCAGATACTGGTTGATTCGGCGGGCACGCATGATTACCACATCGGCGATCCGCCGGACATACGTGCCCAGCGTGCGGCCATGCAGCGTGGCTACGATATGGGCGCCTTGCGCGGAAGGCAGGTCGAGACGGCGGATTTTATCCGCTTCGATTATGTGCTGGCAATGGATCGCGGGAATCTCGCCATCCTGCAACGGCTGCGCCCGGGCGACGCGGCAGGCCATCTCGGATTATTTCTGGAGTTCGCCCACCGCCACAGCCAGCGCGAAGTGCCCGACCCGTATTACGGCGGCGCGGATAGTTTCGAGCGCGTGCTGGATATGGTGGAGGATGCGGCGGAGGGGTTGTTGCAACATATCAGGCAACAGGCGCTCTTTTCAGTTTCGCCAGGAGGTGCAAATGGAACTTCGCAAAAGAAGTGACGATGCGAAAATAATCACTGCGCTCGCCTGCCTGTTTATCGGTTTTCTTTTTATCTTGAACATCGCAGCACATGTTTCGAGCATTTACGAATTGCGCCTGGACACAAAAACGTGCAATCAAGTGAAAACGCTCGGATTGATGCCGTCTGCTGATTGTGTCATCGCTGCTCCGTATCAGCCGCTCGGACTTGGGCCGGGCGGCTATCTGGCGCTGCCGGATGGCAGTGATATTCAAATTGTACCCATTGCGGCAAACCAGACTAACAAGAGCATGGAATGGTCAACTTCGATGAAGGTGCAATTGTTGGTTGCCTTGCTGTTCTGGGTGGCTACGCTGGCGTTGCTGCTAGCTGCATTCCGCGACAGGAAATAATTTTCGGCAAAAGCAGCATCGCCAACAAAAAAACCGCACGGTTTGCCCCGCGCGGTTTTTTATGGCTTTCTGCCAAACTGTCAGTCTGGAGATTGTGTTTCGACTTGCACCAACGGCTCGCTGCTTTCCATGCTGTAAACCTCTTGCGGACGCGGACGGCGGCGCGGCGCGGGCGGTGTGGTTTCGACCGGCTGTGCGGCCATGGCAACGGCAGCGCGTTTGATTGGGTCGGTTTCGATCTGCTCCAAGCCGCTACTGGCTATCGGCTCGCCGGCCTGAACTGGCGTGGAAACAGCTTGCTCGGGCCGGGTAATCACTTCAGCTTGCGGGACAACAGGAGCAACGTGAGTTTGTGGTTCGGCGTGATGCTGTTCCTCAACCTCAACCGGCGATGAAATTGCTTGCACAAACTGTGCAACTGTTTCTGCCGGTTGCTCGGCAACGGGTGATTGCTGTTCGGCTTGTGGCTGTTCCGCAGCCTGGATGGCAGGTTGCGCCACTGCTGTTTCACCGTGGTGTACGATTTCAGTTTCACCAGTCATTCCAATCGCAAGTGATTCACCTGCCACTGCGCCGGCTTGTTGCTCACGATGTTCGCGTTCGCGGCGCCCACCGCGCCTGCCGCGTTTGCGCCCTCCTTCGCGGTTGCTGCCTCCCTCCGCTTGCTCTTGTGTGAGTGCGGCATTTGGCGGTGCACTCTCCAGAGCGGAAGCTTTTTCACTCTCTATGCGCGGCGGACGAGGCGGTTTATCGCCACGCATTTCCTGCGCTTTGGGAGCGGCTTGCGCCAGTTTTTCTGTGCGATGTGCGCCTTCGTCACGGCGCGGCTTGTTGCCACCCTCCGGACGTTCGCGGCGGCGTGCGCCGTCCTGCCTGTTTCCATCCGGGCGTCTACCCTCCTGGCGTTCGCGGCGTGGCTGGCCTGGGCGTTGCTGCTTGGCTGCTTCAGGTTTGGCGGCAGGTTTTCCTGTATCCGCCGACTTGAACCAGCCGAATATCCTGCTGAAAAATGAGGGCTGTACGGGTGCTTCAACTTGCCGCATGGGAGCAGGTTGCGCCGGTGTGATGCCCTGCACCACAGCCTGCGGGCGCTGCACCTTGGTCTCTTGTGCGGCTGCGGCAACCGCTTCTGCCTTGCCTTCTTCCGGATTTTCCACCAGTTTGTAGCTGGCCTGCTGGTTTTCGCCGGTGAGATCATCCTGGCGCAGGCGCGTTACGCTGTAGTGCGGCGTTTCCATGTGCGCGTTGGGGATTAGCGTGATGCTGACTTTCAGGCGCGATTCGATGCGGTGGATGTCGGTGCGCTTTTCGTTGAGCAGGAAGGTGGCGACGTCAACCGGCACCTGCACGTGAATGGCGGCACTGTGCTCCTTCATCGCTTCTTCCTGGATGATGCGCAGGATGTGCAGCGCGGTGGACTCGGTGCCGCGGATATGGCCGATGCCGTTGCAGCGCGGGCAAGGCGAGTAGCTGGTTTCTTCCAGGCTCGGGCGCAAACGCTGGCGTGACAGTTCCAGCAAACCGAAGCGGGAAATCTTGCCGGTTTGCACGCGCGCGCGGTCGTAGTGCAGCGCATCGCGCAAACGGTTTTCCACATCGCGCTGGTTGCGGCTGCTCTCCATGTCGATGAAGTCGATCACTATCAAACCGCCCAGGTCGCGCAGGCGCATCTGGCGCGCTATCTCATCGGCGGCTTCCAGATTGGTGTTGAGCGCGGTGGTTTCGATGTCGCCGCCGCGCGTGGCGCGCGCCGAGTTGATGTCGATGGCGGTGAGCGCCTCGGTGTGGTCGATCACGATGGCGCCTCCGGATGGCAGGTTAATCTGGCGCGCGTGCGCCGATTCGATCTGGTGTTCGATCTGGAAGCGCGAAAACAGCGGCACATCGTCGCGGTAGCGTTTGATGCGATTGACGTTGCTCGGCATCACCGTGCTCATAAAAGCCTGCGCCTGCTGGAAAATGTCGTCGGTGTCGATCAGGATTTCACCGATTTCCGGGTGAAAATAATCGCGTATGGCGCGCACCACCAAGCTGCTCTCGAGGTAAATCAGCGACGGCGCCTTCTCGGATTTCGCCGCATTTTCGATGGCGTCCCACAACTGCTTGAGATAGTTGAGGTCCCATTGCAGCTCTTCCAGAGTGCGTCCGATGCCGGCGGTGCGCGCTATGATGCTCATGCCGGCAGGCACTTCCAGTTGCGCCAGCACGTCGCGCAGCTCGTTGCGGTCTTCGCCTTCGATGCGGCGCGATACGCCTCCGCCGCTGGGGTTGTTCGGCATCAGTACGATGTAGCGCCCGGCCAGGCTGATGTAGGTGGTAAGCGCTGCGCCCTTGTTGCCGCGCTCGTCTTTCTCTACCTGCACCAGCAGTTCCTGGCCTTCGCGCAATGCCTCCTTGATCGAGGGGCGGCTGCCGCTGCCGGATTGATAAAACTGCGGGGCTACTTCCTTGAACGGCAGGAAGCCGTGGCGAGTGCCGCCATATTCGACGAAGCAGGCTTCCAGGCTGGGTTCGAGGCGGGTGATGACGGCCTTGTAGATGTTGCTCTTGCGTTGCTCTTTGCCGGCGGATTCAATGTCGAGGTCGATGAGTTTCTGACCGTCAACAATGGCGACACGGAGTTCTTCCGGCTGTGTCGCATTGAATAACATGCGTTTCATTATATTGTCTCCCGCGCTCTTACACGGGCAGGACAAAGCTACACGCGGCTAGCCGCGCGCGAGAAAAAAGGTCGTGCGAATGGCAATATGGTTAAGGTGCCGACGTCCGTTCAAGTTCTTGTTCTCGTATTTAGCTTGTCTAACTTCAAGTGCCGCCGGTATTGGGGCGACACGATAAAATTCCACAGGGGCCCAAAATCCTGGGTGCCTAGAGAGCGCAAATCAATTACCATCACTGCTTGATTCCGGTGAGTGAGGTTAACCGGACGGGCTGCTGCTTCGTAGGCGGCCTGACTGCCTGCCATACATTCGACGGGGAAAAAATTTACGACCCGTTTACGAAGGTGCACACGCGCTGGGTGGATTATATTCAAAATGAAAGATTTAAGCAAAGAATCTGTGACTTGGGCTGAGATTGACGAGGAGAGCGCCGGCCAGCGCATCGACAATTTCCTGTGCAAGCATTTGAAAGGCGTGCCCAAGAGCCACATCTACCGCATCCTGCGTAGCGGCGAAGTGCGCGTAAACAAGAAGCGCGTGGATCAGACCTGCCGTTTGCAACCGGGCGACCAAGTGCGCATCCCGCCGGTGCGCGTGGCCGAACAGCAGGAGCGCGACTATGTCCCGGCGCTGGAATTTCCCATATTGTATGAGGATGATGCGCTACTGGCCGTGGATAAACCTTCCGGCGTGGCGGTGCATGGCGGCAGCGGCGTCAGCTTCGGTGTGATCGAGCAGTTGCGTTCTGCCCGCCCGCAGGCCAAGTTTCTCGAACTGGTGCACCGCCTCGACCGCGAAACCTCCGGCGTGCTGCTGCTGGCCAAGAAACGCTCCGCGCTGACCAGCCTGCACGAACAGATGCGCGAAGGCAAGACCGACAAGCGCTACCTGACCCTGGTGGCAGGCAAGTGGCGCAATGCCAAACAGCACGTCAAGCTGCCGCTGCACAAATTCAACACGCCGGACGGCGAGAAGCGCGTGATGGTGCGTGAGGACGGGCAGGCCGCGCATACCGTATTCGCCTTGCAGAAAGCATGGGCGGAATACTCGCTGTTGGAAGCACAGCTCAAGACCGGCCGCACCCACCAGATCCGCGTGCATCTCGCGCACCTCGGCTTTCCCATCGCGGGCGACGACAAATACGGCGACTTTGCGCGCAACAAGGTGCTGGCGAAGCAGGGCTTGAAGCGCATGTTCCTGCATGCACACTCGATTGCCTTGACCCACCCACTCACGGGTGAGCCGTTGCGCTTTACTGCGCCGTTACCGAAGGAGTTGCAGAAGTTTGTGGGTAAGCTGGATGCGGGATTGTGAGGTCTTTTTATCTCCTTACGGATATTACAATACAATTTCCATTCCTTAATTCAAACAGCATGAATCAGGCAATGTTTTCCCGGTTCCGTTTTCTGCTTTTCCTCGGCGCCTTGCTTTTCGGCGGTTGGCCGGCCAGCCTCCTTGCGAATGTCCCTGTTCAGCCACTAAAGCCGCCACCGCAATTGCCACCGCAAAAGCCCTCCACTTCAAGCTTTCTGCTGATTGCCAGCCATAAGCTGAAAGATACCTGGTTTCGCGAAAGCGTTGTCCTGGCAACACAGACCGGCCATAGAGGGCCGGTCGGCATTATCATCAACCGCCCGCAAGACATTACACTCGACAAAATATTCCCGGTATATCCGGCGGCCAGGGATTTCAGGCTTTTTGCGGGAGGCCCTGTCAATCCCGGACAGATTTCCTATCTGTTCCGCAGTAATGAGGCCGTAGCCGGGGCGCTAAAGGTCTCCGAACATACCTATATCGCTAACGACATGACTCTGCTTCGCGAACTATTGAGCGGCGCACGCGCCCATAACGGTTTGCGTGTCGCAAAAAGGCTTGCGGGGTGGGCGCCCGGACAATTGGAAAACGAAATCGCACACGGCGACTGGTATGTTCTGCCCATTAACGACACGATCATCTTTGATCGTCCAGTAGCTGACATATGGCCAGAGCTGTCCCGTCAGGCAACGACTATCTCCCATTAGCCTCGGAGCAACTCAGACGATTCAATTGATAAACGGTACAAGGCATTTGCCTGACCAGCCCAAAAATGCATGATGTCAGGACTCGGCCACGATGCCTGCAGGCAGTGGAGTATAATGTGGTTTTGAGCCGGGGAAGGTTTGTCCCTGATTGACATGAAGAGAATGAGATATTGAAAACCACCAGTTTTGCAGATTTGAATCTTGCGCCTGAAATCCTCAAGGCGTTGACCGAGTCCGGTTACATCACACCCACCCCTGTCCAGGCGCAAGCCATCCCGATAGTGCTTGAAGGCCGCGACTTGATGGCAGGCGCGCAAACGGGCACCGGCAAGACGGCTGCCTTTGCCCTGCCCATCCTGCAAAAATTGCTGCCGCTTGCCAGCACCAGCACGTCACCCGCACGCCACCCGGTGCGGGCGCTGGTATTGGTGCCCACGCGGGAACTGGCAATTCAGGTGGAGGAAAATATAAAGGCTTATGCAAAACATACTCGCTTGCGCTCTCTGGTGGTGTTTGGCGGAGTCGATATCAAGACGCAGACGCCGCACCTGAAAACAGGTATAGAAATTCTGGTCGCCACTCCCGGCCGCTTGCTGGACCACGTTGAGCAAAAAACGGTGCAGTTGAACCAGGTGCAGGTGCTGGTGCTGGATGAGGCCGACCGCATGCTGGACATGGGCTTCCTGCCCGATTTGAAGCGCATCCTGGCTTTGCTGCCCAGGCAACGGCAGAGCCTGATGTTCTCGGCCACGTTCTCGAGCGAGATCAAAAAATTATCGGCAGAATTCCTGATCAGCCCCAAGCTCATTGAAGTCGCGCGCAGCAATGCCGCCGCCGAGAATGTCACGCAAAAAGTTTACCTGGTCGCCCAGGCGGATAAACACGCGCTGCTCACACAACTGTTGCGCGGGAGCGATGCGACACAGGTGCTGGTGTTTACCAAAACCAAAATCACCGCCAGCCGCCTTGCCAGGCAATTACAGCGCGAAGGCGTTTCCGCGGATGCCATCCACGGCGATAAAAGCCAATTGGAGCGCATACAGGCGCTGGATGCTTTCAAGCAGGGCAAGGTTGCCGTGCTGATCGGGACTGACGTGGCCGCCCGTGGCCTGGATATCGACCAGTTGCCCATGGTCATCAACTATGAAATACCCAGCACCCCGGAAGATTACGTCCACCGCATCGGCCGCACTGGCCGCGCCGGCGCATCCGGCATAGCCATTTCGCTGGTATCGCCGGAAGAAGAAAAATATCTGAAGGAAATCGAAAAACTGATCAAGCACGAAATACAAAAAGAAAATGCAGTTGTGACCCAGCAAGCTGCGAGACCGGAGAGATCGCCGCGCGGTGAACATCATGAGCGCAGCTACACGCCGCGCCCTGCCTCCCCGAAAAAACCAAGCCATGATCCGTGGTTCGATAAACCCTATGAACCATCTGTCAGCGCCACCACTGAAAATAAACAGCCAGAACACCCTGTCAGCAAGCCCAAGAAAGAAGTTGCGGCAATACTGATGCGCCGGCAAAGCTGACAGGAATAGGAGCAGGACGAGCGAAGCAATTTACCCAACTGGCGCCCGAGACACCAAACTTGCAACAACCAGAAATTTTCAGGCTACACCATAGAATTGCACTTGAAATCCTGAGCCCTACCCCAAATATTATTTTCTACGGGGATGCCCCGGATCTTAATGAGGAGGATGATATGGCTAATATTTTGCGCTATAACCCGGCTGATGATGCGTTTGATGATTTGTTCCGCGGCTTTTTCATGCGTCCGGTGCGTTTTGAGGGGCAGCAGGAAGTCCAGGTCAAGTTGGACGTGAACGAGGACGACAAGGCTTATACCGTTCATGCCGAAATTCCCGGCGTGAAGAAAGAAGACATCCATGTCACGATTGACGGCAGTCAGGTTGCCATCAGTGCGGAAATAAAAAATGAAAAAGAAGTGAAGGAAGGCGAAAAGGTGCTGCGCAGCGAACGCTATTACGGCAAGGTGTCGCGCGCCTTTACGCTGGCGCAGGACGTGGATGAGGCCACGGCACAGGCGAAGTATGAAAATGGCGTACTAGAACTGCGCCTGCCCAAACGGGTTACCGCCAAAACGAAAAAACTCACCATTCAATAAGCCTGGCCTTGCCACAACAGTAGCCACGCTGCCCCGGCGCTGCCGTGGGAAGCGGGAAGCAAGCTCAGGATGATTTGAATAACGCGATACCCACATTGGTTTTTGTTGGGTATCGCACCGTTCTGGCTGTTTCCCACGCAATTTACCGCGTAGAGAAGTGCGTGACTTTGCCCCATAAATTTTTTCTCAACACTGCCATTCCAATTCCACCCCCGCGCAGTTGGCAATTTTTCCAAGCACGATCTGTTCAGGATCATCTGCTGTCAAGGCTTGCGCCGCCAGGATCGGATTTTCGTGGGACACGGCCAACACCAATCCTTCCGGATAGCGCGCGGCGATCTCATCCATGAAACCGCGCAGCCGTTCCATCTGTTCCAGAAAAGATTCCCCATGTTCCGGTTTGATGCGCAGCGGATCCGGAAACACCAGATCATGGAACGCTTTCACCGGCAGCCCATCCATTCCGGTTTTGCGCTCGTTGATGCGCGCGTCTATTTGCAGCGGGCAGGCATGGTGGCGCAACAGGATTTTTGCGGTTTGCAGGGCTCGCGGAAATTCGGAAGCATAAGCGTGGGTAAAGCGCATCGCGCGCAATTCATTTGACGCGGCCTCGGCTTGCGCCCTGCCCCGCTGCGTAAGGTTCACGGGGCGCAAGGGATCGTCGTTGATAAGGCCGGCAACGTTGGCTTCGCTCTCGCCGTGGCGGATCAGTATTATCTTCATTGCCCGATTCCACTTGTTCACAGCGCCGTGAAAAACCGCCCTCTCACCTCTTCCAGCCCCAGTGTTTGCAGCACTTCATTCAGGCGCTCTGCGGCGCGCTTGCGCGGCAGGCTCTTAAAACTGGCGATGATGAGCTCGTTTTTCAGCGAGTGTTCCCAGCCCACCAGTTCGGTCACGGTGACCTGATAGCCGTGTGCTTCGAGTTGCAGGCAGCGCAGCACGTTGGTGATATGGCTGCCGAATTCGCGGGTGTGGATCGGATGCCGCCACAATTCGGCAAGCGCATCTTTCGCCAGCTGTTTACCCTTGTTTTTTCTCAGGGCCGCCGCCACCTCAGCCTGGCAGCATGGCGCCAGCACGATGAATTGCGCCTGCTTCTTCAGCGCGAACTGGATGGCATCGTCGGTGGCGGTGTTGCATGCATGCAGTGCGGTCACCATATCAACTCTGGCGGGCAACAGGCCGGACTCGATGGATTCCTGCACCGACAGATTGAGGAGTGTCATGCCGGTAAAACCCAGCCTTACGGCAAGCTCCTGCGAATGCTCCACCAACTCGTCGCGCCTTTCGATGCCGTAGATATGCGATTTGCCGTTCAGCGTCTTGAAGAATAAATCGTACAGAATGAAGCCAAGATAGGATTTTCCCGCCCCGTGATCCACCAGTTGAATATCCGGATGGTCTTGCCGGATTTCCTGCAGCAACGGCTCGATGAATTGATAGAGGTGATAAATCTGTTTGAGCTTGCGCCGGGAGTCCTGGTTCATCTTCCCGTCGCGCGTGAGGATGTGCAGCTCTTTCAACAGTTCGACCGATTGGCCTGGCCTGACCTCGTGCTTGTCACTCATTTGGCATATGCTTCCGTCGCATAGCGGCGCATCATGCGGTGGCTGTTGAAATAGGATGCGTTCTTGGCGATCGCTCCCTTCATCACCTTGAGCCACCCGCCGGGGTTGCTGCCGTGGCTGTAATACAGCGGCAGCACGACTTGCTCAAGCTTGTCGTAAAGCGCGTCAGCATTGCCATCGACCATTCCCGTTCCATCACCGATGGCCCAGCCGGTTACACCTTCGATGCAGCCTTCGATCCACCAGCCATCGAGCACAGACAGGTTGGGCACGCCGTTGAATGCGGCTTTCATGCCGCTGGTGCCCGAAGCCTCGAGAGGCGGCAGCGGCGTATTGAGCCACACATCCGACCCTGCGGTCAGCATCTGCGCAAGCGCCAGATCATAATCGGGCAGATAGACCACCGGCATCGTATCGGCAAGGGCGCGTGCATGCGCATACAGTTGTTCGATCAGATGCTTGCCATTCTCATCGCGCGGGTGCGCCTTGCCCGCAAGCACAATCTGGAACGGGTATTTGCGCGCGATTGCCCGCAGCCGCTCGATATTGAAGAACAAAAGATCCGGACGCTTGTAGGCCGTCATACGCCGCGCGAAGCCGAAAATCGGGACGTCGGATTTAAGCGCTACGCCGGTGAGCGCCTGTACTTTTTCGATGAGATGCTGCTTCGCTTGGATATGCGCTTCCCATATCGCGGTTTCCGGGATGCAGCAATCGGCGCGCATCAGCAACTGTGGTTCGTGGCACCAACCGGGAAGGTAGTGGTCGTATAGCTGGCGAAAACTTTCGGCAGCCCATGTATACGGGTGTACGCCGTTGGTGATCGCATGCACCCTGTAGCCGGGAAACATTGCGCTGGATACTTCGGCGTGTTTTTTGGCAACGCCGTTCACAAATTCGCTCAGGCTCAGCGCCAGCCGCGTCATATTGAGGCTGTCCTCGCCTGCCAGGTGCTTGATGGTTTCTGCATCGAAGCCATTGTCGAGAACACGCTTCACCAGATCGTATGAAAAACGGTCATGCCCTGCCTCGATCGGGGTGTGCGTAGTAAAGCTGCACAGGTCGCGCACGCGCGGCAGGTCAAAGTGCGATTCACCGGGCCGCAGGTCGTCAGAGGGATAAGTATAACGCCGCATCAATTCCAGCCCGAGCAGCGCAGAATGTCCCTCATTCATGTGGTAATGCCGGATGGTGAAGCCGAGGGCATGTAGCAGGCGCACGCCGCCCAGCCCGAGCACAATTTCCTGCTTGAGCCGATAGACGTTGTCGCCGCCGTAGAGGTAATGGGTAATTTCGCGGTCGTCGCTGCTGTTTTCATTCAGGTCGGTATCGAGCAGCAACACCGGCTGGCGGCCTCCCATGTGACCTTCGAGCACATACAGCCATGCGCCTATCCACACCGTGCGGCCATCGATCTGTACGGCAATCTTGGCGTCGAGGAATTGTGCCCAGCGTTTGATGTCCCATATCTCCGCATGCTCTACCTGCCGGCCCTGCGCGTCAATTTCCTGGCGGAAATATCCGGCGTGGCTTATCAGGCTGACTGCCACCATCGGCAGGTCAAGGTCGGTGGACGAGCGCACGGTATCGCCGGCGAGCATGCCCAAACCACCGGCATAGGTCGGTATTTCGCTACGTAGCGCGATTTCCATCGAGAAGTAGGCGACGCGCGGTTCATGGATGAATTCGTCGAGCATGGCTTCGTTCCTCCTGTAGGCTGGCGATGAGGCGCCCGAATAAATAATAGCCCGGGATTATGCCAATAGATTTGCTGGCACAAAACCGGTCAGCGAATTTATTAATTCGCGCGCATTTCGAGCATCAGGTGATTAACCCGTTTAACAAAACCGGCGGGGTCATCGAGTTGCCCGCCTTCAGCCAGCAATGCCTGGTCAAACAGCACAGCCGCCCAGTCGTCGAAATATTTTTCTTCTTCCTTCAACCGGTTCACCACCGGATGATTCGGGTTGATTTCCAGGATGGGGCGCGTGGAAGGCATTTTCTGCCCGGCTGCCTTGAGCATGCGTGCCATATTTGCGCCGATGTCATGTTCATCGGCCACCAGGCAGGCTGGTGAATCCGTCAGGCGGTGGGTCACCCTGACTTCCTTGACGCGCTCGGCGAGGCTCGTTTTTATTTTTTCGACCAAATCCTTGCAGTCGCTGGCCTGCTTCTCCTGTTCCTGCTTCTCGGTTTCATCCTCCAGCTTACCCAGATCAAGCCCGCCCTTGGCCACGGAAACCAGTGGCTTGCCGTTAAACTCGGTCAGGTAACCCACTACCCACTCGTCCACGCGCTCGGAAAGCAACAGCACTTCGATACCCTTCTTGCGGAACACTTCCAGGTGCGGGCTATTCCTTGCGGCATTGAAAGTTTCGGCTGTGATGTAATAAATCTTGCCCTGCCCTTCCTTCATGCGCCCGATATAATAGTCGAGGGAAGCGGTTTCCGCATCGGTATCCGCATGGGTGGAGGCAAAGCGCAACAAGCCAGCGACTTTTTCCTTATCGGCAGAATTTTCCCCCACTCCTTCCTTCAACGCCAAGCCGAACTCGCCCCAGAATCTGGCATATTTTTCCTTGTCATTTTCCGCCATATCTTCGAGCAGTCCGATCACCTTCTTGGTGCAACCGGCGCGGATCGCCTCGATATCTTTCGACTCTTGCAGGATTTCGCGCGACACGTTGAGCGGCAGGTCGCTTGAGTCAACCACACCGCGCACGAAGCGCAGAAAGGATGGCATCAGTTGTTCGGCATCATCCATGATGAATACGCGGCGCACATACAACTTGATGCCGTGGCGGGCGTTGCGATCCCACAGGTCGAACGGCGCGCGCGCGGGAATATACAGCAGTTGCGTATATTCCTGGCGCCCTTCCACACGGGCATGCGTCCACGCCAATGGGTCTTCATAATCGTGCCCGACATGTTTATAGAACGCCTTGTACTCATCCTCGGAAATATCGTTCCTGGAGCGCGCCCATAACGCCGAAGCCTGGTTGACCGTTTCATCTTCGGCAGTGATTTCCTGCTTGCCGTCTTTCCACTCCTCTTTTTTCATGAGGATGGGCTGCACGATATGATCCGAGTATTTGTGGATGATGGAACGGATCTTGTGGCCGCTGAGCAGGTCATCCTGATCGGCGCGCAGATACAAGGTGATATCCGTGCCGCGCGCGGGCTTGTCCAGCATCTCGATGGAAAATTCCCCGCCGCCATCCGATTCCCAGCGCACACCCTGGTCGGCCTTTTCCCCGGCGCGGCGCGTGGTGACGACGACCTTGTCGGCGACGATGAAAGAGGAATAAAAGCCGACGCCAAACTGGCCGATCAAATTCGCATCCTTCTGCTGATCCCCGCTCAGCTTGGCGAAGAATTCCTGGGTGCCCGATTTGGCAATCGTGCCCAGGTTGCTGATAACCTCTTCCCGGCTCATGCCGACACCGTTGTCGCTGACCGTTATCGTCCTGGCGCCCTTGTCATAGCTGACGCGGATTTGCAAATCCGCGTCGCTTTCGAACAGCGTAGCGTTGTGCAGCGCCTCGAAGCGCAATTTATCGCAGGCATCCGACGCGTTGGATATCAGTTCGCGCAGGAAAATCTCGCGGTTGGAATACAGCGAATGGATCATCAAATACAGAAGTTGCTTAACTTCCGTCTGAAAACCCATTGTTTCACGGTTTGCTGCAATATTCTCAGTCATACAACCCCCTTGGTGCGTTCAAAAATGGTTTTGCGTAAATGGAGTCTATCTGAAAAATTTCAAGTGCTGTGTTTCAATCTTGCCTGTTGACAAAATGAACCATAAGTCCGACGGCGCTAACTTTAAGATGAAAGCTATCTCGAGTTTTAATTGTATTATATGCACCCATGGAAGCAGCACCACAAAATCGCAAGGGGCAAAACGCAAGACCCCGCATCATGACGTCTTGGCCAAGTCACTCGCGTCATGCTTACGGTCGCTGCAAAAAAAAACGGATATACTCCTACGCTGACCGATCAATTCAACATCAAACCAGCAGTTAAAACACGTCAATGCTCACTGCCCTTTCCGTCGCGGATATGAACACTCCTTGCCCCATATGCGGCGCAGCATGTACGCTGCTCGATGTTGTGGATTTCAATAAATCATGCGAGGAAACAAAAGGAAAATTTCTTAACCTTGCCGGAATTCCCATCTACTACGTGCTTTGCAATGGCTGCGGCTTCAGTTTTGCGCCCGAATTCAGCGAATGGAAACCGGAAGATTTTGCGGAAAAAATATATACCGATGATTATATCCTCGTCGACCCGGACTATCTTGATGCCCGCCCCCGCGTAAACGCCGCCAATCTGATTTCCATGTTCGGTGTTCGCGGCACAACCATACGTCACCTTGACTATGGCGGCGGCGGCGGGCTTCTCGTCAAGTTATTGCAAGAAGCCAACTGGCAATCAACCTCATATGACCCATTTGTTGACTGCGACACCAGCATGGAGCGCCTGGGAAAGTTTGATCTGATCACCGCATTCGAGGTTTTCGAGCATGTTCCCGATGTCAGTACATTGATGTCCAACCTGTGTGCATTACTGGCTCCGCAAGGCGTCGTGCTGTTCTCGACCTTGCTGTCGGACGGAAACATTGGCGCCAACAAACGGATAAACTGGTGGTACGCATCTCCGCGCAACGGACACATCAGTCTCTTTTCGAGGAGAAGCCTCGCCGCCCTCGCCCGCAAGAGCGGCTTCAAATTCGGCAGCTTCTCGGATGGCTTTCACGCCTTCTGGAAAGAGGTGCCGCCCTGGGCTGGGCACCTGATCCGCACGCGCCAGGCCGCGCCAAGCTCTTGACCGAAACTCCCCGGATGGGTTTTACTATAAAAATCTGCCCTGATAACAATATGCGGTACAGGCGATAAGACTATCGGCACTGCCGTGGCTTATGCCGCCAAATTGAGTGAGATCACAGAATGGTAGCCATCAGTTGCATCATCCCGTGTTTTAACGACGCGAAGAACCTTCCTAATGCCGTCGAGTCCTGCCTGATGCAGGGCGATGAAGTAGAAGCCATCATCGTTGACGATTGCTCCACCGATACCTCGTTTCAGGTTGCGCAGGAAATCGCCGCCGCCTTTGCGGGAAGAGCCCGCGCTTTCCGCAACGTGAAAAATTCAGGGCCGGCTTTCACCAGAAACCACGGGGTCTTGTATGCACGCGGCCCATTATTGTGTTTTCTGGATTCCGACGACCAATATTTCGCAGGCTTTGCCCAGCAGTGCCTCTCCATGCTCGCGTTAAAACCGGAACTGGCCGCCGTCAAAACTCTCATCGAAGTCGTCAATCCGGACGGGAGTAAACCACTGGAAGCAAACGACCCACGCCTTGCGGCAGCTTCATTCAGCTATCCCTGCAATATGATGCTGCGCAAGGAAGC
Source organism: Nitrosomonadales bacterium (assembly GCA_023259015.1). GTDB lineage: Bacteria > Pseudomonadota > Gammaproteobacteria > Burkholderiales > Gallionellaceae > CAITJF01. Next base: position 13,151 of record JAHFRC010000003.1, on the reverse strand, counting down.
CTTCCTGGCGCTGGGCGGCTTTTCGGTGGACGCGCGTTTCCGTGGACCGTTGGGCGGAGAGGACGATGCTTTTTCATACGCCTTGAACAGGCTATTCCATTGCCACCATATCCCGCAAGCCTTCGTCCGCCACAACAACCGGCCCGGATCCCACCTTGAGAAGTTTCTGGCGTGCACTCGAGTGGATAACGGCAAAATAGTTTTCACCCATCACGACCCATCATTCAAGGAGCAGGAAATAACGGCTGCCACGCAGAATTATTTTTTGCAGGCACAGCGCAACCTGTCCTCCCTGATGCGTTGCAGCAAGCTTCAAATGCCGGAACAGGACGGGCGCACCCCCGCGCAGCAACAGACGAAAACAGCAAAGAGGAATACTGCTGCCAGCCTCGCAGCGGAAGGCGTGCCGCGTATCTCCTTCATCACCACCTGCAAGGGACGCTTGCATCATTTGCAGCAAACCCTACCCCTGCTGGCCGCACTGAAAAATGTGGAAGTGATTGTCGTGGATTACGCCTGCCCGCAAGGCACTGCCGCCTGGGTGGAAGAGCATTATCCCCATGTCCGTGTCATCCGCATCACCGACGATCCCGGATTCCATGTCGGCCGCGCGCGCAATGCCGGAGCGAACGCGGCGACATCACCCTGGCTGTGTTTTATAGATGCGGATGTCGCTATCAAGGATGGGTTGATTCAATGGGCTGCCGAGAATCTCCGCCCGGATACCCACTACCGGCCGCAGCCTTATGACGCAGAACTTTATGGCTCTTTCTTCTGCCCCCGTGCCGCTTTTCTGGAAACCGATGGCTATGACGAAGCCATCCGCGGCTGGGGCGGCGAGGACGACGATTTTTACCTGCGCCTGAAACTCGCCGGCTACCGGGAAGACTGTTATCCCGCGTCTCTGCTTGAACCCATCCGCCATGGCGACGAAGAGCGCACCGCTTTTTACGAGGTAAAAAACAAAGATATCAGCCAGCGCGTGTTCCAACTTTATTCGATCATGAAATACGACCTGATGGCCCTCAGTGAAGCCCCCCTGCCGCTCGGTAAACGCATGGCGCTGATGAAGCAGGCGAGGGACACAGTGGCGCGCATGAATCAGGCACGGGGACTTGAAAATACAGAGCTGCTCCTGAATCTCGGTGAACGCATGGATGCAACGCGTTACAAAGCGTGGGAGATACAACGCAAGCTGGTTTACCGCTACACTCTGCGCACCTCTCTGCCCAGGGAATAACATACGCATGAGCATGAACAATCCGGGCAATAACAACAAACCTGTCTTCCTGTTTTCCGCCGGGCCGCGCGCTGGCAGCACATTCGTGCAGCGCCTGATCACCTCCGGGCGGGAGGTCATGATGTGGGGAGAAGGGTCGGGCGCCCTCAACCATATCCTGCGCAGCCTCGCTCTGCTGAGGCTTACCTTAAGCGCCAACCCGCATAACCCATTGAGCGGATATGGCGCAGAGCAATTCAGCAACTTCATAAAGGGTGGAACAGATTGCAACCAGTGGATCGCCAATATCAACCCGCCGTTTCACCTCATCGTTCATGCATACCGGAACCTGTTCGACAATATATACGGGGCTCCGGCACGCGAGCTCGGCTATACAAGATGGGGAATGAAAGAGGTTCGGGGAGAGCGAAGCACCATAGACGCATTGCACACTCTCTTTCCGCAAGCCAAATTTATATTCCTGGTGCGAAACCCGGTGGACTGCCTCCGTTCCATCAAGCGCAGGGGTTACCGGTTCGCGGATAATTGGGGCAATCCCCTGTCCGGTCGCCCGGCGCATCTGCACTTTGCCGATAACTGGTTCCAACTGGCAATGCAGTACCACTCCATCGATTTCGGATTCCACATCCGCTATGAAGACATCACACGGGATAAAGCGCTCGTTTCAAGATTGGGGGAGTATCTGGAAATCGCCGGCCTGAATTTTGATTCCGTAGCAACAAGCCGCGCGGACTGGCCGGAATTAAACAATAACGACCTGACCGATGAAGAAACGAGAGTCATCACCGAACGAGCGCGCCCGGCCATGGAACGTTATGCGTCGCTCTGCCTTTGGTATAAGCCGCTTTACCTCTAGCCAAGTCGGCTTGACCATCATCGGCAGGCTGAGTAGTTTTTGTGGCAGCCTGGGTTGAATCGCTTTCTTGCTTGGTATTGCCGCAAACATCCTTGATGTCTTTTTTAGACCATCCCTTATCGATCATTTTCTCGATCTGACTAGCGGTACAACCTGCGCCATAGGCAACCTGTGTGGTAAAGAATGCCGCCAAGGCTAGGGTGTGCAAACGGTTTTATGTTTGATGAAACTAGCCATTCGACTAGGCCGCAAAGAGCCGCATCCAAGTCGCTGGTTATCTCCCAAAGGGAGAGGGACTTTGCCCCCATCTCCCTCCGGGAGATGGGCTGGGGATGAGGCGCGCGCTATTGACAACAGAACGTTCGTTCTTTATAGTGCGCAGTACGCTTATTCCCTCCCCACATTGCCATGACCGACTTCAACTCCAAAGATGCCGAATATCTTTCCAAACTTCAGGACTATTACGCCAACTGGAAAAGCATCCCCTCGTATGCCTCATTGTGCGAAGTATTCGGCATTGCTTCCAAATCCTGGGTCAAGGCTATCCTGACGCGCCTGAGCGAGGCGGGATTCATCGAGCGCACCCCTGATGGGATATGGGTGCCGATGCGCCAGTTTTTCGCCCGCTCGCTGGCCGAGTCCGCAGTCCCGGCAGGCATGCCGGTTTCCGTCAATTCCGGCCAAGGCGAGCTGTTCGTCATCGACGAGATGCTGATTGACACGCCCTCCAAGACGACGCTGATTCCGGTCAAGGGCGATTCGATGATCGAGGCGGGCATCCATGACGGCGATGTCGCCGTGGTGGAGAAGCGCATGTCCGCCAATGTCGGCGACATCGTGGTGGCCATCGTGGACAGCGAGTTTACGTTGAAGACCCTGGACAAAGAGCGCGGCAAGTTTATCCTGCGCCCGGCCAACCAGGCCTATCCCGTCATCCGCCCACAGGGCATGCTGGAAATTTTCGGTGTGCTGGTAGGATTGATACGCAAGTATCGGAAGTGATTTTCTTGCGGTAGCGCTGAGCTGATTTGCCGCTCACAAAACCATCTCCCTGACCAAGACGAAGCCTGGCCGGGGATGGGAAATTGTTGCTTATGAATGCGTGAGTAACGCGCCTGTCATTTGGCGGGCGGCGCCTTCTTCGGCTTCTTCGCTTCTTTGGTCTTGCGTTGTTGTCCTTTAGCCATGATTGTCTCCTCGTAGTATCAGTATTAAGAAATATACGGCAACTAATGCAGTGCGTTTAAAGATGCACTCATGCAGTTGTGTCTACCGTATGTTCCGGTAAAACGCAACGCGGCCAGATGATAATCCGCCGCAGAAAAATGCGAAACTTTTTTCATGTCTTTTTTTTTCAGAAAAGCAGGATGTTGCCCAGGAAGCACAAAGCCGGCTTGGCCGGCTTTGTACTTTCTTGATCAATCGCTGACTTAAACTGGTCGGGGCGAGAGGATTCGAACCTCCGACCACTTGCACCCCATGCAAGTACGCTACCAGGCTGCGCTACGCCCCGAAGCGTCGAATTATAGCAGAGCCATAAATCGCATAAAAAAAACTTGGGTAAAAAATAGATTCCCCCGGCTAAAGCCGGGGTTCTTACTGTTACGGCCTTTGGCCGACCCGATGCTGCCACGTCGCTCGTTGGCTCGCGCCAGCATCGGGAATGCTCATTCATCCACGGCTAAAGCCGTGGTATTCTGTCTTCGACCGCATAAAAATAGATTTCATCCATGCAACAGACAGGCATATACTCCGGATATATCAATAACTATCTTGATAAATTTTGCCGTTGACAGCAAAGCGCGATTTCTCAATACTACTCACATAAGGAAGTTTGCAGTTAGAGGATGAATCATGGCTGGCAGTAAAAATCATATACCTCCAATACACGACCCGCAGGAGCCGGAGATTGACCAGGCAGCTCCGGTTAACGATGGGTCGTGCCTGGCCGAACGCCCTGATGGTTTTTACTGGCAGGACAAGCTGACCGGAAAATTCTACGGCCCCTTCCCAAGCTCGACCGAAGCGCTGCTGGATATGCAATACCAGGCGGATAGCGATTATGAAGAGGGCGAGTCACTCCATGAAGCAGAAGAGGAAATCGGTATCACCGACTGGGTTGACCCGGATACCGGCGAACTGGCGGAAGGCTCGACGCCCCATCTTTGCGACGAATAATTCCCTTCCGGGAAGGGGAACCAGCCTTGCACAACCGCTGTCCCACTGCCTTTCGATAGTAGCGGCATTGCACCTTCAGCCACACAATATACAGAACTGAAACGACATGACCAGGATAGCATTCCTGCTGCTTGCGGCGCTGATCTCAGGATGCGCCGGCAGCAAACCGCAAAGAGCGTGGGATGCCGCATCGATAGCCAATCTTCCGCATCCGTATGTCGTATACAAAGACAAGCCGGATGGAAAAATAATTGCCGGCTTCCACACGGATGACATCAAAAACATAATCAACATCAAGGAGCGCATGGAAAGTGCTGCCGGCCCGTTGCGTACCGAGTTAATAATCCTCGAAGGCGATCAACCCAATGGTTTTTCCTTCACCTACCATAATGTGTCAAAAATCGGCATCACTATCGGCATGATAAAACTCACTGAGGGCGATGCAGACGCGATGGCCGCCCTGCTAGGGCACGAATTGGCGCACCTGTACCTTGATCATGGAAAGGCGCGGCGGGACAGGGAAGAAAACCGTATCGTGACTTCCACCATCCTTAGCTTTGCGCTGGCCATGGTTGGGGTTCCAATCCCTGTAACCGCGACAGATGTCGCAACAGCCACAGTCACGAAAACATTCTCCAGGGATGAGGAGCGCGAGGCAGACCAGGTTGGGGTGGCATATATGGTTCAGGCCGGCTTTGACCCAAGAGGCGCGGTGCGCCTGCAGGAAAAACTGGCGGCGTTTTCCCCCGACTACACAATGGTTCCCTTCTTGAGCACACACCCCGCAACCTCGGAACGCATTGAAAACATGAAACGCCTGGTGAAAAACATGCCGCCAAGTGTTGCGCCCGCAGGGGCGGTCAAACCCGCAGTTCCTCCGGATAGTTCACCCGCGCCGGGCGAATCAGCCAATCCTTAATGGGGTATTGAGAAACGTCACGAGCAATGGCAGAACAAGGCGCGAAAGGGCGAGGAAGCGGAGTTTACAAGTAGTAAATAAGCATCCTGAGCCCTTGAGCAACTCAGTTATGCCGGGCGCAGTAGTTTCCCTAGGTAATCACCGTAGGTTGTTCGCGTCCCGTGCGCTGTTTTAATTCCGATACTTGCAATGCAATCCGGATCAGTTCGGCCAGCGCCGCTTGCGCGTCGAGGTGGTGGTGCGCCACATCCGCTTCAAAGGCTTCCAGATACACACGCAGCGTTGCGCCTTCGGTGCCGGTGCCGGAGAGGCGGAATACGATGCGCGAGCCGTCCGTAAAAATGATGCGTATCCCCTGCCCCTTGCTCACGCTGCCATCCACCGGATCGGTGTAGCTGAAATCGTCGCAAAATTTCACCGTGTATTTGCCGAACTGCGCGCCGGCCAGCGTGGCGAAACTGTTTTTCAAATGCTGCATCACGCCGTGCGCCGCTTCCGTTGGCAACCCCTCATAGTCGTAGCGCGAATAAAAGTTGCGGCCATATTCCGCCCAGTGCTCGCGCAAGATGCTCTCCACTGATTGCTTGCGTACGGCGAGGATATTGAGCCAGAACAATACTGCCCACAGGCCGTCCTTCTCGCGCACATGATTGGAGCCGGTGCCGAAACTTTCTTCGCCGCACAGCGTGACCTTGCCCGCATCCATCAGGTTGCCGAAAAATTTCCAGCCGGTCGGCGTTTCAAAGCAGGGAATGCCCAGCGCCTGCGCCACGCGATCCGCTGCGGCGCTGGTGGGCATCGAACGCGCGATGCCCGCCAATCCTTTATGGTAGCCCGGCGCCAATGTGGCGTTGGCTGCGATGACGGCAAGGCTGTCGGAAGGTGTGACAAAAAATTTCCTGCCCAGGATCATGTTGCGGTCGCCATCGCCATCCGAGGCCGCGCCGAAATCCGGCGCGTTGCCGCCATACATGATCTCCACCAGGTCATGCGCGTAAGTCAGGTTGGGATCGGGATGGCCGCCGCCGAAATCCTCAAGCGGCGCCGCATTCATCACGCTGCCGGCAGGCGCGCCCAGCCGCCGTTCCAGAATCCCTTTTGCATAAGGCCCGTTCACCGCATGCATGGCATCGAACCTGATAGCAAACCCACTGGAAAGCAAATTGCGAATCGCCGCGAAATCGAACAGCGATTCCATCAGTTCGGCATAGTCGCCAACAGGGTCAAACACCTGCACCTGCATGTCGCCCAACGTGCTAACACCCACCTTGTCAATCACCACATCGCCCGCATCGAAAATACGGTACTCGTTAATTATTTTGCTCCTGGCGAAAATCGCCTCGGTGACCGCCTCGGTGGCGGGGCCGCCGTTGCTGCTGTTGTACTTGATGCCGAAATCGCCGTCTGGCCCGCCGGGGTTATGGCTGGCGGAGAGAATGATGCCGCCGAAGGTCTGGTATTTGCGGATCACACACGATGCCGCAGGGGTGGAAAGAATGCCGCCCCTGCCCACTATCACCTTGCCGAAGCCGTTGGCAGCGGCCATTTTCAGGATGATCTGGATCGCCGCACGGTTGTAATAGCGCCCGTCGCCGCCCAGCACCATCGCCGCACCCTTTGGTGCGGCGATGCTGTCGAAAATGGACTGCACGAAATTTTCCAGATAGTGCGGCTGTTGAAAGACCGGGACTTTCTTGCGCAGTCCGGAGGTGCCGGGTTTCTGGTCTGAAAACGGTTGGGTGGAGATGACACGGATGCCCATGAAACGCCCTTGTTATATGAATTGGTTATTGGTGTAAATCATATCACCCGCCCATCAATACGGCTTACCCCCAATGAAGGGGGCAAGCGATTTTCAAGACAGTCGGTTGCAAGCCCGCCTGATGGCGAGGCTTGCTATTTTGAAAGCGCGTTGGCGATATCGCGCCTGTGTTCTTCCTCCTGGATCAGGATATCCTCCAGCACGCGCCGCAAGCCATATTCCTTGAGATCCTCGGCTTGGCCGATGCGCTCCTTGTAGCGCTTGATGGCATACTCCTCACCCTTCAGATCTTCCTTGAGCATTTCCACGCTGTTCTTGGAAATCTCGCGCTTCTCCACATCCACCGTGGGCACGCCGCCAAGAGTGTCAATCTGTACAGACAGCAGAACAGCATGCTGCATTTCCTGCTGGGAATGAATCAGCAACTCTTTCTGGATTGAATCGTATTGCGCGCCGTTTATCGCAGCCGCATGCTGCACATACTGGATGGCCGCCGCATATTCCCATTCCAGATCCTTGTTGAGTTCCGACAACAGTTTTTTCATGGTAATTTTCATTTGAATTCTCCTACTGGTTTGTCAAAAGGATGGTTCCATCATATCCATTAGTCGTCTTGTGCGCCACCTCGGCCCATGTCAGGCTTCCAGATGCTTGCTGAAAGACTCCCAGACTTCCCCCCCATGCACCTCCCGCCCTTCCAGCGCGGCATTCTCCATGGTGCTTATCATCACGGAAACCAGGGCAAACAGTTGCGCTTTCGTTATTCTTTCCATTCTGTTTGATTCATACGCGGCATCCGCATCCGCCGGGCCAAAAGCCTTGCACTCTGCCACCAGTTGCGCCATTGCCGCCTTATCATGCCAATCCAGGCCGAGCGCAGTCATCTTCCTCATCAACTCGGTTTCAATGTGCGAAACTTCCGCCCAATGATTTTCAATCTGGCTCATATGCAACCCCTTGCTGGCAACAACCAGAATTGCAATTGTAAATGAGTTTGATGCAAAACATTAGGCTGCACAAAAACGGGGATGCCCGTGCGCAATTTCATTCGCAAGTGTCGTAGCACAGGCGGGTAATAAGTTAAACTAACGCACCTTAATAACTTTAGAAGAATAGCCATGGCCCAATACGTAATGTCGATGCTCCGCGTGAGCAAGATCGTTCCGCCCAAGCGACAAATCATCAAGGATATTTCACTGAGTTTTTTTCCCGGCGCGAAGATCGGCCTGCTGGGCCTGAACGGCTCCGGCAAATCCACCGTGCTGCGCATCATGGCGGGCGTGGACAAGGAATACGACGGCGAGGTGCAGCACCTGCCCAACATCTCGATAGGTTATTTGCCGCAGGAACCGCAGCTCGACCCGGCCAAGACCGTGCGCGAAGAAGTCGAGGCGGGGTTGGGCGAGGTGATGCAGGCGCAGAAGAAGCTCGATGAAGTGTATGCCGCCTATGCCGAGCCGGATGCGGATTTTGACAAGCTCGCCGCCGAGCAGGCGCGGCTCGAGGCGATCATCGCTGCTTCTGGTTCGGATGCCGAACACCAGTTGGAGATCGCCGCCGATGCGCTGCGCCTGCCGCCGTGGGATGCGAAGATCGAGCACCTCTCCGGTGGCGAAAAACGCCGCGTGGCGCTATGCAAGCTGCTGCTGGAAAAACCCGACATGCTGCTGCTGGACGAACCGACCAACCACCTCGACGCCGAATCGGTGGAATGGCTGGAACAATTCCTGGTGCGCTTCCCCGGCACCGTGGTTGCCGTCACCCACGACCGCTACTTCCTCGACAACGCCGCCGAATGGATACTCGAACTCGACCGCGGCCACGGCATCCCGTGGAAGGGCAACTACTCGAACTGGCTGGAGCAGAAGGAAGCGCGGCTGGAGCAGGAAAACAAGCAAATAGACGCCCACATGAAATCCATGAAGCAGGAACTGGAATGGGTGCGGCAAAATCCGAAAGGACGCCAGGCGAAATCCAAGGCACGTATCGCGCGCTTCGAAGAGCTCAACTCGATGGAACACCAGAAGCGCAACGAGACGCAGGAAATCTTCATCCCCGTCGGCGACCGGCTGGGCAACGAAGTCATCGAGTTCACCGATGTCAGCAAGGCCTACGGCGACCGCCTACTGATCGACAATCTGAGTTTCAAGGTGCCTGCTGGCGCCATCGTCGGCATCATCGGCCCGAACGGCGCGGGTAAATCCACCCTGTTCCGCATGATCACCGGCAAGGAGCAGCCGGACAGCGGCAGCGTCAAGATCGGCCCCACCGTCAAACTTGCCTTCGTTGACCAATCGCGCGAGAACCTCAGCGCCAACAAGAGCGTGTTCGACGAAATCGCCGAAGGCCGCGACATCCTCGTCGTGGGCAAATACGAAACCCCGGCGCGCGCCTACATCGGACGCTTCAACTTCAAGGGCGCGGACCAAGCCAAGATCGTCGGCCAGCTCTCCGGCGGCGAGCGCGGACGCCTGCACCTGGCGAAGACACTGATCGCGGGCGGCAATGTGCTGCTGCTGGATGAACCTTCCAATGATCTGGATGTGGAAACCCTGCGCGCTTTAGAGGACGCGCTGCTCGAATTTGCCGGCTGCGTGATGGTCATCTCCCACGACCGCTGGTTCCTCGACCGCATCGCCACCCACATCCTCGCCGCAGAAGGCGATTCCAAGTGGGCGTTCTTCGACGGCAACTACCAAGAATATGAGGCTGATAAACGTAAACGTCTCGGTGAAGAGGGAGCCAAACCCAAACGTATACGCTACAAGCCTATCAGCCGATGAAAATCGGACAAGAAAACGGTTGGGCGATAACCAGCCTGCGTGTGTTGTTGGGGCTTTAGCCCCTTACAACCACGGCGTACCCCTTGCGGGTGCACTTAGCGAGCGTTGTATGCTCGCTTAGTCGAATGGCTAGGCGCGAAGCCGAAGCGGATTCGGTATAAGCCGATCAGTCGGTAGATCGCTAACTCTGCGCAAGCACGTATGCCAAACCCCTGTTCGCGCAGACTGGAATGAAGTTGCTGACGTATTGGCTATACCCCATAATGCCCACGCGCATCCTTGGGAGAAATGCCTGTGCCAATTTTATCTGTGTTCTTTGGTATCATCGTCCGAATGTGGCACGACGACCACCCACCGCCTCATATCCACGTGGAATACCAGGGATTCGAGGCTCTGGTAGACATTCAGACAGGGAACGTAAGCGAAGGACGGTTGCCGAATAAAGCAGCGGCAATCGTTAAGGAGTGGTGTTTGCGGCATCAGACAGAACTGCATGACAACTGGGAGCGTGGACAACGCTTCGAGCCAATGGAACGAATTCCGGGAGCAGACCAGGATGATTAAACTGATCGAAGCACGTTATCTGGGCGACTTTCAAGTTGCATTGAATTTCTCTAATGGGCAAGAAGGCATCTTCGATGGGCATGCGCTGTTGCAGCGCAGTGGCCCACTGCTCGAACCACTCCGTACCGAACAATATTTCAAAAGATTGTTCGTGGACGCAGGAGCGCTGTGCTGGCCGAATGGCTTGGAGCTTTCGCCTGCCCGGCTTTATGAATCATGCAAGAAGCTGGAAGCAGCGGGTTGATAGAGCCAGCCCCTGAGTCCTCCAAAATAATCGCACCCATTGAGTAAACACCTTACCGATCTTCATTGGGAAAATGTTTGAATGCAAGACACATAAATTCCCGCGCTCGAAGATGCGCTGCTCGAATTCGCCGGCTGCGTGATGGTCATCTCCCACGACCGCTGGTTCCTCGACCGCATCGTCACCCACATCCTCGCGGCAGAGGGCGATTCCAAGTGGACGTTCTTCGACGGCAACTATCAGGAATATGAGGCGGGCAAGCGCAAGCGCTTGGGCGAGGAAGGCGCGAAGCCTAAGAGGATTCGGTATAAGCCGATTAGTCGGTAATTAATTATTGGGGGCGTGATGATACCTAGTACCTATCTTGACGATGTAAAAAGTAATGTTCATGCGGGCCGCTACTCGTTGTTGCTGGGTGCAGGTTTTTCTGCGGAAAGCAAGAATGGAAAGGGAGTAAAACTGCCCATTGGGACTCAGCTTGCCGACGAGATTGCAAAAGAATTCAAGCTCCCAACGTCATATAGGCTCACGCAATTGGCTGGTGCTGCAAAGCCAAAGGAAAAACTATCTGAATTCCTATTGAATAGATTTTCAGGTTGTGAGGCTTCAGATAACACTCGGCTAGTTTCGCGTTTTGTATGGTCATCAATATACACCTTCAATATTGATGATGTTTTGAATGATTGTTACTTAGCAAATTCTAAACTCCAAAATCCAAATTATCTGACCTTTCGTGATACCTATCAGACACCGGAAGACCCGGAAGAATTGTCGATTATTCACTTGCATGGGTTCGTTAAGAAAAGTGAACACGGGTTTGTATTTTCTGCTCAAGAGTATGGGGATACAAGTTCAGGTGGGTATACATGGTTTCCAGTTTTATCTGATGAACTCATTTCGAAGCCATTCATAATTATCGGCTGTACGTTAGATGAGCCAGATTTGGAAGCGTACTTGGCTAATCGCAAAGGTTTAACACCGGAAACAAGACAGATAGCGCCGTCGCTATTTGTAACCAAGGTTGTCGATGAAGTTGTGCAATCCCTATGTGAACGTTTTGGTCTGATTCCGATCGAGGCAGAGTCCGATTCATTCTTAGCTTATCTGGACAGACTTGTTACTGATCGAAAGGGGCCAATTGACTTGCTGTTTGGCGGAGACAGCTTGCGACGTCGGCTTGCTTCGATTTTAGGTGACAAATCGACAAGAGTTTTCTTCCGGCAATGGACATATATACGTGAAAATACACTACCAATACCTCTTGATCCGTTACCTTTGTTAAGTGGCACCGAGCCAACGTGGAGCTCCATCGCGAATAACGAAGATGTGATTCGAACAACTGAAAGACTTCTTATTACAGATATTCAGAATTGGCATGCGAATACCGGTTCAATCTTGCCTGAAATTAGAGTAATACACTCAGCAGCAGGTGAGGGAAAGAGCACGGCTCTCCTTCGAGTTGGTTTAGAGCTTGCGCGACTGAATTATATTGTTTTCCATTTCTCAGCCAATGAAAGACTAGTTGACGAAGACGCAGTAAATGTACTTTGTGAAATGCCTGAAACGCCGATATTGCTTGTGGATAACTTGGCAGACCATGCACCTCAAATAGCACAACTTTTTGATGGGCTCAAAGCCAAGGGTAAGCGTTGCATATTGTTAGGTGCTGTACGCAGATCACGTCTAGATCATTTTGAATCGATTTGTGCAGACTCCATAATTAACCGCGTTGAACTAAAGCCGCTAACTCTAGCTGAATCTAAAACGTTAGCAGGTGAGCTTCGTCGCCTAGGCCGTTTAGGTGCCAACGCCGGATTGAGTGACGATGATCTTGGGCATCGAATGGCAGCAAAGCAATTGATTTCAGCTATTGTGGAAGCAGGCGGCGCGATAGGTCAATTCGATGGTGTTATCCACACTGAATATGAAAGACTAAATGCGGACGCGAAAAAAATATATTGTTGCGTTGCTCTTGCCCATAGTGTTGGCGAGCCGATCAAAGTTGCCGTCGTAACAAGAGCAACAGGAATTCAAACCAAGCAATTCTTCAAAGTCTTGCACGGCGATCTAAGGGGGATTGTTCGTTACGCCTCCATGGAATACTTAGTTTCTCGGCATCGTGTGGTATCAGAGCACGTGGTGCAAAAACTGAATGAGGAGGCACGTTTTTCTCATTTGGAAGGATTAGTGAAAGCTATTTCGCCTTACGTAAATAGAAAAACGATAATGCGAGGTTCGCCGGAAGCCGCTTTAGCTGCAAGGCTGCTCAATTATGATGGCTTTATTCGGCCGATGCTTCCTTCAGCAGCGGGAAAATTTTATGCAAGAGTGCAGCCGGAAAATGCATGGAATAGTCGCTACTGGGAGCAACGCGCACTTATGTGCATTGATTCAAATATTGAACAGGCGAAAACTTGGGCGCAACATGCAGTTGGTATTGAGGAGCATCCTCATACATTAACAACATATGCAAAAATTCTCTTTCATGCGGCTGAAGATGCTAATAGCTATTCGGATATTGAAAAGAATGCATTTGAAGCATTGGCTGTTGTGAACCGAGCGCTTAGTGCATCAAGCTCACGTCGCAGATTGGAAATACACCCAT
>JAHFRC010000038.1 GCA_023259015.1 Nitrosomonadales bacterium | reverse complement strand
GAAACTACATCCTGACGGCGGTGGCGACCGACGCGCTGAATGGCGTGACCACCTCGACATCTGTTACAGTGTCGGTGAACGCTATGGCTGCCCAAATTTACTACATACATACCGACCATCTGGACACGCCGAGGATGATCACGGACTCGGCAGGAAATAAAGTCTGGGAGTGGCAGAACACGGACCCGTTCGGGAACAATGTTCCCAATGAAAATCCGAGCAACTTGGGGACGTTCAATTTCAATCTTGGCTTCTCTGGTCAATACCGCGACAGGGAGACCAACACCTTCTACAATTTCTATCGTGATGCGTATGACCCGGCGACTGGACGGTACACGCAGTTCGATCCTATTGGGTTGCGCGGGGGCATCAACGGATATGCATACGTGTTATCAAATCCGTTAAGGTGGGTTGATCCGTTTGGCCTTCGCCCTCTGACTGACTCTGAAAAAGGCTACCTTGCGCCATACATCCCACAGAGAGATTTGAATAATGCCGATGTTCATGTTGGCGAAATGCCCGGGTATGCGCCCTCATGGGCAACAGGTATTACACGAGGCAACGATATTTATTTCCGTGACTCAAACCAAACTTTTGCCACACCTGGAGACTTGGCGTTACTTGGTCACGAACTGGTGCATGTTGGTCAGTATGCTGATGGCATGACTTGGCTCTCATACTTATGGGCAAGCCGAAACGGATATGACAATAACCCTTATGAGATAGACGCATATGCAATGGGGCGGAAAATAGAGCGTGACCTCAGTGAAAAATATGGTGCCTCATGCCCAGCAAAATAATTTGCGCACTCATCTTTGTCTTGTATGGTTGTGTATCGAATGCGGATGATGTTCAACCTAGCAAGTTGGTCGGCGATTTTTATCGCACGTACATATCGACCTCTGAGCAGATAAAGCAGTTTAAGAATTACAGTCTGGATGAGCAATATGAATTGTATCTTTTTGGAAACCAGGTGGTGCATCCACCGGCAACCTATTTGGCGGCTCCATTTGCAAAACAAGGGCCGATCATCGTTCCGTTCCTTAAGGCCAAGTTAGAAGCCACGCAAAAGGAAGTGACGATTCGAGACATTGCAGCGGTACTCTCTGAACTGGCAAGACTAAAGCTCTACGACTTTTCTAGGGATTCTGAGTTGATGGGATTGTTAGAACGGAGAGCCAACGATATGCAGGGGATTTGGAAGAAGATAGTTCTTGATATGATTTCTGAAATTAAATCAAACGGGACAAGCACACATTGATTTAATCACGCCGTACTTTCTCTCCTTTCTTTCAATAAAAAAGCCACCGCCTCCGGCAACCCGGATGCGGTGGCTTCTTTTTAGCCGCTGGTTTCTGTTTCTACTTCACCGCCTCGATAATCCCGATCTCCCTTTTAAGCAGATCGTTGGCGAGTTGCGAAAGGGCCACGCCCTTTTTAGAACCTCTGGGGTCAGGCCTTACATTTTACATTACGTGCACTCGATGATCGCACCCGGCGCTCCAATCATCGGCGCTGCCACTGGCGGCAATGCCCAAGCCACTGTTACCTTTAGCGCACCCGCCTCCAACGGCGGTCCGGCCATCGCCGGCTACACCGTCACCTCGAATCCGGCAGGCGGGGTGGACAGCAACGCCGGCGCCACGGATTTGAGCCACCTCATAACGGGCCTTGCCAACGGTACGGCTTACACCTTCACCGTGACGGCGACCAATGCGGCGGGTACGGCAGGAAACAAGGTGTGGGAATGGCAGAATACAGACCCGTTCGGGAACAACATGGCGAATGAAAATCCGAATGGGTTAGGAACATTCGTCTACAACCAGAGATTCAAAGGCCAGTACTTCGATAAAGAGACGGGACTGCACTACAACATCAATCGGGACTACGACCCGGCAACCGGAAGATACATACAGAGTGATCCGATTGGTCTGCGCGGCGGCATTAATGGATACGCCTATGTTGAAAATAATCCACTGAGTTATGTTGATCCGATGGGGCTTGCTAATGGCCCTGCTGTCGGATGGATGAGTTCAAAATCTATTGAACCACAATATCAATATCCGTTTCCATCATATTCACCTTACCCTGGATCATGTGGTACCAACTTCAAGTTTCCCAATAAGTATGGCTCTAGCAGTTTTGAAAAAGCATGCCAAAAGCATGACTCATGCTACGACTCAGCTGGTTCTGAAAAATGCCAATGCGACAATAACTTTTATAAAAACATGGTAAGTGAGTGCAATGGGAATCCTATATGCCTACAGCGGGCGAAAGATTATTTTGATGCAGTACAGAAATATGGGGAAGAACCATATAACGATGCACAAAAAGAAGCTTGGCGGAAGAAGGCATTTATTAAGCAACAGGAAGGATAAACTTGGCTTTGGCGGAAATTACTCGTGCGAGTTTACATGATGAAATTAAGAATAAATTATTTAATTGTTCAGCCATTATTCTTATGGTTAAGAATATTAGCCGCTATTTGGGTATTACTGATGCTGTATTACAACCGAACCGATATCATTGGTTTCTTATGGTTTTCGGGGGCTATACAGCGTACAAGAGGTGTGGTGGTCGTTGGGGCAGTAGTTTCTACGATAAGCTTTATTCTGGGTATCTTGGTGAAGGATAATCTATTTACGCGCAAAGCGTGGTTTGAGCTAGGTTGGATTGCTACATTGACTGGAATAATACTGCAAACATTTGTTGTCTTCACAAAAGTTGAGCAAGAGCAGATTTGCTCTATCTTTGGAAGATGTGCAGCAATTATTTTTATGATTCTTTTTCTATTGAGAGTGCTTTATTTGAATAATTGTTCAGGAGGAAGTAAGCCAAAAACTAGTTCAGAATGAAGCAAGCACAGAGTTGAGAAATACCGGAATCAGGCTCTTTCTCTTTGAAGCAAGTCGGTTTATGGGGTCAGGCCTTACATTTGACATCCCTGTCGCCCTGCCTTAATCTTCAGCAAACCATGACAGCATAGGATGCAAATATGGCAAGGCCTTTGCGCATTGAATTTGCCGGGGCGCTGTACCATGTGACAGCACGTGGCAATGCCCAGCAAGACATCTATAGCGATGACGCTGATCGCCAGCAGTTTTTGATGCTGTTGCAGAATACGGTTAATCGTTACGGCTGGTATTGCCATGCCTACTGCCTGATGGACAATCACTACCATTTGTTGATTGAAACCAGTACCCCAACCTTGTCCAGGGGCATGAAGTTTCTCAACGGCACTTACACGCAACATTTCAACCGGCAGCATCAACGTGTCGGCCATGTGTTCCAGGGCCGATTCAAGGCCATATTGGTGCAGAAAGATGCCTACCTGCTGGAATTGGCGCGTTACATTGCCTTGAATCCGGTGCGGGCGCAGATGGTGCGCAGCGCCAAAGATTGGCGCTGGAGCAGTTATCGCGCAACGGCCGGATATAGCGAAAGCGAAGCATGCCTTACAACCGAATGGATACTTGCCGGATTTGCCAAGACAAAAAATGCCGCGCAGCAACGCTATCGCGATTTTGTTCAGGCAGGCAAAGGACAGCCTTCACCCTGGCAACAGTTGAGGAACCAGATTTATTTGGGTGATGACGACTTTGTTAGTGACATGCAAGGCAGGCTTGATCCAGCACAATCGCTCAAGGATATTCCCAAAAAGCAAAAGCAGGCACCGGTAAAACCATTAGCCTACTTTGCCGACCGGTACAAAACACGCGACGAAAGCATGGCTCAAGCCTATTGGAGCGGGCACTATACGCTTGCCCAGGTGGGTGAGCATTTTGGGGTGAGCTACGCTACCGTGAGCCGTGCGGTGAAACAGGCGGAGAAAAGAGATCAAGGATGTCAAATGTAAGGCCTGACCCTCTTGTTTTGTTGCTGGTGGCATGCATGGCCCAGGCTGAGGGCGAAAAACAAAGTGAATGCGCCAAAAACCCGCCGGGCATGGCTGCACTCGCTCAACATCCTTCCCTCTACATCATCCACCTCGAGAACGATTTGTTCCACGGCACGGATAGCGACTATACCAGTGGCGTGAAGTTTTCATGGGTTTCCCCCAACCTGAAAAATTATCTTGACGATCCCTGCCTGCCACAGTGGGTGCGGCAGCTAAACCAGCTTTCCGGAACATTGCACCCAAAGGGGGATACTTCCCGCAACATGGTTGTCACCGCCGGGCAGGCAATGTACACCCCGCGCGACAGGTATCGCGCAGACCTGATTCCCACCGACCGCCCCTATGCGGGTTGGCTGTACCTTGGCCTCGGCTACAACGCACGCAACGAGCAGAGGATGGACTCGGCCGAAGTTAACCTTGGCATCGTCGGCCCCGCCGCCCTCGCGAAACAATCTCAGGATATGATCCATGACTTGCGCGGGATACCGCGTTTCCAGGGATGGGACAACCAATTAAAAAACGAATTGGGCATCCAGCTCGTCGCGGAACGCAAGAGAAAAGTTGCGGAAAGCGACAGCCGCACGGGGCCGGAAGCAGATGCCATCCTCCACTATGGCGCAAGCCTGGGCAACATAAAAACCTATCTGAATGCCGGCATGGAGCTGCGTATCGGCAACCGCATACCGGATGATTTCGGCACTGCGCCCATACGCCCGACAGGCGATAGCAATGCCCCGTATGAAGCCGGAAGCGTGCGCCGCTTTTCAGAAAGCGGAGTGCATGCTTTCATTTCGGCCGATGCACGCGTCGTTGCGCGGGATATTTTTCTGGACGGCAACACATTTGCCGACAGTCACCATGTGGCAAAAAAATATCTGGTGGGCGACATGGCTGTTGGCGTCGCATGGCAATGGCGCGGCGGAAAACTAACCTATGCGCAATATGTCCGCAGCAAGGAGTTTGACGGGCAAAGCGCCACTCACGGATACGGTTCGATAACGCTCAGCATGGAGCATTGAGGGTTGTCCGGCGCAGTTGAATGGCCCTGAAACCGGCTGACTCCAACAATGCGCGACAGCCGGTTGTGCGGGCAAGCGCTTTTTCCAGGATAATACCGGCTTGCATAAACCCAATACCCGTTTCTGCCATGCCACAAATATTTCTCTACGATACCACCCTGCGCGACGGCACTCAGCGCGAAGACCTTTCCCTTTCCATCGGGGACAAGCTCGCCATTGCCCGGCGGCTCGCCGATTTCGGCATCCATTATATCGAGGGCGGCTGGCCGGGCTCCAATCCCAAGGACGCGGAATTCTTCGCGCGTGCAGTCAGACTGGATTTCGGCGCGACAAAAATAACCGCTTTCGGCAGCACCCGTCACAAGCACACACAATGTGAAAAAGACGCCAACCTGCAAGCGTTGCTCGACGCCGCAACTCCCGCCGTCACGCTGGTGGGCAAGAGCTGGGACTACCACGTCAGCCAGGTGCTCACCACCACGCCGGAAGAAAACCTGGCGATGATCCGCGAGAGTGTGGCCTACATGAAATCCAGGGGGCGCGAAGTGATATTCGATGCCGAGCATTTCTTCGACGGCTTCCGCGCCAACCAGGAATTCGCGCTGGCGACACTGCAAGCTGCAGCCGATGCCGGTGCGGATTGGCTGGTGCTGTGCGAAACCAACGGCGGCTGTCTGCCGTGGCAAGTGGAGGAAATCGTGCGCGCGGTTGCGCAGCGCACAGGCAAACCGATCGGCGTGCACTGCCACAACGACAGCGGCTGCGCGGTGGCCAATTCACTGGCTGCGGTGCGCGGCGGCTGCCGCCAGGTGCAGGGCACCATCAACGGTTACGGCGAGCGTGTGGGCAACGCCAACCTGGTCACCATCCTCGCCAACCTGCAACTCAAGATGAATTACCATGTCGTCTCTCCCGAACGCTTGCGCGAACTGACCCCGCTTTCCCGCTATGTCGCGGAAGTGGTCAATCTCAAGTTTGACGAACACTCTCCCTACTGCGGCCACAGCGCCTTCGCGCACAAGGGCGGCATCCATGTGGCGGCCATGCTAAAGGCGCAAGACAGCTATCAGCATATCGATCCGGCGCTGGTGGGCAACGAGATGCGTTCGGTGATTTCCGAGCTTTCCGGGCGCGGCAACATCGTGCACCAGGCGCAGTCCATGGGCATCGACCTCAACCGCGAAGAAGCGCAGCGCGTGTTGAACCACATCAAGCATCTGGAGCATGAAGGCTTCACCTTCGATGCCGCCGAAGCCAGCGTGGAATTGATGCTGCACCGGTTGCGCCCCGACTATGTGCATCCCTTCGATCTGATCGATTTCTTTGTCATCACCGAGCGCCGCCAAAGCCGCGGCCTGCTGTCGGAGGCGACGGTCAAGGTCAAGGTGGGAAGCGAAACAAAATTCACCGCCGCCGAAGGCAACGGCCCGGTTCACGCGCTGGCCACCGCGTTGCGCGATGCGTTGATCGGGGCCTATCCCATCCTGGAAACCGTGCGCCTGACCGACTACAAGGTGCGCATCCTCGACAGCGCCTCCGGCACTGCCTCCGCAACCCGCGTGCTGATTGACTTCCAGAGCGGCAGCGAAGCCTGGACCACCGTCGGCGCCAGCCCCAACATCATCGAAGCCAGTTGGCGCGCGCTGTCTGACAGCATGGAATATGCGCTGGTACGGTTGAAAAACAAACTGGATTAACTTGTATTCCCCGTGGTCTTGCCACGGGGGCAAAACCGATTTGTGGATTTGACTTTAAGCGCAGCTCGCCGGTTTTGCTTTTCTGCGCCGTAATACCCCGATGTCTTGCATCGGGGTAGGCGCAGGGCGAGCGGAGCAATTTATGCGGTCGAAGACAGAATACCACGGCTTTAGCCGTGGATGAATGAGCATTCCCGATGCTGGCGCGAGCCAACGAGTGACGTGGCAGCATCGGGTCGGCCAAAGGCCGTAACAGTAAGAACCCCGGCTTCAGCCGGGGGAATCTATTTTGACAAGGTAAACCCCCGGCTATGCCGGGGGATACTTACTCGATACTATCCCGGATGCCAGCGCCTGCAATACCGCTTTGAGCAACTGCCAGCAACGTGCAACCGACTCAATTTCAACACGCTCGCCCGGTGCATGCGCACCGCGTATGTCGGGGCCGAAGGAGATCATGTCCAGATGCGGATGGCTGGCGGCAAGCAGGCCGCATTCCAGCCCGGCATGGATCACTTGCAAGCTGGCAGGCTGGCCGAATTGCGCGGTGTACGCCTGCTGGCACAGCGTGAGCAAGCTGGAGGAGGGGTTCGGTGTCCAGCCCGGATACGCACCGACCTTCCATGCGTGCAGCGCGTAACTTGCAGCACGAGAGATCAGCTTGTCGGCCAGCGCATCCGCTCGTGCATCGTGCAGCGAGCGCACCTTGAAGGTGGCGCTGAATTTACCCTGTACAAGATTCGCCACGCCGAGATTGCTGGAAGTATCCACCACGCCGGGGAAGGCATCGCTCATGCGCGAGACGCCGTTGGCGGCGGTGTCGAGGAAAGCAAGCAGGTGTTCCTGCTCAATGTGCGAAATGGGCGTGTCCGGTGGCGTGTCGTAATGCTTGCACACAAACGACACGCCCGCATCCTTCGCCGCAAGTCGCTCCCGCCATGCCCCATGCCGGTGCTGCACCCATTCATCTATTCCTGCCGCTGCGGCGACAGGCAGCGCGAATTCCGCATAAGCCTCGCGCGGAATCGCGTTGCGCGCCGTGCCGCCCTGCATCCCGATCAGGCGTATATCGGTGTGCGCGGCCAGATCGCGCAGCGCTTCCGCCAGCAGCTTGATTGCATTGCCGCGCCCGAGATGAATGTCGATGCCGGAGTGGCCGCCACGCAGCCCGCCCACTTCGAACCGCAGTAGCGCATAGTCCTGCGGCAGCGCTTGCTGCTCGCAATCGTGGCACACCTCCACATCCACGCCGCCAGCACAACCGAGATAGAAATGCCCCCACTCTTCGGTATCCAGGTTGATCAGCGTCTTGCCGCGCAACGTGCCGGGCGCCAGGCCGCGCGCGCCATCCATGCCGGATTCCTCGTTGACGGTGAGCAGCACTTCCAGCGGCGGATGGATCAGCCCCGGCTCTTCCAGTGCGGCCAGCGCAAGCGCCACGCCGATGCCGTTGTCAGCGCCCAGCGTGGTGTTATCCGCGATCACCCAGCCATCGCGCACCGCAACGCGGATCGGGTCGCGCCCGAAATCGTGTTTTGTTCCCGTGTTGGCCTGACACACCATGTCGAGGTGGCCCTGCAGGATCACGCCGGGCATGGACTCGCAGCCGGGGCTTCCGGGTTTTTTCAGGATCAGGTTGCCAGCCGCATCGACGATGGACTCAATGCCACGCGCATTTGCCCATTCGATCAGATGCCCGCGTAGCGCCGCCTCGTGCAGGGAAGGGTGGGGGATTCCACACAGCGCAGCGAAGTGCGACCAGACGGAGAAAGGTTCAAGATTGTTCAAGGGCATGAAATTGATGGGTGCGGTTCTTTCTGCCAACATGACGCCGGCGCCTCAACTGCTTTCACCGGATTGGCAAACGGCTGCCAATTCGGCGCAATCCATGATGACAGGCAAACACTTCATGCCTCGGCAAACCCATGCGCCGACACCTTGCTGCAGAGGCTTTGCCAGCGTTTCGGGTAAACCGGCAAGTTCGCCTTCCAGCGCCATGATCATCGAACCCGGCCAATAGTGCCGCAACAGTTGCCTGCGCCATGCAGCGCTTGCTCCCGGCGCGCCGCGCAGGATGATAATCTGCGGCGGCGCGAGAAATTCCTGCAACGCCATCAGCAGGCTCGTGAAACCCGTGGGCTGTTGCGCCAGCGCCGGGTAATAGAGTTTCAGCGTGCGCTCGGCGGCATCGAGGTAACGCGTTTCTCCAAGCAGATGGCCGAGGCGTTGCAAGGCGAATGCCGCGATGCCATTGCCGGACGGCATGGCATTGTCATGTCCGGGTTTGGGGCGGTGGATGAGTTTTTCGTGATCGTGGCTGGTGAAGAAAAATCCTCCTTCCCGCGCATCCTCGAACTGTTCCAGCAACACATCGGCAAGCGTGCGGGCAAACTCCAGGTCAGCCGCGCGGAACTCCGCTTGCAGCAATTCCAGCAGGGCGTCGAGCAGGAAGGCATGGTCATCCAGATAGGCGTTCAGGTGCGCCTTGCCATCCTTGCAAACCGCCAGCAGGCGGCCGTTCCGCCACATCGCGCCGCGGATGAAATCCACCGTGCGCTGCGCTAAGGCTATCCATTCCGGTTCATCCAGCATCCTGCCTGCATGCGCCAGCCCCTTGATCATCAGCGCATTCCAGCTCACCAGGATTTTTTCGTCGCGTCCCGGACGCACCCGGTTCTCGCGTGCGGCAAATAGTTTTTGCCGCGCACCGGCGAGCAGTTGTCCGGCATGCTCCGGCGGCAAATGCAGCGCTTGCACGACAGCATCCAGCGGCTGGGCAACAAACAAATTCCACTGCCGGTTCTCGAAGTTGGGCGGCTGATCCAGGCCGTAATGCGCGGCTGCGACGGTATACTCTTCTGCGCTCAACAGGCTGGCGGCCTGCTCCGGCGCCCACACATAAAACTTGCCTTCTTCATGCTCTGAATCCGCGTCCAGGCTCGAATAAAAGCCGCCCTGCGGCGACTGCATCTCGCGCATGGCCCAGCCTGCTATGCCTTGCGCCACGCGCCGGAATGCTGCCTCGCCGCTCAGCACGTGGGCATCGGCGTATAGCGCCAGCAGAGGGCCGTTGTCGTACAGCATTTTTTCGAAGTGGGGAATGGCCCAGCGTTCATCTACGCTGTAGCGGCAGAAACCGCCGCCCAACTGGTCGTGGATGCCGCCGTCCGCCATCTTGCGCAGCGTGTAAAGCGCCATGTTGCGCGCATCCGCATCATTGCTGCGCACGGCATGCCGCAATAAGAATTCCAGCCCTGCCGGTTGCGGAAATTTGGGCGCGCCGCCGAAGCCGCCATAAATGGAATCGAAAGCCTGCCGCAATTCGCTGCATGCATTATTTAGCGGTGCATTGCCGATGCCGGCCTGATCTTTTGCGCGCGGCAACATGGAATCAAACGCATGCAACAGCGATGCATTTTGCCGCGCAATATCTTCCCGGCGTGTGCGGCAAATTCCGGCTACGTACTCCAGCAACTGCGCAAAGCCGGGCAGGTTGTAGCGCGGGTCTTTGGGAAAATAAGTGCCGCCGAAAAATGGCGTCTGGTCCGGCGTCAAAAACAGCGTGAGCGGCCAGCCGCCGCCGTGCTGTGTCAGCATGGCATGGGCGGCCTGGTAAATCTGGTCGAGGTCGGGGCGCTCCTCGCGGTCCACTTTTATATTGATGAACAGCCGGTTCATCACCTCCGCAACTCCGGCATCCTCAAACGACTCATGCGCCATGACATGGCACCAGTGGCAGGCGGAATAACCGATGGAAAGCAGGATCGGCTTGTCTTGTTCGTGCGCGCAACGCAACGCCTCCTCGCCCCACGGAAACCAATCCACGGGGTTGTCTGCATGCTGCCGCAAGTAAGGGCTGGTTTCCTGCGCGAGGCGGTTGGGCATGGATGGGGTGTCCCTGATTGCACGATGCATGCATCTTACCTGTTTCAATGGTGTCACAGTAAACGTCACACTCCGCATCATTTGACATCGCTCTTGTATATCACGGTATGATTGGGCTTGCAGCTCCCCAAATCATACGGCAAGGAGAGACAATATGAAGCAAGGCACTTATCGTTTGAACATTCTGGCAGTGGTCGCTATTGGGATTTTTCTTTCAGGGTTTGCTGGTTCTGCATTTGCCGCTTCCCCGCAAGAGAAAAGAAATGAAATACGAAAGATGCGCAGCGAAACGCTGGCAAAACTGTACAAGGTACATCCGCTTGCCAGGGGCGACATCTCAAGAGCAGTCGGGTATGCCGTATTCAGCAACATCGGTGTAAACCTGATTCTTCTTTCGGCGGCGGGCGGTTCCGGGGTCGCCCATGACAACCGGACCGGCAGGGATGTCTATATGAAAATGATTTCCGGCGGAGTCGGATTCGGGCTTGGGGTAAAGGATTTTCGCGGCGTCTTCGTGTTCTCAAGTGACAAAGCGTTCAAGCAATTTGTCGAGAGCGGTTGGGCGGCTGATTTGCAGGCGGATGCCGCTGCCAAATCAGGCGAAAAGGGGGGAGCTGCAGCAGGTGCAATTACCGTAGCGCCCGGCGTGGATTTATACCAGCTCACTGAAACAGGGCTTGCGCTACAGGCTACGATTCAGGGCACCAAGTATTTCAAGGACGACGAGCTAAACGGCAAATGAGCCACTATTCATCTGGATGGGCCGGTTGGCGAATGGGGTAAGCGGCGATCCGGGTTGCTTCCCGCAAAGACAATTGCAAATGCTGGCCCTGTTGCTTGACAGTGCTTTACCCGGGGCGCATTATTCTCGCGAGCAAAAAAGCTCGCGTAGTTCTTGATTCCTAACAACAGGGAGATAATTATGTTCAAAAAACTTTTGTTACCACTGGCAATGATTGCGGCAATATCCTTATCGCAAATATCTTTTGCAGCAGATGCCGCAAAAGATGAATGCCAAGCCGATAAGGACTGCAAGGATGGCAAGGTTTGCATTCTGGCTTTGACCCCTCATGCCTGCAAGGCGCCACAGGCAGCAGGTGCGGCTTGCAAGCGGGATGCTGTATGTATTTCCAAGAAATGTGATATCCCTGCCGGTAAAGATGCCGGCGCCTGCAAATAATTAAATAACTCCGTGTCCGGTTTCCATTCAGGAAGCCACAACGAAATCGAGAAGCCCTTATGCTGGAAGAACCGTGGATGGCACGGTTTTCCTGGCATAAGGGCTTCTTGTTGTTTACCGATCGTCATTGATCACCTCGGCGGCAGCGGTGTTGGCGGCCCAGATATGGATATTCAACATTTCGGATATCGTGACCGCAACAAGAGTGGGGCCGATCACCCCTGCGATATATTTTGAATTCACCATTTCAACCCTTTTCTGTTTATAACGATCAGGATTTGATTACTCACCCGAAGGCCATTCGCTGAATGGAAAAGGTATCTCTTCAGAAGCAAAGGTCAGGAAAGATGCGGTCTGCTGTAAATAGCGGCCAAGATTGCGGCCAAATGTGATGAGCCTGTCGTTGGGTATATCATTCAGCAACGCCAGGACAAATTGAATGACGGTAATGACAAACATCACTGTCCCTGACACATGGAATATAAAAACCATCAGCAACATATAAAAACCACGTATCCATATGTTCCGCTTGCTTGCAGGCGTATCAGTATTTTCAGTCATGGAATCCTCCTTCAAATCACTCTTCAGCGGAAATGACACGGTGATCAGATTATGCCGGCAATCAATCCCCTTTTTCCCCCAGTTTTTCCAGCTTGTCCAACCATTTCTTTATAGCCTGTGCATCCATGTTTCCAACCATGCCGATTATTGTATCTTTCGCCGGGTGAATACCGGCTGGCAGCGCTCCGTTTTCCCATTCGTCCTGGCTGCGCAAAAGCGGAAAATCAAGCTTGGCCACATCGATGCGTTTAATTTCATGGCCGGCCGCCATCGCACCCCGGGCATAGCTTTCCTCCAGTGCATGGCAAAAGTGCTGTTTGCTTGAATCCGGGTGCCCCTGAATCAACAGAATACGCTTGCTCATGCTGCGCTCCTTGATACGCCAGTAAATCACCAGTCATTTAGTTGTTGGGCTTCGACAGGCTCAGCCCGAACGGGTGAGACTTCACCGTGCCGGATCAATAACTGTCAGATTTTGATCGCCCGCGTAAACAGGTACTCGTGGCGCACGATATTGTCGTGCAGGTATTCGCCGATCAACTCATCCGTCTCGCTGCGCCATGCGGCAAGCCTTGCGGGGTCTTGCTGCAGGGCTTGCATAGTGCGGATGAAAGGGCCTGCCTTGGCTTCCTGAAACAGGCGCAAATGCTGCGGGCTAAGCGCGGGGACACCCATGACACCGCGCTCGGAGTGCAAATCTTTCACGCTCTCTCCCAGCCGTTGCCGCACGATGGCGACATTGCCCCACTGCACCGGCGATGCAATGCCCGGAGGCGGCGGAACATACTTTGCGTTCAAGCTGAACTGGCGGCCGATCAACTGCTCGCCGGGCCATGTGGCGAAGGCGATGGTGCCGCCGGGTTTCAGCACGCGCAGCATCTCGGCCAACGCCACCTCGGGCCGTGGCGCGAACATATGCCCGAACTGGCTCAGCACCACATCGAAAGATTCATCGGGGAAGGGCAGCGCTTCGGCGTCCCCTTCATGCCAGGCAATATCGTCATGGCCACTCACTGCGGCGCCTGCTCTGGCCTGTGCGAGGAGCTCAGGAGTCAGGTCAAGTCCGGTCACTTTTGCGCCCAGGCGCCGCGCCGTGATCGCCACCACACCGGTTCCCGTTCCCACATCCAGCACCGCATGGCCGCCGCGCACCCTGGCAAAGCGCACCAGATGTCCGGCCACGGGCGTCGTGAAGACGGCCATATCGCCGAAATTACCCAAGGCCCAGGTTTCACGTTGCTTGGATTTGAATTGCGCCAGCGGATCCATATTCATGCTTCACTCCTTGAAAAACTATTGCGGTGCTGCCCACTTTAAATTGGGCGACCACCCCGCTGAATTATCCCGTTCCAGCAAGGCACAAACCAGTTCCCCCAAATCCATATCCAGATACGCCCGTGCAGCCGCTGCCCCCGCATCATCTGCATGTGCATTTGTCACAAAGCCTGTAAAAGATGGCCAATCTTTGGCGAGCAGTTCCACCATGATACGGGCGAGTTCGTAGGATAATTGAAGGCCTTCATCCTCACGTTGAAATGAGGCGCCTGACCAGAATTCCTGTATTTCGGATTCATTCCAGAATGCCAACAGCCTTTGGTGTAACTGCTGCGAGCCACAGCCCCCGCAAGATTTCTTGATCAGCTGGCGCCCGGTATTCACGGTAATGCCCACATTCAACCACAGCGGCAAAGGCAAATGCACCAGGCAGTTCCGCGTCATCTCATGAACCATCATGGACTGGATAGCATACAAATCGGCTTTAACGGCCACAAAATGCCCCATTCCGGTGCGGATATACATGCCCCGGCTCAGGCCAAGCGCAGCTGCGTCGGGATAAAAAAACGAGAGATAACGGTAATAACTTTCGGCATCTTCAAACACAATCAGGATATCCTTGCCCCACTGCGGTGCTTGGGCGATGCCATCCAGTACACCCAGCACCTGTTCAAGCGCGTTGCTCATGAAACCGGCGGTGGTGCGTGCCGTAGTGGGGTTAAGTGATGACAGCAATAATGCGGTTTCCGACTCGGTGATCTGGAAGTTTGTGCACAAGGCATCGCGCACATGCATTAACCAACCGCGTTTCGCCTCCTCCCGCATGGATGCGCGAAATTCGGCCGCCACGTTGTCATTCAACCAGTTTGTCAGCCGATAGCCATCGAGCAGGGGCAGGTTTTCGTGACGGATAAAAAACTGCGGCAACAGAAGCACAGGCGCATTGCTCACGGAAATTTCCGTGGGTGCAGCAGCAGCCTCTGCTGATGAAGTTTGGCTGTTATTGGAAAATACCTTGCGTAGTAGTCCTAGCATTTAAAGCACCCGATTCATTTGTTGTTGATGCATGTGCCATTAGCTTTTTACTTATCCAACGCATCCGGATTTTTCAGCGATTTCTTTTCTTCCGATGCGAGGCGGCGCTCCACTTTCTTCATGTCTTCTGCGGCAGGCAGGCTTTCGGGGCGTATGCCGCGTTCGAGCAGGGTTTTGCGCACGGCTTCATTGTTGGTGACGTGTTCGCCGGAAATCGCTCTCTCGCTTGTCAGATTGTTTTGCTTCGCATTGAAAATCGTGATTTCGGTGGCAAAGTCTTTGGCCTTGAGGATGATGGTCGGCGCGAAGTCGGCCAAGGGGCGGCTGTCCGGCACTTTCCATCGCGCCTTCATCGCCTGCGTGGATTTCCCGAAAAGAGCTTGATCACCCTTGCTGCGGATCAAGGCAAAATCCTGGTTGCCTCCCGTTTGCTCATAGATGACTTGGGATAATTCTTTCTCCGTCGCGGTGAGTTTTTTCCGAGCGGAGATACGTTCTGCTTCCAGCAACCGCTGCTCGATCAGTTCTGCCCGACGTGACTGGATAGCGAAATAAGTCTGCGCAAAAGCGATCTCCTGTTTTCGCGGATCGCCGTTTTGCGCGATCAGGTAACAAGCGTACCTGCTGAGCATGATTTCTTCGACTTCCTTCTCTGCCCCCTTGGGCATTTGGATCGTTTTGTTGACGTCAACAAAATGATCCGCAATGCGGTGTTCAGATACTTCGCAAGCTGTTTTTGCTTTGGATATAACGGCGGTAAAGTTCCGCCATTCGGTATAGCCCAACAAATGCTGAAGATCGCGCGCAAGCCAAAACTCCACCCCGCTCTCAGTCTGTTGCGCATGCGCTTCAAAGTTATCCGTCAGGGAATGGATCATGTCGGTCTTCATTGTGCGATCTCCGTGGATACCTCTGGTTTCGTAGGGTTGACAAAAGCGTAGCGTTGCCCACCATCTCGTTGCAATCCTCCGCGTGGGCACATGTGCCCACCCGTGCTGCGTTTTTTTTGCATGATTGCGACCCCGGATTTTTCACGACATCACCAGAGCCGTAGGTGCGATTAGCGCAGCGTAATCGCACGAATGTCATTCCTCCGATTACGCTGCGCTAATCGGAGCTACGCGGGCTGCATAGTGTTGGCGAAGTTGTCGAAATTTAGTTGCATTGGATGGTGCCTTAGCTTTGCAGCTTAAAAAGCATCGTATATTTGGCGCAAATATCTTATTCTCTTCTGACCAAGGTCTCGCTCTGCTTGTGAAAGTAACTCAGATACTTCTTGAACTATTCGTTCTGGAAATTTTTTTCCTCCAAGCTGCTTATATCGCCGAATAGAATTTCCAATACCTCTTACCGCCACATCAAATGGGTGTATTTCCAATCTGCGACGTGAGCTTGATGCACTAAGCGCTCGGTTCACAACAGCCAATGCTTCAAATGCATTCTTTTCAATATCCGAATAGCTATTAGCATCTTCAGCCGCA
>JAHFRC010000083.1 GCA_023259015.1 Nitrosomonadales bacterium | reverse complement strand
TAATTCGGTGCTATTGCTATGTTTTATAATTTTGTGATTAAATAGGCTGGCTAACTAATTATTCAGAATAACAAAATAGGGAGTAAACCAATGCCAACGAACTTTAAAATATCCGCTATAGCCCTACTTATAGGCACTTCGTTTTCAGTGGTTCATGCCGCCCCAGTAACACTTAGCGAAATTGCAAGTAAAGCCGTTTTGACAAACCCTGAAGTCGTCGCCAAATGGCATGAGTTCAAGGCCAGCGGTTTTGAGCGGGATGTCACATGGGGCCGTAATCTGCCCACACTGGATGTTTTGTATGGCACTGCCTTTGAGCATCGCGAAACCCCCCTTTACGTCCCGCCGGGTGAGCGCAAATATAATTTCCAGAATACCAAGGCAACCCTGAAGCAGAATCTTTTTGAGGGGTTTGCCACGCTTAATGACACCAGGCGGCTTGAGCATGCTACTCTTGTGCGCTTTTTTGAAATGCTCGATGCCTCCGAAAGCGCCGCGCTTGATGCTTCCACCGCTTATATTGATGTCTGGCGTCACCGCAAGCTGGTCGAGTTTGCCGAGGAGAATTACGTTACCCACCGCCTCGCTTATACCAAGGTCAAGGAGCGCGCCCAGTCCGGTGTCGGGCGCCAGGTTGATATGGAAACAGCCGCTGGCCGCCTCGCGTTGGCCGAGTCCAACCTGCTGACAGAAACCGCCAACCTGCACGATGTCAGCGCGCGTTACCAGCGCATTATTGGCGATCTGCCAAAAGACGACATGGAAGAGCCCCCGTCCATTCTTTCCAAGAACTTGCCCAAGGATCGAGCTGAAAGCATCAAGGTGGGTTTTGAAAAGGCGCCCCGGCTCAAGGCCGCTTTCGAGAATATACTCTCCGCCAAGCGCAATGTTGAAGTGCAAAAGTCCGGTTTTTACCCTCGGGTTGACGCATACATCGAAGAAACGCGCGACAAAAATGATGGCGGCTATACCGGCAATACCAATGCGTCGACTGCAGGCATCACCTTATCGTGGAACCTCTTCCGTGGTTTTCAGGATAAGGCCAGGAAATCAAAGGCTGCTGAAGAGGTGAATATCGCAAAGGATCTGCGCGAAAAAGTTTGCCGCGAAGTGCGCCAGAATCTTTCCATGGCGTTCAACGAACACGTTCGGCTGACTGAACAGCTTCAGTACCTTGATCAGCACCAGTTGAGCGCCGACAAGGTACGCGAAGCCTTCCGCAACCAGTTTGATATCGGGCAGCGCACCCTGCTTGATGTGCTTGATACCGAAAACGAATACTATACGGCGCAGCGCGATTACTTGAATGCGGAGATGGATATGATGATCGCCGATGCAAAATATCGTGCGATGTCCGGCAACCTGCTTGATACCCTCAACCTCAAGAATCTGGACATGACGCCCCCCAAGCCGGTAACCGCTCCGGATGATGATATGTTCACTACCTGCCCGGCTGAGCCTATAGGCATTTCGCAGACCGACAAGGAAGCCCTGTTCAACCAAGCCTTGGAAAAAGACAGGTTGACCCGGGTAAAGGCTGCGCCACCTACTCCCAAGCAGATCATCAAATCCGCCAAGCCCGTGGTCATTACTGGCGCCAATTTCGATTTCGATTCCGCAACGTTGAAACCCGGCGCCGATGCCAAGCTGAAACCCGTGGTTGAGTTTGCCGGCAAGTATCCCGAAGCTGACATGGAGGTTATCGGCCATACCGATGATATTGCCAGCGAGGCCTACAATTTGAAACTGTCGGAGAAACGCGCCGCTTCAGTAAAAAATTGGCTGGTGCAAGCTGGCGTTGATGCCAAGCGAATCAAAGCCAGGGGAATGGGTAAAGCACAGCCGATAGCCGACAACGCCACCAAAGAAGGGCGGGCGCAGAATCGGCGCGTGGAAATTCACTACACGGTGCATGAAGAAAAATAAACAACACCGGATATTTTACTGAGCGACGCGATGTCGTTTTGAAAAAGCCCTGCATTCGTACCGCAACTTCAGTACTAATGCAGGGCTTTTCTTTACTCGCTTGTGGCAGGGTCAAGCAGGCTATCATTAACAACCACAAGTGACTTTAACCGAGATTGCCCATTATTGATCCGGCACAAGTGCTGAACGGGCTGGAAACTCTATTCGTGCAGGATCAATAGGCCGTCATTCCCGCGCAGGCGGGAATCCAGTGGGTTTAAATAAAAGGCATTTTTGTCTTGCTGGATTCCCGCCTGCGCGGGAATGACGATCATGAGCTGTTTGGGTTTAAACTGGATTGCCCATTAGGACTAAAGGGCAATCACGGTTTAAGTGAGAAAATAAGGCAAATTTTTTGTAGTACACTGCGAATCAATCTGAATGTGAGTGCAAGATAATTGCGGATAAGCCTCTGTTGACAAAATTTCGATATCGTTACGGGTTGCTGTTTGGCTGCTTCGGCTTGTATGGAATTATATTGCTGGCTGGCGCAGTTGATGGTTTTCCTTTGGAGCGCGTTATTCAGGCTGCCCAGCAGCGCTATGGCGGTAATGCTGCGGCCATGGCCAAGGATTGGAACAATGCCTTGACCGTATTTCAAAATGAATCGGAACAGAAAAAGCTGAAGGACATAAACGAATACTTTAACCACAAGCTGCGCTTTGAATCTGACTTGAAGAACTGGGGGCAGGAAGATTACTGGGCGACACCCATCGAGGCATTGATGAAGGGAGCAGGCGACTGCGAGGATTACGCTATTGCCAAATATTTTTCGCTGAAATTTTCCGGTGTGCCGGTTGCCAAACTGCGGATCACCTATGTCAAGGCGCGGATCGGCGGGATGGACAGCAATGTTACCCAAGCGCATATGGTGTTGACTTATTATTCCGCACCGGATGCGGAACCGCTGGTGCTCGACAATCTGGTTAGCGAAATTCGCCCCGCATCACGGCGCACCGACCTGATTCCGATTTTCAGCTTCAACTCGGAAGGGTTGTGGGCGGCGAAAGGCGACGCGCCGCAACCGGGAGGCGGAAGCCGCCTGTCGAGGTGGACTGATTTGGTCGAAAAAATGAAGAGTGAAGGCTTTGATTGAAATGAGGTGCTTATGTCATTAATGCGGCAGTTGTGGCTGGCAGTTATTATTTCTACTGTCCTTGCTTTTGCGGGCAGCTTGTTGCTCAGCATCTGGTCGGCCCAGGCGTACCTCACGCAGCAGCTCGGGCGCAAGAATGACGATGTCGCCAACTCGCTGGCGCTGTCCATGACGCAGCAGGATAAAGACCCGGTGACAATTGAGCTGCAAGTGACGGCCTTGTTTGATACGGGCTATTACCAGTTGATTTCTGTGGATGACCCATTCGGCAAAATTATTTCCCAGCGCATCCAGAACAAGTCGGAGGCAAATGTGCCGCTCTGGTTCATCAAGTCGTTTCCGATCAGCTCCAAACCGGGCTTGGCGCAAATCAACGATGGCTGGAAACAATATGGCACGGTGAAAGTGATAAGCCATACCCAGTTTGCCTATCAGGCGTTGTGGGAGCAGGCCGGCAAGCTGCTGCTCTGGTTTTGCTTGGGCGGCAGCGGCGTGGGTGTTCTCGGAATGTTGACGCTACGCGCCATCGGCCGCTCGTTGAATGATGTGGTCAATCAGGCAGGGGCAATCGGCGAGAGGCGTTTTGTTACGATAGCAGAACCCCGGACGCCGGAGTTGCGCGCCCTCGCCCGTGCCATGAACGGCATGGTGGAGCGGGTGAGGCAGATGTTCAACGAGGCGGCGGCACGCCTGGAGGAGTTGTTGCGTCGCGTGAATTACGATCAACTGACGGGGTTGCCGAACCGCGATTATTTCATGGCCTATTTCAAGGAGCAGTTGGCTGGCGAAGAGGCGGCGCGGAGCGGCATTCTGGCAGTGATGCGCTTGCCGGACCTGAATAAAGTCAACGATACGCTGGGGCGTGTCGGAACGGATGACCTGCTCAAAAAAATCGGGCAGATTTTTACGGATTTTTCCCGGCAATACGAGGGGGCTTTGTCCGGGCGGGTCAAGGCGGGCGATATCGCAGTGGTACTGCCTGGCGAAAGCGATCCGAGTGAAATTTCACAACGGCTGGGGAAAATACTTGATGAACAGTTGGTGGCAAAATGGCCGGGACTGGCCGATATTTATCACTTGGGAGTTGTTGTTTTTGGGCATGGCAGCAATTTTGGCGAAATTCTTTCCCTTGTAGACCATGCGCTCGCGCTGGCTGAGGGGAAAGGGGCGAATGCCAGTCACGCCATCGAGAGCGACATGCAGTTGAATGTCATTCCTGGCGAGCAGTGGCGCGCCCTGTTAACGCAGGCCGTGAACGCGGGCAACGTGAAGCTGGCGTTTTATCCGGTTGTCAAACAGGAGGGTGTGATTCTGCATCAGGAAGGCGTGGTCCGTCTGCAGACCGGGCCGGACAAACCGTGGATGGCGGCCGGTGATTTCATGCCGATTGCAGCACACCTGAATTTGACCGCACTGATTGATCTGGAAGTGACGCGCCTGGCTATCCGGCATTTGCCCACCATCGCAGAGGATGTGGCGGTGAACCTTTCAGCGGAGACCATCGGCAACTGGACATTCCGCACCGATCTATCGAAGCTCTTGCGCAGCAACCCGGAGCTTTGCCCGCGCTTGTGGTTTGAGGTAACCGAATATGGGGCATTCAAGCATTTCGATGCATTCAAGGATATTTGCCAAGTGCTCAAGGATTTTGGCTGTCATGTCGGCATAGAACAATTCGGCCAGCGGCTGTCAGAGAGCCAGAAACTGACCGAGCTCGGGCTTGATTATGTCAAGATACATCCTGGGCTGGTGCACAGCATCGAGAAAAATACCGGTAATCAAGAGTTCCTGAATCGCTTTTGCGGCATTGCCCATGCCGTTGGCGTCATCGTCATCGCTGTCGGCGTGCGCAGCGACACCGAACTGTCGATACTGAAATCGCTGGGTGTCGATGGCGCGACCGGACCGGCAATCGGAAAGTAGAATGGTTCCAGGAAGGAAATGCGTGCTTGCTTCATGTTCAATTTTGGAAAA
>JAHFRC010000037.1 GCA_023259015.1 Nitrosomonadales bacterium | reverse complement strand
CGGCGTGATCACCATGAGCATAGGCGTGCCGATTGATCCCGCAGGACTCAAGGCCAAGGAGATTAACCGGCGCGTGGAAGACTGGATTGAGAACGAGATTGCACGGTTGCCATGATGCTTAAGAAATTGCGCCGCCTGATTAACCCTCCTGCTGTCGAGCAACGCACGATTGAGCTGGTTGGCAAGCCGGTTAATTTCACCCTCAAGCGCAGCAGCAGGCGCCGCAGCATCGGCTTGCGCATTGACGACTGCGGGCTGACGGTCAACGCACCCTTGCGTGTTTCGGAAAAGTGGCTGCACAGCGTGTTGCAGGAAAAAGCACACTGGGTAATAGGTACGCTCGAAGACTGGCAAGCGAATAAACCTGCGCCGCCGCAATGGGTGGATGGACAGCACATTTCCTTCCTGGGCAAGCCGCTTGCCTTGCGTGTTATTCCCGGCCTGTTCGATGCGCCGCCGCAACTGCACGGCGCGCATCTGTTCGTGCATGTCACCAACAGCGCCAATGAGCGTGTCGTGGAACAGGTAGTTACGCAGTGGTATCAGCATGAGGCGAAAAACCTGTTCAAGGAGCGCGTGGCACATTACGCGGCGTTGATGGGCGTATCACCGCGCACCGTGAAACTTTCTGCCGCAAGTACCCAGTGGGGCAGTTGCACCGCCCGCGGCAGCGTGCGCCTCAACTGGCAACTGGTCAGGATGCCGCTGCACTTGGTTGATTATGTTGTGGTGCATGAGCTGGCGCATCTTGTAGAGATGAATCACTCGGCTGGGTTCTGGCGTGTGGTGGAAGATGCCTGCCCGGATTATAAAAAACGGCGCAGCGAGCTGCGGTGCTGGGGATTGAAAAAAGCGCGCTGAATAAAATGAATCGCAAAATAGCCGTGCCTCCAATAAGCTCAAGGAATACCAGCGCGGCTAATCTTGCTCCCTGTTAGTTGCCCTGTTTCTTTCTTTTCTTCCACGCCCACTTCCGGCTCCTGCCCGCTTAAAATGGAAGCCATCCGCGTATCCAGTTGCACCGCTTTTGCTGTGGTTTGGAGCAATGCCAGGCGCTCGGTATCAAGTACAAATGCATTGGCTGCACTGCCCGCGATGATCAGCTTCTGGTGCAGGGTAATAGCCGCCATTGGGTCGGCGCCCAGTTCCAGTATGCGCCCGAATGACCACGTGTCCGCTTTTGCAAAAGCGGTTCCGGCTGCCCATGCCACCCCTTCAAGGCTGGCCCTGTTTTTGGAGGAAGCGGCCATCGCGTTGGCGGCCTGCTGTTGGGCAATGCTGGCCGCCTGGCTGGCAACAACACTTTTTGCTATTTGGATCCCGACTGCGTTAGCCATCGTCGCGCCAGCCGACTGGGCGGCTACGGCAGCGTGAGCTTCCTCGCCTGCCGCGGCCCCTGCCACTTGCGAAGACCTGGATAATGCGCCTATGCCGGTGGCAACTGCCGCGACAGCGACGAATATCCTGGCATACTGGTAAGCCTTCATGCGGAATCCGCCTTCTTCGGACAAGCCTTGCGTCCAGAGCACCACCCATAACGCCTCATCTTCCGTCAGTGGCTCACGAAAAACTTCAAGGGGATGCGTGCTGTACGACCAGTGATAGTCCTGTGCAGCCGGTTTGGACGATGAAGCAATCGTCGTGTGACCACGGCATACCAGGAATGGCGTAACACTAACTGTCCGCCCTTCGGCTGTCGTGACTTGGAAGGGCTTGCCATCATCCCGCCGCTCCATTAATACCTGGTTCATTTTTTCGCCGCTATTTGATTGATAACCGTTGATTGAGACAATCTTGTCCCACATATCAAGCTCTGATTCGGGCGTGCTGGCAATGACGGTCAGGCGCTCGTCCACCTTGAGGGCGCGCACCCACGCAATCCGCTCATCCATCCCCAGTCCATCGTTGCTGGCTACGGCAAACGGCAATTCCCATTGGGTTTCACAAGCGGTGGTTTTGAGTGTGGCGGAACGGACAATGGCGGGTCGAATCGTCTGCTCGCCACCGGCCAATGTGCGAATATTTGCAAGCATTGCTTCATCGACATGGCGGCCATCATCGACGGTATATTGAATGCTGCCGCAAGCAGTCAGCAGCGTGGCTACGGCCAGCCAGCAGATGACATAAACTGCCTTCATCGGCACAACCGCTCGAGGATAATGGTTTTCATCAGCTCAAGCGAAATACGATGTAACGTCATTTGCTGAGATACGATAAGCATTTGGCCACCTTGAAACCCGGAGAAAACGCATGGTTATGGAACGGAGGGAGCTAAAAAATCCCGGCAAGCAGGCTGTACCAGCCAAACAAGCTCTGTCCATAATTTAAGCGACCAATTCTTAAGGAAACCTTAATGGCTTGCAGAAAGATACGATGAACCAAGTATCCGGGCTTGCCTTGTACGGCAGGTGTCAGCGGCAAATTTTTACCGAATCAAAATCTCAATGTACTCCCTGAGCCGAGCCGCACCAATTCCCCCAGCCTGCCAAACAACTCGCTTCCATCGCGCCCGCTCACCCATTGCCCGTCCTGAAACGCATAATGGAAACCACCCGACTTGGCGGCGATCCAGATTTCCCGGTTCGGCGTATGGCGGTTGATGATGATTTGCGAGCCGTCGGCGAATTCCAACTCCAGAACCGGGCCGTTGCGGCTGCATTCGATATCAGCGCCGCTGGCATCAATGGCTTGCTCGATGCGATCAAAAACTGCATCAGCCAATTCGTTGAATTCGCTTTCCGTCATATAATCCCGCCTGTCCAAATTACGTTGAGAGTGCAACCATGCGCGCACCCGTTACTGTTGCGGCTGTCATTATGTTGCTGTTGTCCCTGCTGCTGCAAGGCTGCGGGCATAAGGGACCGCTGTACATGCCGCAACCCGCAACGCAACAACCCAACCAGAGCCGATAGCCATGGCCGATTATTTCAGCTATCAAGATAGCCGGCTTTGCGTCGAACAGGTGCCACTCGCCGACATTGCGCAGCAATTTGGCACGCCATGTTATGTGTATTCGCATACCGCGCTGGTCGATGGTTATCGCCAGTTTGAATCCGCCTTTGCGGAGCGCAAGCACTTGATATGCTATGCGGTGAAGGCCAATCCAAACCTCGCCATCCTCCACCAGTTCGCATGGCTGGGAGCGGGTTTCGATGTTGTTTCAGGTGGTGAACTGCAGCGCGTGCTGGCGGCCGGCGCAGGCGCCGGCAAGGTGGTGTTCTCCGGCGTGGGCAAGACAGAGGCGGAAATGCGCCTGGCCCTTGATACGAAGATATTGTGCTTCAACGTGGAATCTGGAGTCGAACTCCTGCGCCTGAACAAAGTGGCCGGAAGCATGGGCAAGATCGCGCCGGTGAGCCTGCGCGTAAACCCGGATGTGGATGCAATGACGCACCCCTACATCGCCACCGGGCTGAGGCAAAACAAGTTCGGTGTAGCTTACACTGAAGCGCTGGACCTATACCGCAAGGCGGCAGAATTGCCGCACTTGCGCGTGGCCGGCATTGGTTGTCATATTGGTTCACAACTGACTGAAACGGGGCCGTTCGTCGCAGCGGCGGAAAAAATACGGGCACTGGTAGAAAAGCTCTCGGCTGAAGGTGTTATTCTGGAGCATATCGATCTAGGCGGAGGGTTGGGTATCCGCTACCACGACGAAACACCGCCCTCGACCACCGATTATATTGGGGCGTTGCTGACTGCCATGCAATCCCGTAGCGAAAAAATTATCGTCGAGCCGGGCCGGGCGCTAGTGGGAAACGCGGGTGTGCTGCTGACCCGGGTTGAATACCTCAAGCACGGGGAAGAGAAAAACTTTGCCATCGTGGATGCGGCAATGAACGATTTGATGCGCCCGTCCCTGTACGATGCCTGGCACCACATCCAGCCGGTGCTGCGCCGCGCCATGCCGATGCAGCAATATGAAGTGGTAGGGCCGGTATGCGAGACCGGCGACTTTCTCGGCCATGCCCGCGAATTGGCCATTGTGCAAGGCGACTTGCTGGCGGTGATGTCGGCTGGGGCATATGGCATGAGCATGAGTTCCAATTACAACTCACGCCCCCGCGCTGCCGAAGTGATGGTGTCCGGGAATGTTGTGCAACTCATCCGTGAGCGCGAAACGGTACATCAGCTGTTCGCGGGAGAAAAAACTTTTTTGTTGTAAAACGCACAAATCTATTGCGCTATTATTTTATTCGCGCATAGAATGCGCACACCAAACGCATTGCAAAAAAAGTTGTTGGAGATTTGGGTGTTTGGGAGTGCAGTGGTTGCACGCAAGATACTTTTTAATTCGAGTCAAATAATTTTTACAAGGAATGAAAATGGCTACAACCACCAAGAAACCCGCAGCAAAAAAACCAGCCGCTAAGAAAGCAGCAGCCAAAAAACCCGCAACCAAGAAAGCAGCAGCCAAAAAACCGGCAGCTAAAAAACCCGCAGCTAAGAAAGCAGCAGCTAAAAAACCCGCAGCTAAGAAAGCAGCAGCTAAAAAACCCGCAGCTAAGAAAGCAGCAGCTAAAAAACCGGCAGCTAAGAAAGCAGCAGCTAAGAAAGCAGCAGCTAAAAAACCGGCAGCTAAAAAACCCGCAGCTAAGAAAGCAGCAGCCAAAAAACCGGCAGCTAAAAAAGCAGCGGCCAAGCCGGCTACGGCAAAGGGCATTCTCGGCGCCTGATCATCCGTAGATTGGGGCGGGCGCCGAATTGCGTTTCCGCCCTTTCTTGCATTGCGATTCTTTATGTCGCACGGCGCGGCGGGGTAGTTGTCCCCAAAATTTTGACTCCATTTTGCTACACTGCTGCGTAAATGCTGCCAGTGCGGGTGTTTTATTTTGTCTGTATGCCGGTTATTGAAGATAGCGCTCGCATGGTCACATGCCCTGCCTGTATCCGTATGGCGAGAGTTTGGGTTTGACCAAACTGAAGAAAGAGAGTCCTGCGTCGCCGCAAGATTCTCGAATGTTGGTAGGTCGTGGCAGATTCGAACTGCCGACCAACGGATTAAAAGTCCGCTGCTCTACCGGCTGAGCTAACGACCCGCACCCCAAAATCAGGGAAGCGCGCATTATACGGACTGGCTGATTACTGTCAACGCAACAGAACGTTTTCACGCGCCGCGATAGCGCGTCGGATCAGCCATTCCGGCGGCATCGAAGCCTGCATGGCGCAAACGGCAGGAGTCGCACATGCCACACGCACAACCTTCCCCATCAGCCTGGTAGCAGGAAACGGTGAGGCTGTAATCCACACCCAGTTGCGCCCCGCATTTGATGATCTCTGCCTTGGATAAATGCAGCAGGGGTGCATGCAATACCAAGCGCTTGCCCTCGACCGCCGACCTGGTGGCGAGATTGGCCATGCGTTCGAAAGCATCGATGTATTCCGGGCGGCAATCAGGATAGCCGGAATAGTCCACCGCATTCACCCCGATGAAGATGTCCTGGGCTTGCAGCACTTCCGCCCACGCCAACGCCAGCGACAGCATGATGGTGTTGCGCGCCGGCACGTAGGTAAGCGGAATGCCTTGCGTCGGACGTTCCGGCACGGCAATGCGCGCATCAGTCAGGGCGGAGCCGCCAAATCCGGTGAGATCTATACTGATAACACGCTGTTCGACCACCCCCAGCGCCCGGGCCACGCGCTGCGCCGCAGCCAGCTCGGCATGATGCCGCTGCCCATAATCCACGCTCAATGCGTAACAGGCAAAACCCTGTTGCCGCGCCAGCGCCAGAATGGTGGCTGAATCCAGCCCGCCGGACAATAAAATAACAGCTTTTTTCATTTCATGGATTTTGCCCGTTTGCCGCCAAAAAGTATATGATGGCGTCCACTCGTTGCTCGGGCGAGCCCCAAAAATAAAACCATCCCGAGCAGTATTGCCGGAGACTTATTACCGTAATAGCCGTGCCGACCGCCTCTATATCTGCACCCAATAGCCCGCCATATTCCGTGCGCAACACGGGCTGGTTGCGCTTGCAATTATTGCCCTTGCTGATACTCGCCGTTTCCCTGTCCATCACCTATCAATCGTGGAGGGTTTCCCGGCAAAATGCCATACAGGCGCTGCAAACACAATTCGATTACCGGGTGCTCGATGCCATTGACGATGTCAACAAGCGTATGAAGACCTACGAGCAGGTGATGCGCGGGGTGGACGGATTGTTCGCCCATGCCAGCACCGTTGAGCGCGGCGAATTCCATGAATACGTCGCAAAGCTGCAACTGAAGGAAAACTACCCCGGCATCCAGGGCATCCGCCTCGTGCCGATCGTGCCATATGCAATGAAAGACCGGCATATCGCCGCCATCCGCAAGGAAGGCTTGCCCGCATACACCATCTGGCCCGAGGGCCAGCGCGACATTTATGCCCCCGTCACCTACGTCGAGCCATTTGATGAACGCAACCGGCAGGTGTTCGGCTACGACATGCTCTCCGACCTGGAGTCCCCGCGGCCCGGAGAACAGCCTGGAATGCGCCACACCGCCATGGAACACGCGCGTGATTCCGGTGCCGCCATTCTCTCCGGCAAGATAAACCTGCTGTTTGAAACAGACAAGGACCGGCAAGCCGGCTTTGTGATGTTCCTGCCCGTGTATAAACACAATGCCCCGCATGGCACTCT
This sequence comes from Nitrosomonadales bacterium, assembly GCA_023259015.1. Taxonomy (GTDB): domain Bacteria; phylum Pseudomonadota; class Gammaproteobacteria; order Burkholderiales; family Gallionellaceae; genus CAITJF01. The sequence continues at coordinate 10,137 of JAHFRC010000037.1, read as the reverse complement.
TGCCGAGCGCCGCGCCAATATCATTGGATGGATATGCTCGGTATTCCGTATGGGGGACTTGATGAACGGCATCCTTGGCGAACTTTCCAGCGAAATCGACATCGAAATCTACGATGGTGGGGAAGTGTCGGACAAGACGCTGATGTACGACTCCCATCCCAGCATCCTGCACCAGAACCCACGCTTCCGGAGCTTCCAGCAAATCCGTATCGCCGGACACACTTGGACGATAGGAGTACATTCGCTGGCTGGTTTAGAGGAGCAACTCGACAGGGAGAAACCCCGTACTGTTGCCGCTATCGGCGCCGGTGCTAGCCTGTTTCTCACCTTATTCATATGGCTACTGGTATCTACCCGTGCACGCGCCATACAAAATTCCGAGTCAATAAAACAGGAGCTGGCCGAGCGCCAGCAGGCAGAGCAGGCGCTCCGCGCAAGCGAGGAACGGTTCCGCTATATCTTCGATTATTCCAAGGTTGGAATGAACCTGGTCAATGCAGATTACAAGTACCTGAAGGTCAACCGTGCCTTCTGTGAATTGACCGGTTATTCCGAGCAGGAATTGCTGGCGCACGATTTCAACGAAATTACCCATCCCGACGATATCGAATTAAGCTTAACGTGGGTAAACAAGCTGCTTGCGGGTGAAATCAATCATTTCAACCTGCTGAAAAGATATATCCGCAAAGATGGCGGGGTATTGCATGCGGACCTGACCGTTTCCGCCATACGCGATAACAACGGAAAATTCATGTATGGCATAGCCATTATCCAGGATGTTACCGAACGCATTCAAACCCAGAAAAAACTGCTTCTGCTTTCCCGTGCCGTAGAAAACAGCCCGGCCACCGTAGTCATCACCGACCCGGAAGGCACCATAGAGTATGTCAACAAGAAATTTACCGCAGTTACCGGATATTCTCTGGAGGAAGCCATCGGCCAGAATCCGAGAATACTCAAATCCGGCAGACAACCCAAGGAGTTCTATAAGCAGCTTTGGGAAACCATATTGGCAGGCAATGAATGGCACGGCGAGATGTACAACAAGAAAAAGGATGGCGAAATCTTTCTTGAACAGGTTTCCATTTCCCCTATCCGGGACGAACATGGTGCCATAAGCAATTTCGTTGCCGTCAAAGAGGACATCACAGACAAGAGAAAATCCGAAGAGGTGATATGGAGGCAGGCCAACTTCGACGAATTGACCGGCTTGCCCAACCGAAGCATGTTTCGCGAACGCATGAAGCAGGAAATCAAGAAGGCCAATCGCGCCGGGCTCCCGATTGCATTGATGTTCATCGACCTCGACCACTTCAAGGAAGTCAATGACACCCTCGGACATGACATGGGCGACTTGTTGCTGATAGAGGCAGCGCAACGCATTACCGACTGCGTGCGCACGACCGACATAGTGGCCCGCCTCGGCGGGGATGAATTCACCGTCCTCCTGGCGGAGCTTGATGAAGTCGGCAGCGTCGAACGGATCGCCAACTGCATCACCCAGAAAATCGCAGCTCCTTTCCGGTTGAAAGAGGAAGTTGGCTACGTATCCGCCAGCATCGGCATCACGCTGTTTCCAAATGATGCCGACACCATAGAAGGTCTGTTCAAGAACGCCGATCAAGCGATGTACGTCGCCAAAAACCAGGGGCGCAACCGCCACAGCTACTTCACCTCCGCCATGCAGGAGGCCGCCCAGGCGCGGTTGCGCTTGATTAATGACTTGCGCAGTGCTTTGGCCGACAAGCAGTTCACGGTTTATTTCCAGCCCATCGTTGATCTGGCTACAGGCCACATCAACAAGGCGGAAGCGCTGATCCGCTGGAAGCACCCGGAGCGGGGGATGGTCAACCCGGCTGAGTTCATTCCGCTGGCCGAGGAAACCGGGCTCATCTTTGAAATAGGCGACTGGGTGTTCCATGAATCCATGCGCCTGGCCAAGCACTGGAGAAAACTCTACAACCCCGTACTGCAAATCAGCGTGAACAAGTCTCCGGTGCAATTCTACAAGGACGGTGATGAACATTCGGCATGGCTATCCCACCTGAGGAAGCTTGACCTGCCCGGGCAATGCATTGCCATCGAGATTACAGAAGGATTGCTGATGGATTCGAATGCATCGGTTGCCGGCGCACTGCACACGCTCCGCGATGCCGGCATCCAGATATCCATGGATGATTTCGGCACCGGCTATTCGTCGCTGTCATACCTAAAGAAATTCCATGTCGATTACCTGAAAATCGACCGCTCTTTCGTCCGCGATCTGGCAACCGATCCGAATGACCTGGCCTTATCCGAGGCCATCATCGTGATGTCGCACAAGCTCGGCATAAAAGTGATCGCCGAAGGAGTGGAATCAACGGAGCAGCGCGACCTGCTGGTCGCTGCCAAGTGCGACTATGCGCAAGGGTACCTGTATTCCAGGCCGGTGCCGCCAGAGGAATTCGAGAGACTGCTAAGAAAGGGAGCGCAGGTGCTGTAACAACTCCACATGCGGCTATCGCACAGTGAATTGCCTCCCTTTTGGGCATGGAAACCACCATGCCGAAGCGCATGTTTGAAACGTTGGATTCCTTGAAGCTCAGCTTACGTCATCACCACAGGGCTGACGGATCTTCAGTTGACAGCTGCTCATTATCCATGCGCGTATTCATTTCATTCCACAGCTCCACTTGGGCATCGGCTTCCTCTTTCGCATCATTACGCCCATCCTTCTGCTTCCTGGATAGCCACAATCCGTCATCGTTCAGGCTATGTTCTGGAAACAAGTCAGTTCGCTCATCGGCCGGTTTGATCGCCCTTTCCGTGGTATCAAGCACTAAAGGCATAACGCCCGGTTCAGATTGGTAGGTTAGCACCATATATGATTGATCTGCCGACTTTATGGAGTGGACATGGGTAATTTTCATTTTGTTTATGCCGATCCCCAAAGCCTCGAGCGTAACGTATTTTGCAATCGCATGGTCTGCCTGGCTGCCTGCGTTGTGCAGCAACATTTCGAATGGAGTAGACCAGTGTTTGTGGCCCCAAATTTCCTCTTCGGTTTTGATCGGGACACGGTTGAAAAACTCGTTGGTTAACGCCAGTTTCTCGGCAATCGGCTTGTTTTTGTTGTCCATAACCAGCGAGTTCCAGGCAATAATCCGAGCGGCAGCTTCCGGGCCATATTTATTTTTGGTTTCTTCGATTACTCTTTTGGAAATAGCATGGTGTATAAGCTCAACTGCCTCAGTAGTCAGCGGGCAGACAGCAAGGAATGAAGCAAAACAGAGAGCAACCCAAACTGGCATTTTTATGTTTCAATCCCTCAAAAATAGAAAAAACACCTCTAAATACAGTCTTGCAAGCCAGCCTTTATAATTGCTTAGCCTTCGCTAACTTTTTACTTTAAAGTCCAAGCTACGCCAAAATCAAACGGCAGTCAATAGATTCCCCCGTGACACAAACTTGTTGCCAGCGTGGTGAACAAATGAAAAGACTGGTTCTGTAGCACACAATCAAGCCGGCCATGTCCAGAATGATCCTGTTAAAGGTTTTTTGCCATTGCCATAAGAATTTTTTCCACTTCTAGCACTCTTAGTTCAAGAGTGCTAGAATTTTGCTTTAAGGAGGCCACAACTATGAGTCATACTTTAGCATTACCCATACCATCGGCAGTGGGTAGCTTGGAAAGCTATGTCCAGGCAGTTAACCGTTTTCCCATTCTGACGCATGAGGAAGAGTTAGCGCTGGCAAACCGCTTTCGTCAAGATAACGACTTGGATGCGGCGCGCCAACTCATCGTATCGCATCTGCGGCTGGTGGTCAGTGTGGCGCGCGGCTATGCCGGTTACGGCCTGCCGCAAGCAGACTTGATACAAGAGGGTAATATCGGGCTGATGAAGGCAGTCAAACGCTACGACCCGGAACGCGGAGTGCGCTTGGTGTCATTCGCGCTGCATTGGATCCGCGCTGAAATCCATGAGTATGTCCTGCGCAACTGGCGCCTGGTCAAGATTGCCACTACCAAGGCGCAACGCAAACTGTTCTTCAACCTGCGCAGCATAAAACAGGGGTCAACGTCGCTCAAGCCAAAGGAAGTACAAGCCATTGCGCGCGAACTGAATGTCAGCGCCAGCGACGTGACGGAAATGGAAGCGCGTTTCAACGGTCACGAGGTGGCGCTGGAAGCCGGGGCGAACGATGAGGACGAAAGTTATGCGCCGATAGCCTACCTGGCCGTAGCTCCGGAAGAAGAGCCTTCCCGCCTGCTGGAACAAAAGCAGGCGGAAACGCTGAACAGCGAAGGATTGGCGCGTGCGCTGGCAGACCTGGATGAACGCAGCCGCCGCATCATCGAAGCACGCTGGTTGCGGGAAGGAGCCGGTGCCACGTTGCACGAACTGGCGGATGAATTCGGAGTGTCAGCCGAGCGCATACGCCAAATTGAGCAAAAGGCCATGGCGAAAATGCAGGCTGCAATGATATCTGCCAGCTAACACAAAGGGAGTAAAAAAAGAAGCCGCAGGAAATTTTCCTGCGGCTTTTTCATTTCACCACCCGCAGGCGTGGTTTTGTCGGTGGCGGATTATCCGGCGGCCTGTTGTCCCCCTCTTCGCTCCCAAGCTGGGTCGGTGCGGTTTCCTGCCCTTGAAACACCAACCCCTGTCCGGTTTCCTTGGCAAAAATACCAATTACTGCTGCTATCGGCACGATGATCTCCTGCGGCACGCCGCCAAAGCGCCCACCGCAGGTGATTTCGTCGTTTCCCATGTGCAGGTTTTTCACCGCATCCACGCTCAGGTTGAGGACTATCTCACCGTCTTTGACATAGGACATCGGCACCCGCGTTTGCCTGTCCACCCGCACTGCCAGATAGGGTGTCAGCCCACTATCGGCGCACCATTCATAAATCGCGCGTATCAGATAGGGTTTAGTGGACAAATCACTCACTTACGCATCGCTTTTTCCGCAGGCGTCATCGCTTCGATATAGGCCGGGCGCGAAAACAGGCGCTCGGCATATTTCATCAACGGCGCAGCATCCTTATCGAGCTGAATGCCGTAATGATCCAGGCGCCACAGCAACGGCGCAATTGCCACATCCAGCATGGAAAACTCATCACCCAGCATGTATTTCTGCTTGGCGAATACCGGGGCAATTTGCGTCAAATTGTCGCGCACCGTCTGCCGTGCCTTGTCAGAGATCTTCTGTGCGGCGTGCTCGATGGCATCAATATGGCAAAACAGCTCATTTTCAAAGCGGTACAGAAACAGCCGCGCGCGCGCGCGCATAACCGGGTCGGCAGGCATCAGTTGCGGATGCGGAAAGCGCTCATCGATATATTCGTTGATGATGTTGGCCTCGTACAGCACCAGGTCACGCTCCACCAGTACTGGTACACGGTTATATGGGTTCACCACCGCCAGATCTTCCGGCTTGTTGAACATATCCACATCGATAACCTGAAAGTCCATGCCTTTTTCAAAAAGCACGATGCGGCAACGTTGGCTGAACGGGTCTGTTGTTCCCGAGTAAAGCGTCATCATAGCGCGGCTCACTCCTTGATTGGGTGGTTGCGACGCATCGCCCCACACACCGGTATAAATTTAATCCACGCCGCATTGGCCATGACAGCGGTTGGCGCCAGTGCCGAGACGACACCGTAATTACCGTTAAAAACCATAACATATCTCCCAGAATAATATTTTTTACAGTACAAACCACATCCAGAAAGGCAGGTGAGACAATAAAAAATGGATGATGTCCAGTTTGAAAAATAAAGTCAACTCCATGGCGTTAAAACCTGAACCCCGCCCTTCATGCGTTTATGTTTGAACAAATGCCATATTTCTTGTCCAATTGATGCGGCGCGCACCCGTAACGGGACTTCGGGAATGTTTGTTGACTTTGGGTAAGCGCCTGCTTTAGAGTGACAACCGTTATTCAACATCCTCAAGGAGGCATCAATGGGTACTCGTTATCTGGTTATTTTGGCAGCGAGCATGGTTATTGCTGGCAACGTATTTGCCGAAAGCGGTGAAACGCTGGTGAAGAACAACAATTGCATGACCTGCCATGCGCTTGACAAAAAGGCGCTTGGCCCGTCGTTTAAGGATATTGCCACGAAATACAAGGATGACAAGGGTGCGCAAGCCGCGTTGGAAAAGAAAGTGCGTAGCGGCGGCGCGGGCACTTGGGGCAAAATGCCAATGCCGGCCACCGCCATGTCGGTAAGTGATGGCGACATCAAGAGCATTGTACATTGGGTGCTTTCGCTTAAATAAGACCCCGTCCTTACTGGAAATAAAAAGGCCAGCTTTTGCTGGCCTTGCCGTTAATAAACTCTTGTCTTTCCTTCATTTTCATTGACGCAACCACTTCCTCGCGCGTCACCTTGCCGTCCTGTTTGATGCCCATCTCGTTGAAGTGATTGGTTCGCAGCAACTCCTTTCCCGCTTCTTCACGGGCCAACACCTTGTCATGGTTTATATCGGAGCGCAGATGGGCGCCGCTTGCGGCGGACTCCCGAAGTTCAGTCAACTGTGCTCCGCAAGAAAATTCCAAACCTGCGGTGGGGTATAATCGTGCCATTTTCTTAAAGCAGCCTTAATGAATATCTTTTACGAAGAAGACGGCGCCTTTAAGGTCGGCACGATACTGGCTGACAATACCACCTCGCTGCAAGTGGAAAGCACGCACGGCAAGCGCAGTAAAATCAAGGTGGCAAGTGTGTTGCTGCGCTTCACCCAACCAGGATTGGCGGAATTCATGGCGCAGGCGGAAGGTATTGCGGCTGGCATGGACACGGAGTTTTTGTGGGAATGCAGCCCGCAGGATGAATTCAGCTTCGATGCGCTGGCCAGCGAGTATTTCGGTCATGCACCCAACCCCATCGAGGCAGCGGGCGTCTTGCTCCGCCTGCACTCCTCGCCGATACACTTCTACAAAAAGGGAAAAGGACACTATAAGGCTGCGCCACCGGATGCGCTCAAATCGGCGCTGGCCAGCGCCGAGAAAAAACGCCGCCAAGCTGCCTTGCAGGCGCGCTTTACCGAAGAACTGACCGGGTTTGCACTGCCGCCTGAATTCGCCGGCAAGCTGCCGCAATTGCTCTACAAACCCGATCGCAATACACCGGAAGTGAAAGCACTGGAAGCAGCCTGCGCCGTCACTCGCCTGTCAGCCACCCATCTGTTGCAACGCTGCGGCGCGATTCCTTCGACGCAGGATTACCACTTGCAGCGCTTTTTGTTTGAGCACTTCCCGCATGGCACCGGCTTCCCCGAGATCACCGTGGAAACGCATCCAGAGTTGCCGCTGGCAGAGGATGTCGCCTTCAGCATAGACGATGCGACCACCACGGAAATCGACGATGCCTTTTCGGTGAGGCAGCTTGCCAACGGCAACTGGCGCATCGGCGTGCACATCGCCGCCCCCGCGCTGGGCATCGCGCCCGGCTCGACAGCAGATGCCATCGCGGCACAGCGCCTGTCCACGGTATATATGCCGGGCGACAAGATCACCATGCTGCCTGAGAGCGTGGTGCAGGCCTTTACCCTGAGTGCGGACAACGTCCGCCCCTCGCTGTCCCTGTACCTCGAAGTGGATGCAGACACCCTTGCGCTGACCGGCACGGAAAGCCGCGTCGAGCGCATCCATATTGCCGCCAACCTGCGCCACGACACGCTGGAGCCAGTATTCAACGAAGCCACGCTGGCCGCAGGCAAACTGGATTATCCCTTCGCGCAGGAACTTTCCCTGCTGTGGGGCCTGGCGCAAAAACTGGAAGCCGTGCGCGGCAAGTCTGCGGACAACAGCACACAGCAGATTGACTATAATTTTCATGTGGAGAACGACCGCATCACCATCAGCACGCGGCAGCGCGGTTCACCCATCGACAAGGTGGTAGCGGAGCTGATGATTTTCGTCAACAGCGAATGGGGCAAGTTACTGGCAACGCACGATGTGGCGGGCATTTACCGCACACAGAGCGGCGGCAAGGTGAAAATGAGCCCCGTGCCCGCGCCGCACCAAGGCTTGGGTGTAGATCAATACCTGTGGTCGAGCTCGCCATTGCGCCGCTATGTGGATTTCGTCAACCAGCGCCAGATCATCAGCCTGTTGCGCGGCGCGGCGCCTGTTTACGCGCAGAACGATACCGCGTTATTTACCATCATGAGCGATTTCGATTCCGCCTACACCACCTACAACGAGTTCCAGCGCAATATGGAACGCTACTGGTGCCTGCGCTGGCTGTTGCAGGAGAATATGCGGCAGGCCGAGGCGCTGGTGTTGCGTGAAAACCTGGTAAGACTTGCGGATATCCCGCTGACGGGGCGCATCTCCTCGCTGCCGGAATTGGCACCCGATACCCGTGTTGTACTGGAGATCAGCGAAATTGATTTGCTCGACTTGAATTTCAACGCACGCTTCATCTCCGCGAAAGAGGAGGTCGCGACTTGCCAGCCCTGATCAAACAGCCTCTTTCGGTTGCCTTGGCATTTTCGCTGGCGCTGCATGCAGTTGTGCTGTTCGGCATCGGTTTTGTCGTGCATGACCCGCGCAAGGCTGCCGATTTACTGCAACCACTGCAAGTGGTGCTGGTCAATGCAAAATCTAAATCGCGCCCCACAAAAGCCGATGCGCTGGCGCAGCACAACCTCGATGGCGGCGGCAACACCCCTGAAAAACGCCGTGCAAGAACCCCGCTTCCCACCCTGAACGATGACAGGCAGTTCACGCCGGAACAAGCTGCGCGGCGCGTGCAACAACTGGAGCTGGAGAGCAAACGCCTGTTGACTCAAGCCAAAAGCACATACAGCGTAGTGCAGGAAAAAAATCTGGCGCAACAGCAGGAAAGCGAACGCTTGCATGGCGAAGACCTGGTACAGCGCAGCCTGGAAATCGCTCGCCTGGAAGCAGAGATACACAAAAACCTGGATGCCTATCAGAAAATGCCGCGGCGCAAATTCATTGGCGCGCGCACACAAGAATTCCGCTTTGCGCAATATGTCGAAGATTGGCGCATCAAGGTGGAACGCATCGGCAACCTGAATTATCCTGAGGCCGCGCGTCAAAAAAGAATTTATGGCAGCCTGCAATTGACCGTTTCCATCCGTGCCGACGGCAGTGTGGAAAGCATGGAAGTAAGCAAATCATCCGGGCAGCGCATCCTGGATGCGGCGGCACAGCGCATCGTCAAGCTGGCATCTCCTTTTGCCCCCCTCCCACCTGACATCCGCCGCGACACCGACATTCTCAGCATCACCCGTACGTGGACTTTTACGCAGACCGACAAGCTGGAAAGCGAATAGCATGGCCGACAAATACGCCGTCATCGGCAACCCCATCGCACACAGCAAGTCGCCGCTGATTCATACCCTGTTCGCGCAGCAGACCGGGCAGGACATCAGTTACGAGAAAATCGAAGCGCCGCTGGATGGCTTTGCAGCAACTGTTGAACGGCTGCGCGAGGAAGGCTACAAGGGCTGCAATGTCACGGTGCCGTTCAAGTTAGAGACAAGCGAGGTAATTACCGACATCAGCACAGAGGCATTGGATGCGTTTCACGCTGGTCATAACTCAGACGCAGTTAACACACTAATCTTTCGGGATGGAAAGATAATTGGACACAACACCGACGGCATTGGCCTAGTGAATGACATTGAGAATAACCTCGGGATTCCGCTTAATGGTAAACGTATCTTGCTGATTGGTGCTGGTGGCGCTGCCTATGGCGTGCTTCATCCATTGTTGGAAGCGTCCAAAGCTCCGCTAGTTATCTATAACCGCACACTGGAAAAGGCAGTTAGCCTAAAGAAGTCGATTGAGCGACACGAAAATTTCCGTTCTTTTTTTGTTAATGCTGTTGAATTTGGCACCCTGGGAGATGCTCAGTTTGACGTGGTCATCAACGCCACTTCCGCCGGACTCACCGGCAGTGATATTCCTCTTCCTTCCACCATCTTCGCGCCCGGCGCACTGGCCTATGACATGATGTACGGGCGCGAAACGCCGTTCATGAAATTCGCCCGTGAGCAAGGCGCAGCCATCGTTTCAGATGGCCTTGGCATGTTGGTGGAACAGGCGGCGGAAGCCTTCTTTATCTGGCGCGGTGTGCGCCCGGACACCGCACCCGTTCTCGCCAAACTGCGT
>JAHFRC010000036.1 GCA_023259015.1 Nitrosomonadales bacterium | reverse complement strand
AAAAAAAGTTTTTGTGATGCTTTGGCGGAAATTAAGGGTGGTACTTACGTGGCTAAATGAAGGTCTGGGCGGCTAATATGTAGCAGCTGTATTTGTAGTATTCAAACTTGATCTGACAGTTTGAAGGATGCCGCATAATGAGATCGTTAAGAAATACGGAATTCAGGGGCAAGGCCACTACACGGGCTGATCTGTCGGCAGGATTTTTTCCTGCCACCATGCATAGATGACAGGAATGACAATGAGGGAGAGCAGCGGTGCGGAAATCATGCCGCCCACCAGCGGTGCGGCGATGCGCTTCATTACATCCGCACCGGTGCCGGAACTGACCATTACCGGGAGCAATCCGGCCACGATCACCGATACCGTCATTATTTTCGGACGAATACGCAGCAGTGCGCCGTGGATGATGGCTTGTTGCAAACTCTGTTTAGTCACTGCTCGACCGGACTGGCGGAGTTCCGCGATGGCGTGATCAAGGTAGAGCAGCATTACCACACCGAACTCGACCGCCACTCCAGCCAAGGCTATAAATCCAACCGCGACGGCCACAGAACGGTGATAATCCAGCAGGTACACCAGCCAGAAGCCGCCCGACAAGGAGAAAGGCAGGCACAGCAACACCAGCAGCACTTTGCCGCTGTGGCGGAAATTCAAATAGAGCAACGCCATTACCAGCAGCAGCGTGAGCGGCACCACCCATAAGAGGCGCTCCTTGGCATGCTGCAGGTTAGCATGCTGTCCTGCCCAAGCGATGGCGTAGCCCGGTTGCAGCTCGATAGTTTTTGTTACTGCGGCCTGTGCCTTGGCGATATAGTCATCCATGTCGCGTGCGATGGAATCAATATATATATAAGCGACAAGGCGGCCATTTTCACTCTTGATTTCGACCGGCCCGTCGTTTACGCTAATGCTTGCCACCGTACCCAGGGTTACCTGCGCGCCGGAAGGCGTCATGATACGGCTTGCTGCAAGCACTGTGAGCGAATCGCGGAATGCGCGCGGATAGCGCAGGTTGATCGGGAAGCGGTTGCGTCCTTCGAGTACCATGCCGATATTTTCACCGCCGATGGCGCTCTGCACCAGGCGCTGCACATCGGCTGCGGTAACGCCGTAGCGCGCCGCTTGCACCCGGTTCAAAGCGATATCCACGTAACGCCCGCCGGAAGCACGGTCGGCGAAAGCGTTGCGTGTGCCAGGCACGGTATTTTCGATAACTTCCTCAATTTGCCTGGCTAACAAGCTGACTTCTTCCAGATCGGGGCCGGTAACCTTGACGCCCAGCGGGGTGCGGATGCCGGTGGACAGCATGTCTATGCGCGTGCGTATGGGATACCCCCAAGAGTTGGTCAGCCCCGGCAAATGCACATGGCTGTCCAGTTTGCGGATCAGTTCATCCATAGTTTCGCCGGGCGGCCATTGTTCGCGTGGTTTGAGCTGAATGGTGGTTTCCAGCATCGAGAGCGGCGCCGGATCGGTGGCTGTATTGGCGCGTCCGGCCTTGCCGAATACGCGCTCGACCTCGGGCATTTGCGCGATCAGGCGATCGGTGATTTGCAGGATATTCGCCGCTTCGTCTATTGAAACGCCGGGCAGCGTGGTAGGCATATACAGCAGATCGCCCTCGTTGAGCGGAGGCATGAATTCGCTCCCCAACTTCGCCAGCGGCCATGCGGCGCTTAGCAACAACAGCAGGCAAAGCGACAGGGCGGTTTTGCGTTTTTGCAGCGCGGCCAACAGCAACGGGCGATAAAGCGCGTGCAACATCCGGTTTGCCGGATTGCTTAATTCGCGGGCGATGCGCCCTCGGATAAAATAACCCATCAACACGGGGGCCAAAGTAATTGCGAGAGCGGCGCTTGCCGCCATGGCATAAGTCTTGGTGTAGGCGAGGGGGGCGAACAGCTTGCCTTCCTGTCCGGTGAGGGTCAGCACCGGCAGGAAAGATACGGTGATAACCAGCAACGAAAAAAATAGCGCTGGCCCTACTTCAAGCGTGCTCTGCCTGGTGATGTCCCAATAGTCTGGATGATCCCCAGCACGCTCCAGGTGCTTGTGCATGTTTTCTATCATCACCACGGCGGCATCCACCATGGCGCCGATGGCAATGGCGATACCGCCCAGCGACATGATATTGGCGGTCACACCCTGATTTTCCATTACGATGAAAGCGGCCAAGATACCGATGGGCAGCGTAACTACCGCTACCAACGAGGAACGCAGGTGAAAAAGGAATGCAAGGCACACCAAGGCTACAATAAGCGATTCCTCAATCAGTTTTTCGCGTAATGTCTTGATGGCCCGTTTGATTACGCCGGAGCGGTCATAAGTAACGATCAGTTCGACGCCTTGAGGCAGGCCGCTTTGCAATTCTTTCAATCGCGCCTTGACGCGGATGATGGTGTCGAGCGCATTTTCGCCGTAACGCATGATCACGATGCCGCCGGTTACTTCGCCTTGTCCATCCAGGTCGGTTACACCACGGCGCAACTCATGCCCGATTTGAATTTGCGCCACATCTTCCAGTCGGATGGGCACGCCATGTGCGTTGACCCCAAGGGGGATGTGCCGGAAGTCATCCAGACTCTTCAAATAATTCTGTGCACGCACGACATATTCGGCGCGCCCCATTTCCATCACCGAGCCGCCACCTGTCATATTGCTGTCGCGAATTGCTTGCTCGATACGCTCCAGATTCAGGTTGTATGCCGCAAGGCGGTTGGGGTTCACCTCGATCTGGAATTGCCGTACCATGCCGCCGACGCTGGCGACTTCGGCCACCCCATGCAGGCTCTGCAATTCGTATTTGAGGAAGGAATCCTGAATCGCGCGCAATTGATCGGCATCGTAGCGGTGGTGGCGATCCACCAGGGCGTATTCGAACACCCAGCCCACACCGGAAGCATCCGGTCCCAGTGTGGGAGTGACTTTCTCCGGCAGGCGATCCTCAATCTGGCTTAAGTATTCCAGCACGCGCGAGCGCGCCCAATAGGGGTCGGTGCCATCCTCAAAAATCACGTACACATAGGACTCGCCAAACATGGAAAAGCCGCGTACTGCGGTTGAGCCTGGCACCGACAATAGCTCCGAAGTAATCGGAAAAGTGACTTGGTCTTCCACCACCTGCGGCGGCTGGCCAGGGTAAGAAGTCTTGATGATGACTTGAACGTCGGAAAGGTCGGGAATTGCGTCCAGCGCCATATGGCGCGAGGAATATATTCCCCATCCCGCAAGCAACATGGCACCCAATAGCACCAGCAGGCGATTTTTCAGCGACCATTCGATGATGCGCGCGATCATACTTGAATCCAAAAAAAGATTATGTGCCAAAGGCGCTAAAAATAGGTGCTTTCTTGCGGCGAAATACTTTATGCGGTCGAAGACAGAATACCACGGCTTTAGCCGTGGATGAATGAGCATTCCCGATGCTGGCGCGAGCCAACGAGTGACGTGGCAGCATCGGGTCGGCCAAAGGCCGTAACAGTAAGAACCCCGGCTTCAGCCGGGGGAATCTATGTCTAGTGATCGCCCTCATCGTGGCCGTTATGCAGACGCTGGGCTGCATCGCTCATCGATGCAGCCGCATCCAGCAGGAATTGACCATTCACCGCAACCTGGTCGCCTGTGCGCAACCCGGCGGTGATCTCGATGGAATCCGTGGTTTCTATGCCGGTTTCCACTTTTACCGGCATGAAATGCCCGTTGCCTTCGGCCAGCATTACCATGTCGCCCTTGCCGGTGCGCATCACCGCTGAGCGGGGTATGGTGAGTGTTTTATGGGGATTGGCGTGTATTACGACATCAAGAAAAGCTCCAATAGGCAGCAAATTTCTGGCATTGTTGACGCTCAGGCGCGCCTGAATGGTGCGTGTTGCGTTATCAACCATCGGTGGGATCAATTGCAGGCGTGCCTTGATTTCCGGTGCATTTGATAGCGGTAACTTTACAATCGCTTCATCCCCTTCTTTCACCCAAACCAGTTGATCTGGGTAAAGCGGAACATCGACCCATACCTGTGACAGGTTAGCGAAGGAAAACAGGTTGTCCATCGGTTTGATCGTGCTGCCTTCATGAACCTCGATCTTGGTGACGAAGCCGGATTGCGGCGCGCGTATTTCAACCACATTCTTCGATCTGTAGGTCCTGGCCAACTCATCTATCAGCTCATTGCCGGCATCAAAATAAAGGAGCTTGTCACGGACAAGAACGCGCTTGTCTGCATTTGTCCGCAGGTCCGCCATGTCATCCTCAGGCATGCCCTTGCCGTTGGTATGCGCATCCTCAGCTTCCATGGGCGCAACAAGAATATCTTTTTCCTTCAGCAGGTCGATATACTCATTCTGGGATTTAAGCAATTCCGGGGAGTATATTTCGTACAGCACTTGTCCCGCATGGACTTGCTGGCCAACTGAATTTATACGAAGCTTTTTGATCACTCCCTCAGTCTTCGCGCTGATGTTGAAAACCCTGCTTTCGTCAAGAGCTACATTGCCATAGGCATGGATATCTTGGCTAAGTATTTGCATTTTTGCCGTGGCCAGACGCACGCCGAGCTTTTGCTGCGTGGCGGTATCAATGAGCACACTGTGGCCATGCGCAGGCTGGGGTGTGCCTTGCTGTTCCGTTTCCACCAGATCCATGCCGCAGATAGGGCATGAACCGGGATGATCTTGAATAACATCGGGATGCATGGGGCACACCCAAAGTTTCTTGGCCGGTTTTGCTGAGTTCTTCCCGGGTGGTGCTATTGAATCAAGGTTTGAACTAGCAACAGGAGCGGCGTAAGCATTGCCTCCTAGCTGGATTGCCGCATGGTCGTTGTTGGGAAGGCCAATAATTGCCAGGATAGCGGCTGCAATTATACCGAACCACCGCTTCGCATGTTTTAAGGCTTCAGCGTCGAGCAATTCAGGATACGGTTTCTTTCTAGGCTGTGCCATGTGTTATGTCAACTCAGCAATCGTGTCCTGATTTCTGCAAGAATTCTAGGAGGAGATAATAACCTTAAATCAAGAAGCGGCAATTCTAGTGCGTCAAGCGTGTTTTTTACCAGCAGGCCAAGCTCGGTATCGCCTTCCATGCACAGGCGGCGGCTGAAAAAAAGCGTATCCGGATCTTCCCTGCGCAGGGCAAGCATCAGGAAATCATAAGCGCTGGCGCTGATGGTCAAATTTGTCTCCCGGATGCGCCGGCAGGCAACAAGGCCTTTGGGGGTGAGTGTGAAATGATAAGCTACTCCGGCATCGGTCACGCGGATGCTGATGTGCTTGCCCTGCAGGGGTTGCATCACTTCCGAACGCAGGGTCTTGCCCAGCGCCAGGTTAACCGCACGGACAAACAGCAAGGTTTGCGGATACTTGGGCAGCACGGACAGAACATCGCTGACCGGCTTGGGAAGAAGAAAAAGCTGGTTATTCATGACAATTATTTGATAGGTGTCTTTTCCGGGCGTTCAAATCTTGCCTGGCAATTATAATCTCTTTCAACCTTCGTGTAGTCTCATTCCTGCTGCATGGCGCAGGTGGAAACCTTCTGTCCCATCCCCGGATTCCCATGCCAGTAACCATTGCAGGCTGCTTCCGGCATTACCTGCGCCATTTGCCGCATGGCAATTTCCGGGCTTATCCGCTGCTCCATGCAGTCGCGGAACAGGCGGACAATTTCTGCTGTGTGTTTGGATTGCGGGCTGATGCGCATCACATTCACACCGCCATTCCGGAGGGAATCCATGTCGCCGAGCAAGTTGTACATCAGGGCGGACTGGGTTTGTATGCCGTTAATCACCAGGAACGGCTTGCCTTCGCGGGTGTGCATGGTTTTGCCGTCAGGGTCATCGATACACAGGAAGCGGCAGTCGTCCTTGGGCAGGTTGTGGAAGCGCGCGGTGAAGCAGCGCGAGGAAAAAGCCAGCGGCAGCCTACCATAGGAAAATACTTCTGTTTCCATTCCCGTTGGTCGCGATTGCTGCAACGGCAGCAGCGCTTTGTGCGACATTTCCACCGGCATGACCCAGCGCCGGGCGCCGAGAGAGGCGATCAGATGCAGAGTCTGCGGATTGTAAATATTGAGGCAAGGCCCGGCGATGAAAGGCAAGCGGTTTGCCATAAGATGCACGGCTCCCATGTCATTGGCTTCCACTGCAAATTCGCCGTTTTCCGTAATTCTGCGCAGTGACTTCAGGTCAGACTCGGATTCAATCAAGGTAAGAGTGGAAAGCACCACTTCCTTGCCAGCGGCGGCAAGCATTTTCGCCACTTCCAGCCAGTCCTGCAGGCGCATGATATGGCGACGCGAGCAAACCGTTTCGCCGAGATAAACGATGTCTACCGGAGCAGCGGCGATTTCCTCATAGAACTCGCGCAGCTTTTCTCGCGTCCAGTAGTAAAGGGAGGGGCCAAGCGCAAGTTTCATTTCCATGGCCGGTGATATGCGCCTAATGTATGTTGCTGGCCTTCCGAGACTTTGCTCAATTCGGCAGTCCATGCGGGCTTGACGGAAAACCCCTTGGGGTTTTTCACGCACTGGTCTATCGCTTCGCGCCAGACACGGGTGACTTGCCCCACATAGGCGGGGCTTCTCTGGCGGCCCTCGATTTTGAGGCCGCGTATTTTTACGCGCAGCAGTTCCGGCAACAGTTCCAGAGTATTCAGGCTGGTCGGCTCTTCCATGGTGTAGTAGGTTTCTCCCTCCACTTCGAAGCGCCCTTTGCACAACGTGGGATAGCCCGCATTTTCATTGTCGGCATAGCGGTCGATAAGCACGCCGTTGAGGCGTGATTCCAGCCCCGCGGCATTTTTTTGCCAGCGTACCGCCTTGGGCGGAGAGCATACGCCGCAGTTGTTGGGAGATTCTCCCGTGACGTAGGAAGAAAGCGAACAGCGCCCTTCGACCATAACGCATAGCCCGCCGAAACCGAAAAGCTCAAGCTCCACCGGCGTGCCAGCGGACAACTCCTCGACTTGAGCAAATGACAGCACGCGCGGCAATACTGCGCGCTTGATGCCGAAATACTCGTGGTAAAAATTGATGGCCTCGTAATTGGTGGCGGAACCCTGCACCGAGAGATGAAGGTGCAACTGGGGATGGGTCTTCATGGCGTATTGCATGAGGCCGGGATCGGCCAGGATGATCGCGTCCATGCCATTACCGGCGGCGCCGTCTATCGCTCTTTTCCAGCGCTCCCAGCCATGCGCCTGCGGGTAAGTATTGAGCGCCAGAAACACCTTTGCGCCTTTTGCGTGCGCATATTCGACGCCTGCGCGCGCACTGTCCATATCGAAGTTCAGCCCGGTGAAGTTGCGGGCGTTGGTGTCATCGCGAAAACCAATGTAAACACTGTCCGCTCCGTTGTCCACGGCAACTTTCAGCGCTGGCAGGCTGCCTGCCGGACAGACCAACTCCAGTTTGTATTCAGGCGGCATAAGGAATTTGTTCCCGGATGTGCGGTGGCCTGGCAAATTCGCCCTGGCGATGGCCGCGGCGTTTCAGTTCCAGTTCGATCCCGTTCAGGATATTCCATTTTTGCGAACACCATAATGGAGCAAGCAAAACATCCTTTGATGCAGTGCCGGTGACGCGGTGGTACACGATATGGGGCGGCGTGCGCTCGATCAGGTCAGCCGCGATGCGGATGTAGCTGGCCTTTTCAAGCGGCTGATACTCGCCGCGCCGCCATTCGGCGGCCAGCACCGTATTTTTTACCACGTGCAGCGGGTGTATTTTAAGCCCGTCTGTCCCCAAGGCAAGCACGGTGTCGAGCGATGCGTGGTAATGGTATTCCGTTTCGCCGGGTAAGCCGATGATCAGATGCGTGCATACCGGGATGCCGCGTTTTCTTGCGGCCATTACCGTTTTTTCGTATTCCTTGAGGCCGTGGCCGCGATTTACCCGCTTGAGGGTCTCGTCAAAGGCAGATTGCAGACCGAGTTCCAGCCATACCACAAGCCCGCGTTGCTGATAATTCACCAGCAGGTCCAGCACTGCTTCGGAAACGCAGTCAGGGCGTGTGCCGATGGACAGGCCTGCCATATCCGGCTCGGACAATGCTTCTTCGTAGAGCGCCGCCAGTGCAGTGACATCGGCGTAGGTGTTGGTATAGGCCTGGAAATATGCAAGGAAGCGGCGCGCACGGGTACCCTTTCCTATGGAATATTTGCCGCTTTTTATTTGTTCGGAAAGTGCAGGAGGAGTGTGTCCATTCGGGCTGAAAGAGGCATTGTTGCAGAAGGTGCATCCACCAATACCCTTTACCCCATCGCGATTGGGGCAGGTAAGGCCGGCATCGAGCGCGATCTTATGCACACGCTCGCCATGCTGTTGCAACATGTACTGCCCAAAAGTATGGATATAGTCAGAAAGTGCCATTGATCCGGTGCAGTTCGTGAGTTGTGAGCAGGGATATGGTAAAAAGTAACAAGGCTCCGGCTTGATGGGTAGCGGCAATGTGAACAGGCACCACCAGTAACAAGGTGCTAATTCCCAAACCGATCTGCACTGCCAGCATTGCTAGAAAAAGGTTGCAATACAAACTGGCGCGCATGGTCAGTACAATTTTTCTGGAGCGGAACCAGAATAGAGGTGTCAGGAAAGCCAACAGCCAAGCGATCATGCGATGGTCGAACTGCACCGTGGCCAGATTCTCGAAGAAGTTCAGGTACCACGGCTCAAGCAGAAAAATATCCTGGGGAATCCAACTTCCATTCATCAGTGGGAAAGTGTTGTAAGTAAAGCCGGCGCGGGTACCGGCAACAAAGCCGCCGGACAGCGCCATGACAAAAATCAGGCAAGTAAGTACCGTTGAAAACTTATGTAATCCCTGAATTTTGCCATCTGGTTGGTGGGGGGCTTGGGGAAACAATAGCCCAAGCGCAGCCCAAAAGATAGCGGCATAGATCAGGAACGCCATCCCCAAGTGCGCTGTCAACCGGTATTGGCTGACATGGGGGTTGTTCACAAGCCCGCTTTTTACCATGTACCAGCCCATTGCACCTTGCAGGCCACCCAGCAGGAAGATGCCCGCAAGTTTACCCATTAGGGGTTTGTCGATTTTTTTCTTTGCTACAAAATACAGGAATGGCAAAAGAAACGCCAAGCCAATGCTGCGGCCAAGCAAGCGGTGGAAATATTCCCACCAGAAAATACCCTTGAATTCCTCCAAGGACATGCCATGGTTTACTTTCAGGTATTCCGGCGTTTGCTGGTATTTATGGAAGACCTCATCCCACTGCACCTGGTTCAAGGGCGGGATAGTGCCTATCAAAGGTTGCCATTCGACCATAGAAAGCCCGGAATGAGTGAGGCGGGTCACACCACCCACTACCACCATGGCGAATATCAATGCGCAACACGCCAACAGCCATGTCGCAACCTGGTTTCTTGATGCCTGATCCATTTTTGATCTCGAAAATACTTTTCTGAAAGATAATGTACTACACTATAATAACTGCGGGTTGTCACATACCCAATGACACTTACTTGTCGGGGGTTTTGTAATCCGGATTCAAATAGCAAAACCCCAAATTTTTTTCTGCCGTCTTGTTGCATGTCTCATAGTCATAGTATTTGCATTCAATACCCCATGTCACTATGCAATAAGGCGCTACCTCGGTTGATGAAAGACTTCCCCCAACATCGGCTACGCAATCACCATGGTTTCCCGGTGCATTCTTGCACTCATCGTAAGAAGCATATTTGCACTTATCCATGACGACCTTTCCATCTGATGTTGTTGCACAAAATAAGGCAGCAAATGCATATTGCGGGTGTCCAAATGCAACATACAACAACAAATAGGCGAGATTTTTCTTGATTTTCATGGGGATCCTCTTGTAATTTGGCGACCGAAACCTGGGGATATATTCCGAGAGGTTCATTCCATCTGAGTTTTAGTCAGCAACAACAGTTCCGCAAACACCCACTTGGGGGCAATTCCTATGGTTCCCCTTGAGATTTGGGCAAACAAAGCCTTGGGGATGGCATCTCTGGAATTTGATGTGGAATTCATAAACGATGGATCTGGCAACATCCAGGCTGTCCAGGAATTATTTTACACGATCATTGATCAAGTAATAGCTTAATATCATGAACCATTGCATCCACTCCCTGCCCATAAGCCGCATGCAGACGCAACCTTCCGGACTGGTCATAAATATAGGTTCCGACCGAATGATCTATTGTGTAACTGTCAGGACTCTTGCCTGGTTCCTTGCTATAAAAGATACGGAATTCTTTTGCGGTCTCGGCAATCTGTTCCAGTGTGCCATAGAGTCCGATAAACTTTGGATTAAACGACGGGATAAATTGGGACAGGGTTGACTGAGTGTCGCGCTCTGGATCCAGGGTTATGAACAGAACCTGTACCTTGTCAGCATCGGGGCCGAGTTGTTTCATTACGCGGGCGAGTTCAACCAATGTATTCGGGCAAGCATCAGGACAATGCGTATATCCGAAAAACAATACAACAACTTTGCCTTTGAAATCGGATAAGGTCCGCGACTTTCCCAGATGGTCAGTCAACCTGAAATTCTTTCCGCTATCAATTCCGGTAATATTGGTTGATTTGAACGATTGCGCTGCTTCAGGCTGTTTGCAGCCACACAGAGATGTTATGGTCAAACCTACAAGCAAAAGCCGCAAAAGCTGATCAAGAAATATTGTTCTTACCATGATCCTATCGCGGTCGCACTAATGATGTTTGCAGATTTAATTTTATACATTGTCAAAAACCTTCTCACAAATACTTCACGAGGTAAACATTCTGGAGGCGCCACTATAATATCCGTTATTATAAGCCGCAAAGCAGGTTAAATGGGTTTCATACATGAGCAAAATTTGTTGACCATGAATTTATTATGGATAAAAAATATTCATATTACCTGTGTGGCATCAAGCTACGCGTTATTTTTCCTGCGCGGGGTGTGGCTGATTCAAGGTTCACACAAGCTGCGCCAGCGCTGGGTAAAAACTATCCCGCATGTGATGGATACGATGCTGTTGGTGAGCGCCATTACACTCGCCATCGGCATCCGGCAATATCCGGGTGTGGATGCATGGCTCACCGCCAAAGTGATCGGTTTGGTGTTCTACATTGGCCTTGGCATGATGGCATTCCGTTTTGGTAA
The DNA here is from genome assembly GCA_023259015.1 of Nitrosomonadales bacterium. Lineage (GTDB taxonomy): Bacteria > Pseudomonadota > Gammaproteobacteria > Burkholderiales > Gallionellaceae > CAITJF01. The sequence continues at coordinate 5,694 of JAHFRC010000036.1, read as the reverse complement.
AACCATGCGCGTAAAAATTTCGGCGTGGGTGGCAGCGCAACTGGTGTTTTTCTATATCGTGGCGGTGGCGCTCACGCATAATCCACTGCCTTTTCCCGCGCTATATAACAACCTGAAATTAGTGCGAATAAATCAGCAGCCCCTTGTATCTTATTCCCGACTCAGAAATAAGTTAAATTGCTCTTGCGCGAAAAAGCAGGGAGAAGGAATGCCGAGCGTGCCCCTAAGGTCTTTGAGCCTGTAGCTAAGATTGGTGACTTTGGCTGTCCTATTGCCCCCAGCAAGCCTTGGCTAGTTGCGGCTGGTAAGCGGGTAAGCCAGTAACGGTGAATTCGGCTTGTACGGGTGCGCTGCCGAAAGGGGTGAATTCGAATACAAGTTTTTGAGATTGGGCGATTTGTTTTATCAGGGCTGCTGCTTCGCGCGCGGAAACCGCTGCATTGGTTACTTCGCGCCAGCGCTGAGGAAAGGGTTTGTTGTTGTCAAACTGGAGGCGCACAATTTGCTGGTCAACCACAGTAACCTCAAGCGACAACCCGGTTTCAACATAAACTGCCGCGCTTCCCTTTTCGCATTGAATGGTCAGAACGGGAACAGCGGTTTTCATCCAGCCCTTTACTGCCTTTTCTGCCTTAAGCGATAAAGTCAAATACCTTTCACCAGTCGGTGGTATGGGCAAAACCTGCCACTTGATGGGCGATTGTGGTATAGTTTCAGCAGTAACCGGAGCGGCGCTAGCGCATAGCAGCAGCAAAATACGAATAGGGGTAAGCCACACAATAGAGGTTTGCAAGTTTGTGTGTGTGCAGTAATTCAAAGGGGAGACATACATTCAGTTTTTCAGCAAGGATCAAGTCTAAAAGAATTATAAATGTAACGTATACGTATATACGATGCTACACTTTAATCATGCACTCAGCATTTTTAACTTTAAGGTTTAAAGTTGCGAACCCCCATGAAAGTTCCCATCAAAGACGCTTCACCTTCATAAAGTTTGACATACATCAAGGAGTTTTTTGGTCTGGGCAATGAAAATTGCAAAATTAGTGCTTCAAGTTGTACTTGAAGTGTGCGTGTTGTCGTTTTTTTGTTAATGCCTGCTTAGGGAGTTGATCGATGGAAGCAACAAAACAGGATGGGATAAAGTTGGCTCATGTCGGAAAAAGAGCAGAGATATCCAGCTGGCGCATAAGTTTCATAGGTGGTGCGGTTCTTACGGCTTTTTATATAGCTTGGGGTATCACCAAGATAATTTTGTAAGTTTTTTTGTAGTTAGGGCGTTATTTTTTAGTTATCGTGCCAGGGAGGCCATTATGTCGAACGAACCATTTGAACAACAAACTGTTTTGCAGCGCATTCTCGATGACATTAATTTCATAATGTGTTTGGGATTGGTGGTACCGACGGTGTTTTACACGTTATGGGGTGTAATGGAAGTCGCCACCATCCCGCTGGGCAAATAACTGCATCTTTCAAAGCCTGAAGTTATTTTAATTTTCTAAGAGGGGGTTTCAATGGGTTATTCATTCACAGCACCAGCAAAAAATTGGGCGACCGAGCCGATTGAAAGGACAGAAATTCTGTGGATTACAATCGCAGGTTCGTGGTGTCTATTCATGTTTGTCTGGATGATTGCTTGGCACTGGATCGGCAACCAGAACATGGCGAACGAGGCATACAAGACTACGACGGATACCTATGCAAAGAAGGTCGAGGATTTCACCGCAAAATATACTGTACGCCAGGATAAAAGCGATCCCAGCTTGCCGGTGGTGGCTCCGCCTCCCGGCAGCGATGTATACTTGGCGGCAAGCCGTTGGCAATGGCGTCCGGTGCTGGAGTTGCAGAAAGGCAAAAGCTACCGCGTGCACATTTCGTCGCTGGACTGGGATCATGGTTTTTCTTTGCAGCCGGAAAATATCAATTTCACCGCTTATCCCGGGTATGAGTCGGTGATTACGATGACACCTAACAAGTCTGGCACATTTGCCATTGTGTGTAATGAATATTGCGGCATCGGCCACCACACGATGCTCGGCAGAATTTACGTAAAGGAGTAGGAAATGGCTATAACAACCGCTCAATCCCCGTTCCGCACGGATCCGCTAACCGGTTTGCGCATTGATCTCACCGCCGCTACCTTGGTAAAAGTCAATGCGGTACTCGCAGTCGTGTTCCTGCTGGTCGGCGGAACTGCCGGCCTGCTGGTCGCCTTGACGCGCTGGCCAGCGGTGCACTTACTGCCCGCTGATCTGTTCTATATGGCGCTTACCGTACATGGTATTGTTGCACTGATGGTATGGATTATCTTTTTTGAAATTGCGGTACTGTATTTCGTCCCCACAGCCCTGCTTAGCTGCCGATTAGCGGCGCCGAAGATGGCATGGACACAGGTTGCGCTGATGACTATTGGTGCGGCCATCACTGCGGTTGCAATTCTGCAGGGTGACTCCAGCGTCATGATGACATCTTATGTGCCGATGAACGCAGCTCCGCATTTTTATCTTGGGCTGATCCTGTTTGCGGTAGGTGCGTTAATTGGCTGCGGCGTATTCTGGGGTACGCTGGTAATCGCCAAGGAAGAGAAAACCTACGAAGGTTCGTTGCCGTTGACAGTATATGGCTGCATGGTCGCCACGGTAATCGCAGTTTTCACCATCGCTTCGGGTGCCATCATCCTGATCCCGACGTTCCTGTGGTCGCTGGGTCTGATCAAGAGCATTGATCCGATGATGTATCGCGTGATCTGGTGGGCGTTCGGGCACTCGTCACAGCAAATCAACGTGACTGCCCACATCACCATTTGGTATACGGTTGCCGGTCTGGCATTCGGCGCCAAGCCGATGTCAGAAAAAGTCAGCCGTACTGCTTTCTTGCTGTATATCCTGTTCTTGCAATTTGGTTCGGTGCACCACCTGCTGTCCGACCCGGGGTTGAGTTCGGCATGGAAAATCTTCAACACCAGCTACATGATGTACTTGGCGGTGCTGGCAAGTTTGATCCACGGCTTGACCGTTCCCGGTTCGATCGAAGTGGCTCAGCGCAGGAACGGCCTGAACAACGGCTTGTTTGAGTGGTTGCGCAAGTGCCCATGGGGTAATCCGGTGTTTTCCTCCACAATTTTGTCGATAATCATTTTCGGCTTCATCGGCGGAATTACCGGTGTGGTGATGAGCGTGGAGCAAGTCAACATGATCATCCACAACACCATCTATGTGCCGGGGCACTTCCATGGCACGGTAGCGGGCGGCACCACGCTGGCTTTCATGGGCCTGACCTACTACCTGATCCCTGTTCTGTTCCAGCGCCAAGTCATCATGAAACCGTTGGCGGCATTGCAACCTTGGCTGTTTGGAGGTGGTATGTCGGTGTTCGCGCTTGCCATCATGGGTGCGGGAACGCTGGGTGTACCACGCCGTCACTGGGATATCACCTTCGCCGGACAAGCCTTGGGGTACGAGTGGCCAGGCTTGACGCAGATGTTTATGGCTGTCGGTGAAATTGGTGGTGTAATAGCGGTGGTCGGTGGTGCGTTATTCTGTTTGATCGTGGTGGGTTCCATCCTGATGGGCGAGCCAGTTCCTGCGGATGCCAAGAATATCGTAGCGCCTCCTGCCGATGCGGGTGGGCACAAGGAAATCGGTGCGGGTGGTTTCGAAGCCCCCGGCACCTTTGTCTTGGCTATGGTATTGTTTGTAACCCTCGTGCTCTACTACTTCGTCAACTTCAAGTATCTGGCCACCTTGTGGACGTTGACCTAATAGGGGCAAGTTGACCTAAGGCGCACCAAAACTGGCGGGGAGGTTCAATACCTCCCCTCCGTTGTGGAGTTAACGGCAAGGGCGTGTGGCATACTTCACGCCCAACCACTTGGGGTTTGTATATGGGAACAGCTATTAAACGAGTTACCGATTTATTCAAGCTACGGATCGGTATCGTCATCAGCTTCACTGCAATGGCTGGTGTGGCGGTAACGCCGGGTTCGCTGGCTGGATGGAAAATTGCACTGTTAGGGTTGGCGGTATTGATATCTTCGGCCAGCGCGGGTGCGTTCAATCAATATGTAGAGCGGGACATTGACGTGCGCATGGCGCGTACCAGCAACCGTCCCTTTGTTACCGGCACTCTTCAGCATGGCCCGTTCTGGCTGTGTGTGATCCTCGCCATGCTGGTGGGGTCGGTATCAGCGGCGGCTTTGGCGCTCAACGCTGCTTCGGCGTTATTCGTATTTCTGGGGGCATTTTTCTATGCCGTGGTTTATACGGTGTGGCTGAAGCGTCGCACTTGGATGAACATCGTGATCGGCGGGCTGGCAGGTAGTTTTGCGGTGCTGGCGGGAGCGGCAGCGGTTAATCCGCATCTGAGTTCGCAGGCGCTGATTCTGGCGGCAATATTGTTTTTGTGGACGCCGCCACATTTCTGGAGCTTGGCGATCGCTTATCACAAAGATTATGATGCCGCCAAGGTACCCATGCTGCCGGTGGTGGTTGGTGACGAGCGTGCAGCGCGCATTATTTTTGGCAGCACCATGCTGCTGGTGGCGACTTCGCTGATGCCGGTTTTCTATGGTATGGGTTGGGTTTACTTCATCGGCGCGGCAAGCGGCGGGGTATATTTTCTGGTGAAGAGTGCGCAACTGGCACGCGCGCCCAGCCGTGCCACGGCAATGGCATGTTTTCATGCTTCGCTCATGCAGTTAACCTTGTTGTTGGTCGCTGCAATGCTGGACGCATCTTTGTAATTCTGCTGATGCGCCTCTTGCTGTTGCTTGGCCTGCTGCTGGGGTCGGCGTTTACCTTAGCGGAAGGCGGCCAAGCCGTAGCGCCTGCCAAGTTCGATCAAAAATCCGCATTGCAATTCAGTCAAAGTGTAGTCGGCCAACAGGTGGGCGACTACACTCTGCTTGACCGCAATGACCGGTCAATCAAGCTTTCCAGTTTTCGCGGCAAACCCTTGCTGGTGAGTTTTATTTATACCGGTTGCTCGGAAACCTGTCCTGCCACCACACAGTTTCTTGCTAAGGCGGTGAAATATATGCAGGCGGCGCTCGGCGCGGACAGTTTTGCGGTGCTGACAGTAGGTTTCAATGCGCCTTGGGATTCGCCACAGGCGATGCGTGATTTTGCCGCCCGGCAAAATATCAAGCTGCCCAACTGGGAGTTTTTAAGCGGTGACGCGGTAACCATGCAAAACTTTACGCGCGACTTGGGATTCAGTTATGCTTATTCGGTCACTGGCTTCGATCATATTTCCCAACTTACCCTGATTGATCAGAACGGCAAGATTTATCGCCAGATTTATGGTGAGAGCTTTGAACTGCCTACGATGGGCGAGCCGTTGAAAAAACTGGTGGGCAGTGTGCAAACCCAGTATCCGGGGTGGGAGGGCTTGCGTAACCGCATTCGCTTGTTCTGTACTGTCTACGACCCTGATACGGGAGCCTATCGTACCGATTATTTGTTTTTCATCAACCTGTTTTTTAGTGTAGTGATAATTTATTTCTTCGCTGCCTGGATTGTCCGTGCATGGCGCAATGCCCCGAAACGTCCACCCAAAATCAATCAGGTGTCATAGTTTGAAATAATGGAATGGACGCCCACTTCCCCTAACGGCATCTGAGTGCCAAAGTAGTGGTGGTATTAACCCCACTAAAGCAGAGAGGAGCGTCCATCATGAAGATTACGACAATTGGCA
>JAHFRC010000035.1 GCA_023259015.1 Nitrosomonadales bacterium | reverse complement strand
GTCCAAAGTTCGGCGCATACTTTCTTTGGCCCGAAAGCTTCCGTCCATGATGAGCAAGCCTAACCCTACATTCGAGAGGGACAGCCCAACAGCGGGCTGCCCCTCAATTTGAACGTTAGGCCCTCTAGCAAGCACTTGTCGTTGTGTCAGAGGGTGCAGCAGATGCGGAGAAACTACCTACCAACACACGAAAGTAAAATCAACCATGGTTTTTCCCAGTGAATACGAAGAGTACGCCGGTCAAGTTCTTGATCCGAGACTGTATCAACAAGAAATTGCCGATGCCAATCGAGTGCTAGAAAGTTTCTTGGAAGATATGAATGATAATCGCCTACCGATTGCAACATTAAAAGAAATTCGTATAGCCGCAGGTACTATTGGTTTGTATGCTGGTTACCCATTAGATGCCTGTAACATGGAAACATTTCTTGATTCAGAGCAGGCGGGTTCAAGTTACCGAAAAACGGCATCAATTTTGAAGGATTTTGTAGAAGAGATGAATGCGTTAATACAGGCTCGAATGAAGGCAGCTCAAGCAGCCGAATATCTTGTTGCGAACTCAGCTAACCCCACGGTAACCGCAAGAACAGTCAATGAAGACGACATTCCTTTCTGAGGCTAAGCACGGCCTAACCTTACATTCGAGAGGGACAGCCCAGAAGCGGGCTGCCCCTCAATTTGAACGTTAGGCATTTTTGGCAGCACCATAGCAATCTGCTATCCTTGCAGCATGAAAGTAAATGAAATCTTGATGATGCTAAAGACGGATGGATGGTATCTCGCTGCAACGCGAGGTAGCCATCGTCAATTCAAGCATCCCGTCAAAAGTGGCCGTGTCACCGTGCCCGGAAAACCAAGCGATGATTTGGCACCCGGCACTTTGAACAGCATACTCAAACAAGCCAAGCTAAAGGAGTAGTTCTATGCGTTACGCAATCGTTCTCGAAAAAGCAGAAAACAACTACTCAGCTTACGTGCCTGACTTGCCAGGTTGTGTTGCTACTGGACACACCGTCGAGGAAACCGAGCGTGAAATCCGTGAAGCCATTGAGTTCCATATCGAAGGCCTTCGTGAAGACGGCTTACTCATTCCCCAACCGGCAAGCATCGTCGAGTATCTTGAAATCGCAACCTAACCCTGCGCTGTGTCAATTCCACGCACTTGCGCAGCAAGGACTGTGGATTGCCTGCTTTTAGTGCAAGCGGGACTGCGCAAAAGCGCGCAGCCCCTCAATTTGAACGTTGAAGCTGTAGAAAAACCTCTTTTCTGAGAAATTCTGGGCGTAAAAAAAGCGCGGAACTCTCCGCGCTTTTTTATGTTCCTCGTTTTTTGTCACGAAGTTATTTTGTGATCGATACACATCAATGCATGTGCATTACCTCCACCTCCATTCCCTACTGCGGTGACAATTCCACATCCGGCTTGCCGGATAGTGGATTGCCTACTTTTAGTGCATACCCGTGGTGCGCCAGTTTCTCGATGTTGTGCACCATGCAGTAGAGTTTCCACTGCCCATCCACCTTCTTTTTCCCGCGTAGCGTGAAGCGGTTGAGTTGTTTATTGTGGCGCAGGTTGCCGAACACCGGCTCCACCGTGGCGAAGCGCCGGCCATACAGGATGCGCCCCTCGGGGCTGTCTATCTTGCGCTTCATCTTGTCGGTGTAGCTCTCTTGATCCGCTTTGCTCTGGAGGAAGGCCACCTGCCGTACCTTGGTTTTCTGCGGGTTGAGCAAACATTTGTCGCGGTGCGTGCATGGCAGGCAATCACGTTGCGCTCCCTGGAATTTCACCGCCGCATGGCCGCCTATCGTGCAGTTGCTGCCGTTGCCATAAAGCTCCTTGCCTGCCGAACGCATTCACGGGGTCAGGTCTTGCAATCATGCATTCCCCATGCTAACCTTCCCACATGGCACGTCCCCTCAGAGAAAAGGGGGTGCATGAATGCAAGACCCCAAAATTCCGTTAGCCTCCCTGACGTTTGCATATCGGCTTGACATAACGTACGCTTAAGCGTACCGTGTAAACTCTTTGATATTAGGGGTGCAATATGAACACACTTACCGCCAGCGAAGCTCGCGCGAATCTGTACCGGCTCATTGATGAGACGGTAGAGTCTCATCAACCTATCATCATTTCCGGTAAACGCAGCAGTGCTGTTCTGCTTTCTGCGGAGGACTGGAGCGCAATTCAAGAAACCTTGTACCTGCTTGCGGTACCCGGTATGCGCGAATCCATAAAAGCAGGTATGGCTGAACCCCTCGCAAAAAGTGCGAAAGAGCTTAAGTGGTAAAGTGGGAAATCGTTTATGCCAAGCAAGCAATAAAAGATGCAAAAAAGCTTGCTGCAAGCGGCCTCAAACCAAAGGCACAAGAACTGCTCGCGGTGCTTGCTAGCAATCCATTTCAAAATCCTCCACCCTTCGAAAAATTAGTTGGTGATCTTGCAGGCGCTTACTCGCGCCGCATAAATATTCAGCACCGTATCGTGTACGAAGTCTTTACCAAAGAGAGAACCGTTCGTGTCCTGCGTATGTGGACGCACTATGAATAAGCGGGCTAACCCTGCGCTGTGTCAATTCCACGCACTTGTGCAGCAAGGGCTGTGGATTGCCTGCTTTTAGTGCAAGCGGGACGCTAACCTTCCCCCCCATCCTTGTATCTACATAAAAAATATAAAAATGGCCAAAACAAAAACCATCTATAGCTGCACCGAATGCGGTGGGCAGACGCCCAAATGGCAAGGGCAATGCCCGCACTGCATGGCGTGGAACACGCTGGTGGAAAGCGTGGCCGAAACGGCAGCAGGCGGCAAGAACCGCTTCAGCGCCCTGATTGCAAGCGGAAAGGTGCAGAAACTCGCCGAGGTGGAAGCGGCGGAAGTAACGCGCACGCCGACCGGCATCACGGAGTTCGACCGCGTACTGGGCGGCGGGCTGGTGCAGGGCGCGGTGGTGCTCATCGGCGGCGACCCCGGCATCGGCAAATCCACGCTGCTGTTGCAGACGCTGGCGCATCTCTCCACGCACAAAAACGTGCTGTATGTCAGCGGCGAGGAATCGGCGCAGCAGATCGCCTTGCGCGCCAAGCGCCTGACGCTGGATGCCAGAGGAATGCATCTGCTGGCGGAAATCCAGCTCGAAAAAATCCAGGCGTCCATCGCGCAGGGAAAACCGGACGTGGTGGTGATCGACTCCATCCAGACCGTGTATTCCGAGCAACTGACTTCCGCGCCCGGCTCGGTGTCGCAGGTGCGCGAATGCGCGGCGCAACTCACGCGCATCGCCAAGAGCAGCGCGGTCACCATAATTTTTATTGGCCACGTCACCAAGGAAGGCGCTTTGGCCGGACCGCGCGTGCTGGAGCACATGGTGGATACGGTGCTGTATTTCGAGGGCGACACGCATTCCAGTTTCCGCCTGATCCGCGCATTCAAGAACCGTTTCGGCGCGGTGAATGAACTCGGCGTATTCGCCATGACCGAGAAGGGCTTGCGCGAAGTGAGCAACCCTTCCGCGCTGTTCCTGTCGCAGCACGGCGCGCAGGTGGCCGGTTCCTGCGTGATGGTGACGCAGGAAGGCACGCGCCCGTTGCTGGTGGAGATTCAGGCGCTGCTCGATGAGGCGCATTCGCCCAGCCCGCGCCGCCTGTCGCTCGGCCTGGAACAAAATCGTTTGGCGATGTTGCTGGCTGTGTTGCACCGCCACGCGGGCATCGCCTGCTTCGATCAGGATGTATTTATCAACGCCGTGGGCGGTGTGAAAATCACCGAGCCGGGCGCCGACCTTGCGGTGCTGCTGGCCATTGTCTCCTCGCTGCGCAATAAACCGCTGCCGGAAAAAATGGTGGTGTTCGGCGAAGTCGGCCTCGCCGGGGAAGTGCGCCCGGTGCAGCGCGGGCAAGAAAGGTTGAAAGAAGCCGCCAAGCTGGGCTTTACGCAAGCCATCATCCCCAAGGCGAATGCGCCAAAACAAAAAATCGCGGGCATGGAAATCATCGCGGTGGAACGGGTGGAGGATGCTGTCGAAAGAATGCGGTGAGCCGCCTAAAAATCAGAATTCGCCGGTTTACCGCAATCCATATGCTTCGTGTATGCTAGTGCCCTGAACCAGAGATAAAGGCTGCGATGATAGCCCCTGCCGAGCGTATCCAACTCGAACGCAACAAGCTGTTCCATGACATCAGCATGGAAAATATCGCATCCTCTCTGGAAGATTGCCAGGTTGTCGCCTTGCGCAGCGGCGAAAAACTGCTGGAGAGCGGCCAGAAAAACATGACGCTCTATCTGGTGCTGGAGGGCGAACTTCATGTGTATCTGGACAGCCGCGACCTGAACGAACACGCCGTGTTAGGCGCCGGCGAGTGTGTCGGTGAGTTGTCGCTGATCGATGGTGAAAATACTTCGGCTCATGTGCTTGCGGCAAAAGATTCGCGCCTGTTGGCGGTGCCGTATGACCTGGTCTGGTCGCTGGTGGACAACTCGAATGGCATTGCGCGCAACCTGCTGGGCATTCTCGCCAGGCGCATACGCAACGACAACCTGTTGCGGGTGACGACCAATGAATACCTCCTCGAATTCGAGGTTGCCGCCAATGTCGATGCGCTGACGGGGCTGCATAACCGGAGCTGGGTAGACGAGGCATTTCCGAAAATGATATTGCGCTGCCAGCGCGGCAAGGCGCCGCTTTGCATGTTGATGGCAGACATTGACCACTTCAGGAATTTCAATGATGCCCATGGCCGCCTTGCTGGTGACGGCGTGTTGAAAACCATGGCGCAACTGATGGCGGAAAAGATGCGTCCGCAGGATTTGCTGGCATACATGGGCGACGACAAGTTCGTCATCCTGCTGCCAGAGACACCGCCCAATATCGCCATGAAAATCGCCGAACGCCTGCGCGAAACGGTAGCTGCCGCGCCGCTGATTACCGGCGCATGCGACACGCCGCGTGCGGCCAATTTCACCCCGCTAAGCCGGGATACCCGCGTCATGGTTTCGATCGGGATCGCTGTCATGCAAGCGGACGATACGCTGAGCCTGATATCAGCTACCGCCGCCGAGGCGCTTCTCCAGGCCAAGGCAAATGGACGCAACCAGGTAAAAATGGCGGTGACAGGAAGCCTGCTTCGCAATTAGGCCATTTATCCGCAACGCCATTTTATGGTTTTTCGCCACGCTCCATGTGCCATGCTCCGATGGTGCGCCACACAGCAACGCGCCATCAGACCGCCAGCCATTGCCAGCACTGCCATCTGCGGTTAAAGTTCGCCCCGTTGCATCACTTGAAAATCACATAAGGAACAGAAATGACGGTATTAACGTTGTTTGTAATGCTGGTTGTGGTGATGTTGTTGGCCTTCTTCCGCGCATCCATATGGGGCTGGCTGCTGGCGCTGATGACCTTCGTTCCCATCATCGCCATCCAGAGCCGGCTTTCCGCCGATATATTCCAGATTATCATTGTCGTGCTTGCCCTGCTTGCCGCAGTGCTGGGTATTCCCCCGTTGCGCCGCGTGCTGGTGAGCAGTTTCGCCCTCAAGATTTTCCGCAGGATACTGCCGCAGGTTTCGCAGACCGAGCAGGAAGCGCTTGATGCCGGAACGGTATGGTGGGACGGCGATCTATTCAGCGGCGCCCCAAACTGGCACAAACTGCTGGGCTTTCCCAAGCCTTCGTTGACTGCCGAAGAGCAATCTTTCCTGGATAACGAAACTTCAACCTTATGCGCCATGCTGGACGACTGGGACATCACCCACGTGCGCCAGGACTTGCCGCCGCACGTGTGGCAGTTCATCAAGGACAAGGGTTTCTTCGGCATGATCATTCCGAAGGCTTACGGCGGGCTGGAGTTTTCCGCGCAGATGCATTCTGCCGTCGTAACTAAAGTCGCCTCGCGCAGCGGCACGGCGGCGGTGACAGTGATGGTGCCGAATTCGCTTGGCCCGGCAGAACTGCTGCTGCACTACGGCACGGATGCGCAAAAAGAAAAATACCTGCGCCGTCTCGCCAGGGGGCAGGAAGTGCCGTGCTTCGCATTGACCGGGCCGTTTGCCGGATCGGACGCGGGTGCGATTCCCGATTACGGCATTGTGTGCCGTGGCGAATTCAACGGCCAGCAGAATGTGCTCGGCCTGCGTGTGACTTGGGAGAAGCGCTACATCACGCTCGCGCCGGTCGCCACGCTGCTCGGCCTCGCTTTCAAACTGTATGACCCGGAGCATTTGCTCGGCGCGGAAACTTCACGCGGCATCACGCTCGCGCTGATCCCCACCGGCACACCCGGCGTAAATGTCGGAAGGCGCCACTTCCCGCTCAACTCGGCGTTCCAGAACGGGCCGACCTCGGGCAAGGATGTATTCATACCGATGGACTACATCATCGGCGGCAAGGAACGCATCGGCCAGGGCTGGCGCATGCTGATGGAATGCCTGGCGGCGGGACGCTCGATTTCATTGCCCGCCAGCGCCACGGGCGGCTGCAAGCTGGCGGCGCGCACCTGCGGCGCATATGGCCGGGTGCGCAAGCAATTCAGGACGCCCATCGGCAAATTCGAGGGCGTGGAAGAAGCGCTGGCACGCATCGGCGGCAATATCTACATGATGGATGCGGCGCGCAAAATGACCGCTCTGGCGGTGGATCTGGGCGAAAAGCCGTCGGTGATTTCCGCCATCGCCAAATACCATTGCACCGAGCGCGGGCGCGCGGTCATCAACGATGCGATGGATGTGCACGGCGGCAAGGGCATCTGCATGGGGCCGGGCAATTACCTGGCGCGCAATTACCAGCAGACGCCCATCGGCATCACGGTGGAAGGCGCGAATATCCTGACGCGCAGCATGATGATCTTCGGGCAGGGCGCGATCCGCGCCCATCCTTATGTGCTGAAGGAAATCCAGGCGGCGCACGATGACGATGCGGCGAATGCGGTAAAAGATTTCGATGCCGCCCTGTTCGGCCACTTCAGCTTCAGCCTGAGCAACGCGGCGCGCGCGCTGATATTCGGGATTACCGGCGGGCGCGGCATCCCTGTTCCGGCAAGCGATGCAACGCGGCGTTACTACCAGCAACTGACGCGCTACGCATCGGCCTTTGCGCTGGCGGCGGATGTATCTATGCTGGTGCTGGGCGGCGCCCTCAAGCGCCGCGAAAAAATTTCCGCGCGCCTGGGCGATGTGCTGAGCCAGTTGTACCTGTGCTCGGCCACGCTGAAGCGTTTTGAAGATGAAGGCCGGCAGGCGGAAGACTTGCCGCTGCTGCACTGGTCGATGCAGGATGCGCTGTACAAGATACAGGCGGCGCTCGACGGCGTGCTGCAAAATTTCCCCAGCCGTTTTGCCGCGCTGATCTTGCGCGCGCTCATCTTTCCGCTTGGCAAATGCCTGATTCCGCCATCGGACCATCTCGGGCATCAAGTGGCCGCGCTGCTGCTGCAACCCGGCGCCGCGCGAGATCGCCTGACGGATGGCATGTATCTGCCGGATGACGAAAGCAGCGCTGTGGGCGCGCTGGAAGCCGCGCTGCACAGCACGCTGGCCTGCGAGCCATTGCAGGCCAAGCTGGAAGAAGAGCGCAAGACAGGCAAGCTGAAAGCGCTGGAAGAACTGCTGCGCATCGCCGAAGCGCGCGACAAGGGCATCATCAGCGCGGAGCAGGCGCTGCAACTGGAACGCGACTATGCGTTGCGGCGCATGGTCATCATGGTGGATGATTTTGCCCCGGAGCAATTGCCGGCAAATCATTGAATGAGCGGACTGCGCAACAAAACCATTTTCATCACCGGTTCCAGCCGGGGCATCGGGCGTGAAATCGCGTTGCGTTGCGCGCGCGACGGGGCGAATGTCGTAATCACCGGCAAGACTTCAGAGGCGCATGCCAAGCTGCCCGGCACCATCCACAGCGTGGCCGCCGAAGTGCAGCAGGCGGGTGGGCAGGCGCTGGCCATACAACTGGACGTGCGCGACGAGCAGGCATCACAGGCCGCAGTGGAACAGGCGACGCGGCATTTCGGCGGCATCGATACGCTGGTCAACAATGCCAGCGTGATCAGCCTGACGGGCACGCTGGATACCACGGCCAAAAAACTCGACCTGATGTGGGGCGTGAACATGCGCGCCACTTTTCTCGCCTCGCAAGCCTGCATCCCCTACCTGAAAAAGTCCGCCAACCCGCACATCCTCAACCTGTCGCCACCGCTCAATATGGATGCGAAATGGTTTGCGCCGCATGTGGCCTACAGCATTTCCAAATACGGCATGAGCCTGTGCGCGCTGGGCATGGCGCGCGAGTTTGCAAACGACGGCATCGCGGTGAATTGCCTGTGGCCGCGCACCACCATCGCCACCGCCGCAGTAGAATTCAATTTCCCCGAAGCCATATTGCGCGCCTCGCGCAAACCGGCCATCGTGGCGGATGCGGCATATTGTATTTTGATGCGCGACAGCCGCGAGTGCACGGGCAATTTTTTCGTGGATGAAGAGGTGTTGCGCGGGGCGGGGGTGGAGGATTTCGGGCAATATGCGGTGTCGCCGGGAACGCCGTTGTTCAACGATTTATTTTTGGGGTAACGGGGAAAACCCAACCCCACTCAATCTCCCCTTGCCAAGGGAGAAGCAATGTTCCTCCCCTGGAGGAACTACTAGCCATTCGACTAGGCTATCAAAAGACGATAGCCAAGTCGCTGGTTATGACAAGGGGAGGCCAGGAGGGGTTATTTTATGCCGGACAATAAAGACCAGATCATCAAGCCCGAACAAACGGTCACGCTGTATGGCCTGTTCCTTGAGCGGGTAAAACGCACGCCGGATGCCGTCGCCTACCGCTATTTCGACACGCACCAGGATGTGTGGCTGGCACTGACCTGGGCGCAGATGCTCGGGCAGGTGGCGCGCTGGCAGGCGGCGCTGTTGCGCGAAAACCTGGCGGCGGGCGACCGCGTCGCTGTCATGCTGCGCAACTGCCCGCAGTGGGTGATGTTCGAACAGGCGGCGATGTCGCTCGGCCTGGTGGTGGTGCCGCTGTATGTGGTGGACAGGCCGGACAACGTAGCTTACATCATCAATGACGCGCAAGTGAAAGTGCTGCTGATTGAAACCGGCGAGCAGTGGCATGACTTGAGCACGGTGATCGGGCAACTGGACTGCGTGCAACGTTTTGTCAGCCTGGATCAGGTCTTCGGATGTGATGACTCGCGCCTGCTGTGCGCGGAAACATGGCTGCCCGCGCAAGCTGCGCTGCAACCCGAACGCGAACGCAAACGCGATGAGCTCGCCACCATCATGTACACCTCTGGCACCACCGGCAAACCCAAGGGCGTGATGCTGTCGCACCACAACATCGCCTATAACGCCTATGCCGGGCTGCTGACATTTCCGGTCGGCACGGATGATTGCATGCTGTCCTTCCTGCCCCTGTCGCATGCTTTCGAGCGCACGGCGGGCTATTACATGGGCATGATGGCCGGCACGACGGTGGCCTATGCACGCTCCATTCCTTTGCTGGCGGATGATTTAAAAATCATCCGCCCCACCATCCTGGTGTCCGTGCCGCGCATTTACGAACGCATCTACAACGCCATCCACGCCAAGCTGGAAGAAGCGCCGCCGTTGCGGCACAAGCTGTTCACCCTCGCCGTGGGTGTGGGCTGGGATCGTTTCGAATACCAGCAGGGGCGCGGCGCATGGACGCCAAAGTTATTGCTGTGGCCGCTGCTCAAACATCTGGTCGCGGACAAGATAATGGATCGGCTGGGCGGGCGCCTGCGCCTGTCCATCAGCGGCGGCGCGGCATTGCCGCCCAAGGTATCGCGCCTGTTCATCGCGCTCGGCTTGCCGCTGGTGCAGGGTTACGGCATGACCGAGACCAGCCCGGTGGTAAGCGTCAACCGCGTCTGGAATAATCTTCCATCCACCGTGGGACCGCCGCTGGAAGGCATCGAAGTACGCATCGGCGAGCAGAATGCCTTGCTGGTGAAAGGACCTTCCAACATGCTCGGCTACTGGAACAACCCCGAGGCCACCGCAGCGATGGTAGATAAGGACGGCTGGCTGAACACCGGCGATACCGTGAGCATCGGCGCGGGCGGCCACATCACCATCACCGGGCGCCTGAAGGAAATCATCGTCATGTCCAACGGCGAGAAGATTCCCCCTGCCGACATGGAGGCCGCCATCTCGCGCGACCCGCTGTTCGACCAGGTGATGGTGCATGGCGAGGGGCACTCCTATCTGGTGGTGCTGGCAGTAGTTAATCCGGAGCAATGGCAGGCATTCGCGCAGCAGGTTGAGGTGCGCCCGGACATGCCGGAATCGCTAAGCGATGCGCGCGTCGAGCAGCAGGTGCTGCAACGCATTACCGAACAGATCAAGGAATTTCCCGGCTATGCCAAGGTGCGCCGCGTATTGCTGTCACTTGAGCCATGGAGCATCGAAAACGGCTTGCTCACCCCGACCCTGAAAATCAAGCGGACGCGCGTTTTTGCGCGCTATGAAAAAGAAATCAAACGGCTTTACGAGGGACGTTGAAATGGATATCGAAAAAACAACAGTCACATTGCCGCAACGCCAGCCCACCCTGCGCGTCGCAGCCATGCCGTCGGACGCCAACTACACCGGAGATATTTTTGGCGGCTGGCTGATGGGGCAGGTGGACATCGCGGGCAGCATACCCGCCGTGCATCGCGCGCGCGGGCGGGTCGCCACGGTGGCAGTGAATTCCTTCGTGTTCAAGCAGCCTATCTTCGTGGGCGATGTAGTGAGCTTCTATACGCGCATCGTCAAGACCGGCACCACCTCGATCACGGTGGACGTCGAGGTGTATGTGCAGCGCGATCCGGAAAATCCGACCTGCCTCAAGGTGACCGAAGCGACGCTGACTTACGTGGCGGTGGATGATGAGCGCAAGCCGCGCCCGGTGCCGCCAGGAAATTAAGGAGAAACAGATGGCTGAAAATCTTTATATCCGTAAAGTTGCGGTTCTCGGCGCAGGTGTGATGGGCGCACAAATCGCGGCACACATGGTCAACGCCAATGTGGAAACGCTGCTGTTCGAGCTGCCAGCGAAAGAGGGCGACCCTACCCTCTCTCCTAGCTCTCTCCCGCGCATGGGAGAGAGGGATGCAGTTTCGCTGCGCGAGCCTTCGTTAAATGGCAACGTGAGCAAGGCCATCGACGGCTTGAAGAAACTCGACCCCGCGCCAATCGCCAGCCCCGCCAAGCTGACCTGCATCCAGCCCGCCAATTACGAGCAGCATCTTGAATTGCTGCGCGGCTGCGACCTGGTGATCGAGGCCATCGCCGAACGCATGGACTGGAAATCCGACCTGTATAAAAAAGTCGCGCCGTATCTCGGCGAGCACAGCATCTTCGCCAGCAATACCTCCGGGCTTTCCATCAATAAACTGGCTGAAGCCTTCCCGGAAAACTTGCGCCACCGTTTCTGCGGCATCCACTTCTTCAACCCGCCGCGCTACATGCATCTGGTCGAACTGATCGCCTGCACCGGCACCGATGCGACACTGCTCGATCGGCTCGAAGAATTTCTCGTCTCCACGCTGGGCAAGGGCGTGGTGCGCGCCAAGGACACGCCCAACTTCGTCGCCAACCGCATCGGCGTATTTTCCATGCTGGCGACCAAGCACCATGCGGCGGCATTCAATCTCGGCTTCGATACCGTGGATGTGCTCACCGGGCGCTACCTCGGGCGCCCCAAGAGCGCCACCTTCCGCACGCTGGACGTGGTCGGCCTCGACGTGTTCGCGCACGTGGTCAACACCATGCGCGAGAACCTCACCGAAGACCCGTGGCACAAGCATTTTGAGTTGCCCGGCTGGTACGGTTACCTGGTGGATCAGGGTGCGCTGGGGCAGAAGACCAGGCGCGGCATCTACCAGAAAATCGGCAAGGATATCCACGTGCTCGACCTGCACACCAAGGCGTATCGCCTGTCCGATACCAGCATTGACGATGGCGTGAAAGAAATTTTGCGCGAACGCAACTGGGCGAAGAAACTCGCCGGGCTGCGCAGCAACCCGCATCCGCAGGCGCAATTCCTGTGGGCGACGTTCCGCGATGTATTTCATTATTGCGCGCTGCAACTCGAATACATCGCCGGCAACGCGCGTGACCTGGACTTGGCCGTGCGCTGGGGCTTCGGCTGGGACAGCGGCCCGTTTGAAATCTGGCAGGCCGCAGGCTGGCAGCAAGTCACGGGCTGGATCAGTGCGGATATTGCGGCAGACAAGGCGATGGCCAGTGCGCCGCTGCCTGTATGGGCGATGGATGCGGCGCGTACCGGCGTACATACGCCGCAAGGCTCATATGCACCCGGCAGCAATCAATACCAACCCCGCTCAATCCTCCCTGTCTACCGCCGTCAGATCTTCCCCGACCGCCTGCTCGGCGAACCCGTGCACTACGGCGAAACCATTTTTGAAAACGACTCGGTGCGCATGTGGCACACCGGCGACGACATTGCCATCCTCAGCTTCAAGACCAAGATGCACGCCATCAGCAACGAAGTGCTGGACGGCATCCTGCGTGCGGTGGACGAGGCCGAAGAAAAATTTCGCGCGCTGATTATCTGGCAGACCGAAGCGCCGTTCTCCGCCGGTGCGCATTTGTTGCAGTTGATGCAAGGCGTGCAGGAAAGCAGCGAAGCGCCAGCCGCCGGATTGTTCGACAAACTCAAGGGCGCAGCGCAGCGCGTCAAATACACCGTTGCGGGCGGCGGCGGCTTGGGCGAGGTGCTCAATGCCGCAACCGGCAACGTGCCGCGCGTGGAAGACGTGGTCGCCAAATTCCAGCAGGTATCTCAGCGCCTCAAATACGCGCAAGTACCGACCATCGCGGCGGTGTATGGCTTGGCGCTGGGCGGCGGCTGCGAATTTTCCATCCACTGCACGCGCATTGTCGCCTCACTGGAAACTTACATCGGCCTGATTGAAGTCGGCGTCGGCGTACTGCCCGCAGGCGGCGGCTGCAAGGAAATGGCGCAGCGCGCGGCGGCGGAGGCCAGAGGAGGCGACATCTTTCCGCACCTCAAGCGTTACTTCCAGCAGATCGCCATGGGCGAAGTCGCCAAGAGCGCCGAGTTGGCAAGAGAGATGGGCTATTTGAAATCGTCGGATCGCATCGTGCTCAATCAGCACGAACTGCTGCACGTCGCCAAGGAAGAAGCGAAAGCGCTCACCGCCACCGCCTACCGCCCGCCGCTGCACCAGCGCCAGATCGCCGTGGCCGGACGCACCGGTATCGCGACGCTCAAGGCCGCGATGGTCAATATGCTCGAAGGCGGCTTCATCTCCGCACACGATTACGACATCGGCTGCCGCATCGCCGAAACGATGTGCGGCGGCGACGTGGAAGCGGGCAGCCTGGTGGATGAACAATGGCTGCTTGATCTGGAACGCCACCACTTCATGCAACTGCTGGCGACGGACAAGACGAAGGCTAGAGTGGAATATATGCTGAAGAACGGGAAGCCGTTGCGTAACTGATGGCGTGCTTGATATTTATCAGACTGGTCTATATACTGGTCTGAACGTAAATCAGCGCTACGGGGTAAATCATGAAAATCGAGATCGGCTCATACGAAGCAAAAACAAAACTCCCGGAATTACTGCGCCAGGTAAAAAACGGCAAGAGCTTTACCATCACCAATCGCGGGGAAGCCGTTGCAGACCTGGTGCCCAGCCTTGGCATGAAAGCCAAGGACAAAGTTGCAGCGGCGGACAGGCTCAAGGCTTTCATGCTGGCCGACCCCGTGCGCGGCATAAACATCAAGGAGCTCATCGAGGAAGGGCGTGCATGAATTTTGTCCTCGATAACTCGGTGACCATGCGCTGGTTCTTTGGTGACGGTAAACCGCAGGAACTGGCCTACGCGGGCAGAGTGTTGGACGCGATGAAAAGCGCCAGTGCCATCGTGCCGGCAACCTGGGGGCTGGAAGTGGCGAACGTTATCGCCAGGGCAGAAGCCAAAGGCTTGGTGACAGAAGCGCGGAGCGAAGCATTCCTTGAAGTGCTGGAAGGCGTGGATATCGAAGCGGACGCAGCCACCTTCTCGCACGCCTTGTCACACACACTGCAACTGGCGCGGCGCTACAAGCTCTCTGCTTATGACGCCTCCTATCTGGAGCTATCCATGAGGCTAGGTCTGCCGTTGGCTACGCTCGATGAGGACTTGCAAAAGGCTGCCAAAAAAGCAGGCGTGAAGAAGTTTGCGTGAGCAGGGGGGTACTACTTTGCTAGACCTGTCCCTGATGCTCCACTGAAGAATGGAAAGCCGTTGAAGCTGTAGAAAAACCTCTTTTCTGAGAAATTCTGGGCGTAAAAAAAGCGCGGAACTCTCCGCGCTTTTTTATGTTCCTCGTTTTTTGTCACGAAGTTATTTTGTGATCGATACACATCAATGCATGTGCATTACCTCCACCTCCATTCCCTACTGCGGTGACAATTCCACATCCGGCTTGCCGGATAGTGGATTGCCTACTTTTAGTGCATACCCGTGGTGCGCCAGTTTCTCGATGTTGTGCACCATGCAGTAGAGTTTCCACTGCCCATCCACCTTCTTTTTCCCGCGTAGCGTGAAGCGGTTGAGTTGTTTATTGTGGCGCAGGTTGCCGAACACCGGCTCCACCGTGGCGAAGCGCCGGCCATACAGGATGCGCCCCTCGGGGCTGTCTATCTTGCGCTTCATCTTGTCGGTGTAGCTCTCTTGATCCGCTTTGCTCTGGAGGAAGGCCACCTGCCGTACCTTGGTCTTGCCCGGCGTGAGCAAACATTTGTCGCGGTGCGTGCATGGCAGGCAATCACGTTGCGCTCCCTGGAATTTCACCGCCGCATAGCCGCCTATCGTGCAGTTGCTGCCGTTGCCATAAAGCTCCTTGCCTGCCGGGCAGATGCAGGTTCCCTGCTCCGGGTCGTAGTCGAAATCTTTGGGTTGATAACGTGCGGCTTGTTTCGGTTTGCCGCCCTTGTCGTGGATCGGGTCGGGCAGCGCTTTGTATTTGTCCTGCCCGGCAAAGCGTTCGTCGCGACCGCGCATGTTGGTGTCGGCGATCAGGGCATCGACTTCCATTTCATCCAGCCGTTTGAGATTCGCCTCCGAGTGGTAGCCCGCATCGGCGGTGATGAGGGTATTGTCCGCGAGCGTGTCTTTCATTGCCTCTACAACCGGGATGAGCAGTTCCTGTTCGCTGCCGGTGCCGTGCGCTTGGGCCTCGACGATGATCTGGTGCTTTGCATCCACGGCGGCCACGCCGGTGTAGCCCTGGATGACGCCCTTGGATGTGGCCATTTTCGCGGACTCGTTGTCGGTGCGGTTGCTCTTGCGGATCGCACCCTTGCTGCCCTTGCGGTCTTCAAGGTTCTCGGTGAGCCAGCGGCGTATCTGTTTGGCATCTTGTTGCAGGCGCTCGATGCGCTTTACTTCCTTGGCTTGAAGATCAGGCTCCACGGCTTGTTCATCCTGTTCGCGGTGGCGCTCAAGCATGGTGTGTGCGGCGGCTTCGAGCTTTGCCGCCTGGCGCTCGAAATCGGCGCGGGTGCCGCTCCTGGCTTTGGATGCGTTGCTCGGCAGTTTCACGCCGTCAATGGCAAACATCTCGCGGCCAATCAGCCCTTGCCGGTCGCAGATGAACAATATCTGGCTGAATACTTTGGCGATGTCATCTCCGAGGGTGCTGACAAAGCTGGCGATGGTGGTGAAGTGCGGGGAAGCGGGCTTTGTTCAATGCCTGTGTTGCTCATGCATTGACATTTAGCAGCCGCCCTTTTGCTTCCTGCGACTGGCCTATCGCTTCGGCTATTGCGATGATCGCTTTCGGCGGATATTGGCTGATTACTTCCTTGGTATCCGCATCCCGGAATTTGATCACATCGATGCCAGTGGCTTTGTCTCTTTCAATCAAGGCATAAATATTTTGCCTTGTTTGGCTAAAAGTAATATTTATTTGCTTGACTGCTTGAGCGATTTGCTCAGGAGAAGGAATTTGAGCACTGACGCTCACCCCTGTTGCCGCCGGTTTCGGGGCATCAGAACCGCTAGCAGCGGGGGAAGTTTGCACAACAACCTGCCCCCCGTCGCTCGGGGCGGCAGTAATTGAACCTGTGGCAACTGTAGAAATGGTCATGTCTAACCTTTCCTGCTATCCGTTTGCTTCTTGCCAGATTTGAATATCAGGCCTGGATGTTAATGATGCTGCCGATTACCTGCCCGCTGGTATTGACTGTGGGGCGCGGCGCGGCTTGCGCTACGGCGGCGGAAGCTCCGTCGTCCTTGTCATTGTCGTTCTCCACTTCTTTGGCGCCAGCAACCTGATTTTGTGGCTGGATCGCAGCAGCAGTGTTTACGTTTGAAGATACCGAGCTAATGGCCATGAAGTAACCTTTCGTAAGTTATGAATAGAGTTCAACTTTTCATAGTTGACAGTTTGATCATCGGCAAGTTTCAGGAATACTTTAGGGTTGACCAACAAATAAATTGGCGGTTCAGCCATGATTTGGCCTCCGGCTTGCCTTCCGCAACCAGATTCAAATCTATAAACAACGATTCTTTTCCAAATTTATTCAGTCAATTGGAATAGTGCGGCTACATGAATAATGTGGTCATGAAAAAACTCATTACATCTATTGGGCACGTTCTGCAATTATGGCGATGCTTCAATATTTCAATTATCGCCCTCGGGTTGAAGGGCGGATTATCCAAAGCCACTACCGCACTTGACCGGGCAGTTGCCCTGGCAAGAGTACAGGGCTGCCTGAAGTTAAAAAACCTTTATTTGAAAATAAAACTGAAAATTCACACAAAGACAATCCTGCCGGCGATGAAAAGTTTATGCGCCTTGATCCTGGGCGCCTCTTGCATGGACGCATTGGCAAACAGCGTAATTTACGCAATTGATGTCCAAACATCCCCTGCCCTGGCAGGGAAAGAGATCAAGGTGGTTATTAAAGGCTATTACAACGGAATCAGCCGCTGTGGATTGTCTGTCAATTTTGGTGATGGCGACATACGATTGATACAAGTAAATTGGGCAGACGGATTGTTTCCACAAACGCTATCCAAGGTTTATAAGAATCCTGGTGTCTATACAATATCGGCTGAAGGCGAAATGCTTTTTCGTGGGCTGGACTCATCTCTTCCATGCGCCAGCAAAAAGATCAAGGAAGTAAATGTCTTGCCGGTACGTGAATTTAGCAGGATTGACGAGAATTCACTGGGTCTTTCTGCTGCCGCACAAAAAGCCAAGATCAGAAAAGAAGAGGAAGCAGAAGCCGACGCCAAAAAAGCTGAACAGGCCTGGTCAGAAGTCGAAGCTGCAGAAAGAGCCAAGGCAGAGAAAAAGGCCCAGTTGAAAGTCAAGAAAACAGCTCGCGCCGCCAAACCTCCGGCTACGAAAGCCAAGGCCAAGAAAAAAACGGCCAAAGCCAGAGAAATAGCTCACGCCGTCAAGCAGGCAAAGCCAAAAGTAAAAGCCAATGAAGAAGTTTGCTCAACCAAACTAGCGAAGCTGGAAGCGAAGATCAAGGCCATGGAAGAAGCAGAGGCAAAGAAAGTCAATGCAAAAGCAGAGGCAAAAGCTAAAAGCGCTGAACAAGCCAGGCTAAAAGCCGAAGCCAAGGCAAAGACCGAAGAACAAGCCAAGGGTGCGAAAGAAACCAAGCAGAAAACCAAACCAGAGGCGGAAACCGTGGAAGAAAAACAGTAGCGCAATATCGCACTTCAAGCCGCATTGCAAAATTGCTTTGGGCTACCCAAACCAGCCAACTCAATACCTACTGTAGTAATTTCGTTACCACGAAAATTACCACGGTTTACGCTCGGACGTAACAGGAAGTTACCACACTACCTTGGA
>JAHFRC010000034.1 GCA_023259015.1 Nitrosomonadales bacterium | reverse complement strand
CTTCAGCAAACGGCTCCAGCGCATCGAGCAGCGCTACTTCGTCAAGTAGTTCGAGCAAAACCTACGACCCGGCCGATACCAACCAGGACGGCAAGGTAAGTATGCAGGAACAGGTTGCTTACGCGATTTCGCAGGCCGCCAAACCCTCATCAAAATCTTCGTCGGAAACGCAAAATGTGAACAGCGACGCAGCCGTGATGAAGCGGTTGATGGACATGTTAAAAACATACGGTGATAACAACCAGAGTTCCACTCAATCTGGAAATGCCAATTCGCTCTCGGTGATGGCCTGATTAATCTTGGGAAACGTAATTGACCGGGGTGTAGCGGCGAATTTATTCACCCCTACACCATATGGATAGCATTTAAGGAAGCGCTGAATAAATTGTTATTCCCGCGAAGGTACACTGCTGTCCTAGATATTTTTAGCGAATTGTTTGAGTGGCGGTGATGGGCGAAGTAAAATCGAATTTCCGTCCCGAGTTCGTCAACCGTATCGACGAAGTGGTGGTGTTCCATGCTCTGGACGAGAAGCACATCAAATCAATTGCACGCATCCAGTTGGGCTATCTGGAAAAACGCCTCGCCGCGATGGAGATGAGACTGAGCGTGACCGATGCCGCGCTGAAGGAAATCGCCAACGCCGGATTCGACCCGGTTTACGGCGCGCGCCCGCTCAAACGCGCGATCCAGGCGCAGATCGAAAACCCGCTGGCGAAGGCCATCCTCGAAGGGCGCTTTGCCGCCAAGGATACTATCAAGGTGGATTGCAAGGGTGGGGTGATGCGCTTCGAAAAAGGGTAAGCACTGCTGAATAAATGGCATGCAATGGAGGGTCGCGCCATGAGGAAATTTTCAAATATCCTTTTCATCCTTGCCTTCCTGCTGTTATCTGCCACACTTGCCAAACCCACGGGAGCCGCCATGTTTGACAATGCCAAACCACAGACAGCCTATCTCGCAGGCGGTTGCTTCTGGGGCATGGAAGAACTGGTGCGCCGGATTCCCGGCGTGCTGGAAACCGAAGTCGGCTATACCGGCGGCAACACGCCGGATGCGCGTTATGAACAAGTAAAGACCGGGCGCACCGGCCATGCCGAATCGCTCAAGATCGTGTTCTACCCGCAACGGCTCAGCTACCGCCATCTGCTGTTCGAGTTTTTCCGCATGCACGACCCGACCACACGCGACAGGCAGGGCAACGACATCGGCACACAATACCGCTCGGCAATTTTTTATGTGGACAGCGAGCAAAAACGCATTGCCGAAGAAGTCATTAAAACCGTGGATGCTTCCGGCGAGTGGAAAGCCAGGATTGTCACCGAAGCCGTGCCGTTCAAGGAATTTTTCCGCGCCGAGGAATACCACCAGAAATACCTGGTCAAGCATCCGGATGGCTACACCTGCCATTTCATCAGGCGGATGAACTTGGGGGAATCGCCCTAATTGCCTTAAGATAAACCGGACAGCAAAAGGCCAGCCATTGGAAAGTTTGTGAATTGGCGGCGGTTTTAAAATAAACGGCAGTACGTTCCCGATTATTTCATGAGGAGCAAAACATGGGCGCAACGATTTCCGACGCACTGGTGCTTTTCGGGGCCACGGGAGATCTTGCCTATAAAAGAATTTATCCTGCACTGCACGCCTTGGCCAGGCGTGGGCATTTTGATATTCCCTTGGTCTGCGTTGCACGCAGTGGCTGGGGCATAAATAAAATGCGCGATCATATTCGCGCCAGCCTGGAAAATCACGGCAAAGTAGACGAAGCCGCGTTCAGCAAACTGTCCAGTTTGTTGCATTATGTCGATGGCGATTACAACGAGCAAGCCACCTTTGACCGGCTATGCCAGGCGCTGAGCAAGGCGCAAAGGCCGCTGTGCTATCTGGCGATACCGCCAAGCATGTTTCCCGCTGTGGTGGAGAGCCTCAGCAAAATCGGCTGCACCGGCGGCGGGCGCGTCGTGGTGGAAAAACCATTTGGGCGCGACCTTGCCTCGGCGCAGTCGCTCAACCAGACGCTGCACAAATATTTCGACGAAGCGGCGATCTTTCGCATCGACCACTATCTGGGCAAGGAAGCCGTGCAGAACCTGATGTATTTCCGGTTCGCCAATTCGTTTCTCGAACCGGTGTGGAACCGCAACTACGTCAAAAGCGTGCAGATCACCATGGCGGAAAGTTTTGGCATCGAGGGGCGCGGGCGATTTTACGAAGAGGTCGGCGCCGTGCGCGATGTCGTGCAGAACCATCTGCTGCAGGTGATTGCCATTCTCGCGATGGAGCCGCCAGTGGGCGAGGGCAGCGAACCGTTGCGCGACGAGAAGGCAAAAGTATTTCGCGGCATACGCCCGCTAACCGGGCGTAGCCTGGTGCGCGGGCAATATCGCGGTTATCGCAGCGAGCCGGGTGTTGCCCGGGATTCGCAAGTGGAAACCTTTGCGGCGATGCAAATCCATCTGGACTCGTGGCGCTGGGAAGGCGTGCCGTTCTATATCCGCACCGGGAAAAACATGCCGGTCACCGCCACCGAAATATTGGTCACATTGCGCCCCCCGCCGCAGAAGGTGTTTGCCGGAACCATCCCGGAGCGCCCCAATTATTTCCGCTTCCGGCTCGGCCCATCCCAAGTCGCGATTGCAATCGGGGCCAGCGTGAAAATGCCGGGCACCGCCATGAGCGGCGATGAAGTTGAACTTTATGTGTGCAAGATAAGAGCCGATGAAATGGATGCCTACGAGCGCCTGATCGGTGACGCCATAAAAGGAGACTCCACCCTGTTTGCGCGTCAGGACAGTGTCGAATTGGCCTGGCGAATTGTCGATCGCATTATCGGCATGGAGACGCCGGTCTATGAATACGAGCCGGGTAGCTGGGGGCCGCCGGAAGCGAATGAAATGATCGCCGACGTTGATGGCTGGCATAGTCCAATAGCAGAATGCTGAATGAGTTATCAGGTGACCCGGGTTCTTCCCTGATTTGCGTAGCCCAATCAACTTCCTGTTCAATACAGACAAGATGACGCATCAACATGTGGATACAAAAAGAGATAAACCTTAAGCCAAAACCACGTGGTTTTCACCTGATCACAGCAGAGTTGCTGGGTGAACTGCCAGAGCTGCGCAATTTCAAGATCGGCATGATGAATGTTTTCATCATGCACACCTCTGCATCATTAACCATCAACGAAAATGCCGATCCCACGGTGCGCCAGGATTTTGAAAGCTACTTTACCCGCATCGTGCCTGAGAATGCGCCTTATTACATGCATCAGGACGAAGGCTCGGATGACCTGCCCGCGCACCTCAAATCCAGCCTGCTCGGCAACAGCCTGAACATTCCGGTTACCGATGGCCAGCTCAGGCTGGGAACCTGGCAGGGAATCTACCTGTGCGAGCACAGGAACCATGGCGGCAATCGCCGTATTGTCGTGACCATACAGGGCGAATAAGCATTATCCAGGGTTTGCCCGGGCTGGTTTGCTATGCGCTGATTGCCAATAGGAGGTTAAGTGTTGCATGCTATATCCTGCAGTCTGTTTATCGCTCGATCATCCACAAGGGGAAAGGATTCAACAATGAAAAGGATATTAAGTACACTGCTGGGCGTTCTTGCCCTGTCAATTTCTGTCGGTACGTGTTTAGCGAAGGAAGATGCAAAGAACTGCCAGGATCATCCGCTGCTCACACGGATACCCGGTTATTGGATAACGTCTTGCACACAGAAGCAGTTCGATGCATATAAATTCGACACCGGGAAGGACAGAACCCAGGTAGAGGGCCAGTTTTGGGAGATCCGCTACTTGCCGCCGCCCGAACTTACTGCCAAGCTCAGCGCGTTGCAGCTATTGCGCAACGTTGAAAATGCCCTGAAGCAGGTTGGCGGCAAAGTGATTGCAACCGGCTCGATGCGAGAAACCCTGACGCTCACCAAGGATGGCAAGGAACTATGGATCGAAGCCTGGGCCGATGGTAACAAGTACGTTCTCACCATCGTGCAGAAGGAGGCGATGGTTCAGGAGATCACCGCCAACGCAGATGCGTTTGCGAATGGCCTCAAAACATCGGGGCACATTGCGGTGGAGGGTATACTCTTCGATACCGGCAAGGCCACGCTCAAACCAGAATCCAAACAGGCCATCGGCGAGGTCGTCAAGCTGCTGAAGGCGGACGCGGGCCTGAAGGTCTTCGTTGTGGGACACACAGACAACGCGGGCGCAGTGGACGGGAACATGAAGCTTTCGCAGGCCCGCGCCGAGGCCGTGGTTAAGGAGCTTGCAGACAATGGCATAAGCGCCGCGCGCCTCAAGGCATACGGCAACGGCCCCTATGCTCCCGTGGCGTCGAACGATGCGGAAGAAGGGCGCGCGAAGAACCGTCGCGTCGAGCTCGTAAAGCAATGAATCTGAGCATCTATGAACCGCACCATCTTTCTGCTGCTTGCCTTGTTGGCTTGCGCCACTACACTCCACGCTCAGACGGCATGATGTTGTTTCCGAAAATCGCGGCCTGTCACTGATTATTCCAGGAGAGAGCAGATTTACTACCATGAGAACCAATAAACGCAAGCGGGAACCGAACTATGTGGTCGTCAAGGAGAACGGCGTTTTCGTCGCGCGCTGTCCCGATCTCGGATTGGCCAGCCAGGGTGCGACAGAACAAGAAGCTATAGAGAATCTGGAAGAGGCGCTGGCTATGTACTTCGAGGATTTGCCCGGCCCCGCCGACGGCTAGCCCTTAGCATTCCCGATGCAGAATAGCTGCTCCCACGGCGAATCAAAACTATCTAACGGGATTAACTTTTGAGGAGGGTAGGCCATGAATAAAAAGCTAAGTGTTTTATTGATCTTGCTTGCTGTTATTTTTACCTCAAACGCGAAAGCCGAAAAAACCGTATTAGCCGGTGGATGTTTCTGGTGCATGGAGTCGGACTTTGAGAAGCTAAAAGGGGTAACCGACGTTATCTCCGGATTTACGGGCGGTACGTTGCAAAACCCCACCTACAATGGGAATCACCAAGGCCACTACGAAGCCGTGGAAATCACCTACGATCCAAAAACTGTCAGCTATAAAGAGTTGCTGGATTACTATTGGGTGAATATCGACCCCTTTGATGCGGAAGGCCAGTTTTGCGATAAGGGGGGCAGCTACCGGAGCGCTATTTTTGCAGGCAACGATAATGAAAGGAAAATTGCCGAGGAATCCAAAAGGAACGTTGAGAAGATGTTTCCTGGCAGGAAAATTGTTACACCTATATTGAATGCCTCAACCTTTTACCCTATCAAAGGCAACGAAAGTTACCATCAGGATTTTTATAAGAACAACCCAATCCGTTACAAAATATACCGGTGGAATTGTGGACGCGACAAACGATTGAAAGAAATTTGGGGTGATAAAGCCACACATTGAGAGTGTGTTGCGCTTCAAACTTGAAACCACTGTTGTTTGATTAACTGTCAAGTCCAGGAGAATTGTAGCGGGCGGCACTTGTACTGTCTTCGTCACTCGCTTGTTGCTGCCTTATCTCACTTTCGAAATGGAACTGGAATAGTCTGCCGTAACCGCGCGCGCGCAACTGCCCGCATGCCCCTTCGATCTCCTGCCCAACTGAATCGCGCAATTTGGCGAGGATGCCATGCCGACGCAGGGTATGCACCATAGTCGCAGTACGTTCGGCTGAGGGGCGGCGATAGTCGAGTCCGGCGACGTCGTTGAAGGGGATGAAATTCATGAGGGCGTATTTACCGGAGAGCAACTGCACGATTCCATCCAGCTCGGCGTCGCTGTCGTTGACACCCTCAAGCAACGTCCATTGGTATTGCACCGGATAGTGGGTGGCGCGCGCATACGCTTCGGCGCGCCCCACCAATTCTTCGATGGCGATCTGCGGCGCATACGGCAGCAGTTTTTTGCGCAGTGTTGCATCGGTGGTGTGCAGCGAAAGAGCGAGCGCCGGTTTCACTTTTTCCAAAGGCAGGCGCTCAAACATCCGCAAATCCCCGACCGTAGATAACACCAGATTCTTGTGGCCGATGTTGCCCTGTGTGCCGAGCAGCTCAATCGCTTCGAGCACGTTGTCGAGATTGTGGGCCGGCTCGCCCATGCCCATGAACACCACCTTGTCGACTTTGCGGCGTTTGCGCGCGAGCACCACCTGGGCCACGATCTCGGCGCTGCCAAGCTGGCGCAACAGGCCGTCGCGGCCGCTCATGCAAAACACACACCTCACCGCACAACCCACCTGCGTCGAAACGCACAGCCCGTCACGCGGCAGCAGCACGCTCTCCACCATCTGGCCGTCACGCAGTTCCACCAACAACCGCGCGACACCTTTGTCAGCGAGATATTCACTGCGCAGCCACGCCAGTTCATTCAACTCCGCCTCGATGGCAGGCAACTCATTGCGGAGCGCAAGCGGGAAGAAAGTTTCTGCGGGGCTGCCCTTTCTATCGCACGAGATCACCTGAGCCCAACCGCGCAGCAGGCGGTCTTCGTGGCAGGGCTTGCAACCGAGGTCGCTCAGGCGCTGGCGAAGGTGTGAGAGGCGCATGCCAGGATTTATCAAACCCATGGCTTGCAGGGGCACGCCAGCGCCTTGGCGGGCGAGAGTTCCTCGGGCGGCGCTTCAATGCCGAGCGCCTTTGCCAGCTGCTCGCGAGAGGGATACTTGCCGGTAAAGACAACTTGATCATCTACCACGATCATGGGCAGCCGGTTCATCCCGGCTTCCATTTTCCTGGCCACTGCCGGGTTGCTAGCGAAGGCCTCCGGCTCCTTGCCAAAGTTATGGCGCGAGATATTGACGCCATATTTTTCGAGCCATTTCAGGTCGGCGGCGAACTGGACGAGCGCCGGATCGAAGAAAGTCATCACGTGCTCAAAGACGGCGAGGGTTTTCATGCGGGTTGCTTTGGCAGTTTGTTCAAGTTGCAGTGGCAATGATTGCGGGGCCGGAAGAAAATGTTTGTTCATCTATTGATCCGGCATCTATGAAGTATGAAGCCGTTCGTGGTGAGCTTGTCGAACCATGAATAGCTTCGGGCCTTCGACAAGCTCAGGCCGAACGGAGTTACTACTCTATTCGTGCCGGATCAATAAACCAGGAACGGGCAGGCTCACTCCATCGAACCATTCCAATCCAGCGTAGTCCAGTCGCTGACCATTTCACGGCGCTCGATGACCAGATCGGATGT
This sequence comes from Nitrosomonadales bacterium, assembly GCA_023259015.1. Lineage (GTDB taxonomy): Bacteria > Pseudomonadota > Gammaproteobacteria > Burkholderiales > Gallionellaceae > CAITJF01. The sequence goes on along the minus strand of JAHFRC010000034.1, from coordinate 10,884 downwards.
GGGCTTGGCGCAACAGAACAGGGCGAAGCCCGCCTCCCTGTCCTCCGCAGGCAAAGCGATTACCGTGGATTTGCCGTGATCCACCGTGCCTTGCAGCACACTGCCTTTGCACAAACCGCACGCGCCATCGGCGCAACCGAGCGGCAGATTGTGGCCATGTTTCTTCGCGGCCTCCATGATGGTTTCGCCAGCTTTGGCGGTAAAAGTGTGATTTTCCGGTAGGAGCGTGATATTGAATCCCATGTTGTTTTCTGGTCGTTGAGTAACAAAGCCTGAATTATAGAGGATGAGCTTGTGTTCGCGCAGCAGGGCCAGCTCTTCGGCGCTCTTTCTCTGGATGTTGCTGGGTGTGGCGTAGCAGGAGACGCGCGCGAGGCGCGGGAGTGCTGCCGCCAGTTCGCGCAGGATGGCGAGCAGGTGATCAGTGGGCAAAGCCAGCGCATCGCCATCGGCCAGAAATACGCGGTGCGCATCCGGCCATTGCGCTGCTGCCTCGCGAATGTCGGCAAACACGGAGTCGAACGGCCGCTCGATATATTGCTTGCTGCGATACATGCAGCAGAAGCTGCATTGGTTGAAGCTGCATCCCAGCGTGGCCTGAATGATCAGGTTGTCGGCCTCGGAAGGCGGCCGATATAAAGGCATGTCGTAGAGCAGGTTCATACTGGATGGAAGCGGGCTTGGGTTCGGTATGTTGGCAGATTCGGCATTCTCTCAAGAAATACCTTGACGATATCAACTATTGGGCGTACAAGGTTCGAAGGTATTTGATTCAAAGTCTTTGCAGTACTGGTTTTACCATGTGCAATCTTAGATTCAAATAGTTTTGCGGGAGTTTTCCCGCTTTTTAATAAGGAAGTAAACACATGGCAAACGGTACAGTTAAATGGTTCAACGACGCAAAGGGTTTTGGTTTTGTCACTCCCGATGATGGCAGCGACGATTTGTTCGCACACTTTTCAGCAATCAACATGAACGGCTTCAAGACCCTCAAGGAAGGCCAGAAGGTCAGCTTTGAAGTGACACAAGGCCCAAAGGGCAAGCAAGCTTCCAACATTCAGGCCGGCTGATCGGCTCTTGAGTTGGTAAAAAAGCCCGGCGCGAGAGTGCCGGGCTTTTTCTTTGAGATAGTCGGGCGCGAAGATTTCTTTTTCCAGCCGTTGCCGGAGGCATTGCAATTTGGCCGGCAACGCAGCTCATGGAGAACTTGCCCATTTTCGTCCCCCGTTTCCGTTCATGTTTTATGAAACATTGGCCGCCCCGGAATTCAGCTTGCTTTACTTCTTGCCGCAAGCAATATTAAACAGGGCTGCATCGTTTACTTCAGCCGCTACTGGCATCCATACATCATCAGGGAGGGTATTTGAAAATACAATTTTTCCTGCCCCCATGTTCTTGCTGAAAAGCGAGAAAGCATGCACTCTTACCTGTTCTTCCTTGCAGTCGAATTCTTGCTGTACTTTTGAAGATAGGCACTTATATTTATTTGCTTGATGCAGGGATTTATAATCGATCAAACGCCAGACTTTGGCTTTGCCCTGAAATTTGCGGACCGTAGCAATGTCAGCATAGTGAGTGAATTCATCATCTTCACCAGTCTTGACCCACCCAGCCATTGCACTGGTGCTTACAAGAATCAGCATCAAAACCAAGAGCGGTTTTTTCATTGTGGATTCCATGGTTAAAGAAGCCGGGCTTGAGTTGGCTATTGTAGTATACCGCGCGCAACTCCTGAATTCGTTGTCGCTATTTTGTTTGCCATCCAGCCTGCCGGGCAATCGCGCAGGGCAAGGGTGAAACAGCAGGTGACAAAGCAGGGAATAAACGCCAAAAAACACCTTTAATCCCACTTTTGATAAAGCCAGGTTATGGCAATCTTCCCTTGCGCGCACATGCGTGCCGCTTAAAAACCCTGGATGCCAACGGAAGGAAGCCACATGAATATCTCACTCTCTTCTGTTTCACTCAATCTCGCAGAATTCCAATTGCAGACGCAAAACTTGTCAATGAGTTCAATTTTTGGGAATTCGGCTTTGGACGCCCAAGGCAACGATTCATGGGCATCCATATTTTCGCTCCTGGTTTCAAACGGCGCCCAGTTCGGCCAATCATCCCCCGACCCGCTATCCCTGTTCACCCAAAGCAGCAACGTAAGCCAGGGCGGCAGCATGCAAGGCGTATTTGCGGCAGGCCGCAATATGGCGCTGTTTAACCCGGAATCTGCCTACAGGATGATGACTGTCATCAACAACAGGGATGTTTTATACAAAGCCCAATTTTCGGAGCTGAGCCAGATGGAATCCTACGTTTCCCATATGCAGGCTGCTTCCCGCAGCCTGGGGGACATTGGGTTATCCACCGGCAATGACAGCATAAAGTCCATGCTGCAGGACTTTGTGGCCCAATACAACAACTGGATTCAGCGGTTTGCTCCTGACATTCAGCAAGGCGGGCTGCTGGCTGACACACAGGCGGCAACAGCTTCCAGATTCGAACTGGAGCAGAATGTTAATAACCGGTTCTTCGGGATCAGGGATGGCTTGCATGGCATGGGTGATATAGGCATCACAATCGATTCCCATACCAGGCTGGCATCGCTGGATGCAGCCAAGCTCGACTCGGTGCTGGCGGCCAACAAGCAAGGTGCCGTGGATACGGTGCAGGAGTTCAGCGCAAATTTTTCCAAGTCGGCCAGCCTGTTAAATTCCGACGGTAATTTTATATTGAAACAGCTCGACAACCTGAATCGCGCCATCCATTACATCGCTGACAACAAGGATTCGTTGCAGAAAGAGTTCGGCACCGGCGACCAAGCCAGGCCGGCAGGGCAGATTGCCCAGGCATTGGCCGCCTACAATCAGGCCTGCGGCGTTTAATGCCGGGTTTGGCCAGCTTGCCTGCTGCATGCAGTGTGCATGCGTGTTACTTCAGCACAACGTGCTTCTTGGACGTCTCCAGCATCTCCATCAGGTTGCGGTACAGGTGGCCCGGTGACACAGGTTTATGTAGCAGCGGGATGCCGCTGGCTTGCGCTTTATGCAGCAGATCAGGCGCGGTGTCGCCGGTAATCAGCAAGGCGGGCAATGCATCTCCCAGCAACTCACGCAGTGCGGCGATTGCCTCCAGCCCCGTGCTCTGCCTGCGCATGCGGTAATCGCAAATCACCAGGTCGGGCGCATGCGCGCGCGCCAGTGCAATCGCTTCCTCAGCGGATTCAGCCAGATCGCATTCAAAGCCCCAGTCGCTCAGCAGATGGCCCATGCCCCCGCGCACCGTTTCATCGTCGTCAATTACCAGTACGCGAGTAGTGAGCAATTGGGTTCTGGTTTGTGCCCACTCGGCCTGCTTTACCGGCAATGGTTCTGTCGCAATGGGCAAACTCAGGCGGAATACGCTGCCCTTTTGCGGGGTGGACGCCAATGTCAACTCATGCCCCAGCGTGCGGGCCAGTCCCTGTGCAATTGCCAGCCCCAAACCCAGCCCCTTGACGCTGTCGCGTTCAGGATTATCCAGTTGATAAAACTCACGGAACACGTCTTCCCGATGTTCTGGCGCGATGCCTATGCCGGTATCCCAGACTTCCAGGGAGGCCTGCTTGCCGCGCAGGCGGCACCCCACCAACAGCCCTCCGTGCCTGGTGTAACGGATCGCATTGGAAACCAGGTTGCGCAGGATCAGTTCTACCAGCGCCGGATCGGACTGCACTACCAGATGCGTCTCGCGCGTGCGGTACACGATCCCCTTTTCATCCGCCTGCGGTGCGAGCTCATTTTCGACTTTATTGAGCAGGGGCTGCAAACTGAACGATTGCAAACGGGGTTTGACTATGCCTGCATCAATGCGTGAAAAATCGAGCAGCGTGCTAAGCATCTCGCTGGAAGCATCGGAGGTGGCGCGCGCGTTGGTGAGCAGCTTGGCCTGGTACGCGGACAGTTCGGTGCGCGCGAGAGCCTCCAGAAACAATCCCTGAGCGTGTATTGGCTGGCGCAGATCATGGCTGACTGCGGCGAGGAATTTGGTCTTGGCGCGGTTGGCTTGTTCAGCATGGTTTTTTGCGGCCAGCAGCTCATCTTGCGCCCGCATACGTTCGGAAATATCCCTCATGACGACAAGTACACCATTGATTGCCGGATTGTCCAGCAGGTTCACGCCTTTGCTTTCCACCAGAATCCAGCGGCCATCCTTGTGCCTGACCCTGTACTGGATCGTATGGGGTTCTCCGGGGTATTCCATTGCAAGGCGCTGGGCATTACCCACAATGCCGATGTCGTCCGGGTGTATTACGATGGCGCTTGGCTTGCCGGCCATCTCTTCGGGCAAAAAACCCAGCAGGCGCGTGATGCCGGATGAAACATAGGATATTTCCAGGCTTGGCTCAATGAGCCAGATGGTATCGGAAATATTGTCCAGATAAGCACGCAGTTTCTCTTCGCTTTGCCGGAGAAGCTCTTCGTTTTTCTTGCGCTCGGTGATGTCAATCACAACCGCCAACGAACGGATCACCTTGCCTTCATTATCCTTTTCGGCTGTAGCGGACAAGAGTGTATCCATAACCGAGCCATCCTTCTTCACGAACTGGTAATACACATCCGAAATGGCGCCGGTCTCCATAAAAACAGGCAATATCTTCTCGGTTGCGTAGCGGCAGGAGTTCCCTGTCAGGAAATCAACAGACTTTTTGCCGATGACCTCATCACGCCTATAGCCCATTTGTGACAGCCAATAATCGCTCACGCTGATAATTACGCCGTCCCGGCCAATCGAATGCAGCATGACGGGTGTGTTTGTGTAAAGGGTGCGGTAGCGGTCTTCGCTCTCGCGCAATTCCTGGTGCGTGCGCTCGGCCTCGGCAATTTTTTCGCGCAGGTCACGGGTAGCTTCTTCGATGCGGCGCTCCAGCAAACTCTGGCTTTCTTGTAGCTGTTGCGCCATCATGTTGATGTTGGCCGCCAGCATATTCAGCTCGGATATATGATATTGCCAGAAAGTTCGTGCGCCCAAATTGCCATTGGCTATTTCATGTAATGCGTTGTTCAGTGAGCTGATCGGGCCGGTGATGCGGCGGCTGGCAAGATGGATGATAAAACCGATTAGCGCTAATAAAGCCGTTGTTGCGGCAATCGTGTACCAGAGTGTTTTCGACTTTAACTTTTCGGAACGCTCAAGGCTCATCTGTATAATGATCATACCCACCGGCTTGTTATCAGGCGCCGTTTCATACTCATCCAGCTTCACGGTTTCCGGCACGATGGGTTGATATATCAACAAGTCCTGATTGCCGTTGCGAATGATTTCCGGTAAGCTGTTTTTCCCAATCTGCTGCGCATTGGCGAGCGCATCCCTTATCGAGCCTGAGAAATTACCAGACTTGACCAGAAGCTGGGATGCCGAATTCAGAAGCATCACCCCATGCACATCTTGTTGCTGCAAGACACTTTGCGCGATGCCTTGCAGGAATGGCAGGTTGTTGGATACCACACCGTATTCGCTGCTGGATTCCAACTGGCTGGAAATGAGTTTTCCGCGGTTCTCGATGTGGAGGTCAATTTCTGAAAAGTAATTATGCAGAAAGAATGCTTCCATTAATCCCGTGATGATGATCAGCGGAATGAGCGTAACCAACGCAACATATTGGCGAATGTTGAATTGCCTCATGGGGCGCTCCTGTTCTTGTCTTTCATTCTGCTGTAAACAATGTCGGATGGAAGCAGTTCGATGCCCAGCGACCTGGCCACTTCATGGTTCAGGGAGACGGTGAAATCATGAACATAATTAGGTTCGGGTAATTTCCTGGTTCGCGCAAAGAAGAGTATCGCCTCGGCAACCTGGACGGACGACTGTTTCTGCGAAGCAAAAATAGCCCCCAGCGCACCGGCGGTGACATAGGTTTGCGACATTCCTATGAAAGGAATGCCGGAGCGATAGCTGCTCAACAATATATTGCGGATATTGGTGCTGTTGTAAATCATGTTGTCCGGCAGGGCGAGCAGGATATCGCTGTTTTCCAGCAAGCCATTCAGGGCGGAAAATAAATTTTCAGCGGATAAAACCTGCCTGTCTATAAGCTTGGCGCCACGTTCGGAAGCACGCCTCCGCAAATAAGCCAGGTCAATATGGGTGTTGGCCGAATACAGTAATCCGATCCTGATATTATTGGGAAGAACGGCCCGGATGAAATCAAGTTGCCGTTCCCACGGCTGATCCATGTAGATTGCCGAAATTGACGGGGCGCGATTGCCCCAGGGGGTTTGTGCAAGCAGTTCTTCATAACCCGTTCTGGGGATCATCGTCATCAGCACAGGCACACTGGTTTGGGTTGCCGCCGACAGGGCGGCCTTCATGCCCAGGGAAACGATCAAATCGGCCTGCGGCCGAGCCTTCATCTCTGCGGGTTGTTCCAGCACGGTGGCCTGAACCGAGGCGGGCAGGCTTTGGCTCAATGTGTCCGCGAAAGATTTGTATGCAGGAGTATTGTCGCTCAACACCACCAGCAGGCGCAGATTTTCCGCCCGGCATGAAACCGGGGCGAGCGCAAACAGGCACCATAGGATAACGCTCGCCATATTTGCCCAACCGGCGTATATCCGGCTATGGCGATAACCAGCCGCTTGCCGCGTATTTTCCGGCTTGGTGGTTTGGCTGGCAGTTCCATCAGCAGTTTCATCAGATGGCCATAACCAGCCACTTAGCGCATGTTTTATCGCGCCTAGCGGAATGGCTGGTAGTTTCATCAGTCGGCCCATCAAAAGTTAATTGTCGCAGTGAGGTATGCCCGCCTGTCAAATAAATAGCCGGTGTAACCGACATTTTTATCCTGGAATACGTTCTGCACGACCAGTGAGACCTCTCCTCCTCCAATTTTTCCAATTGACCCAAACTGTTTGGCCACACGCATGTCCACTCTGCGATTCAGCGGCTGTGGATCATTTCCGGTAATCACCATTATCGATCCCTGCTGGAAATACCTTGCGCTGAATGAGATGCCATCACTTATTTGCCCGGCATACGACAAGCTGACACTATTGGCCGGGACAGTGTTGGGAAAAGCCTGCAGATATCCTGAAAACCAGTCCCATGCCGCTGAAGCAAGAGGCGTTGATGCAAGGTACAGTGAGCCGATGGGGTCAACACTCGCTTTCTGGTGGGTGTAATCCAGAGTCAGGGTGTTTCTGTATCCCCATTTATATTTGACTGTCCCCTCAAACCCGGTGTAGTGGGCCGCAAACTCATTGCGAAAATCCAGCACTATGGGAAAGCCATAGGTCAGCTTTATTGATGCTGGATTACCCAGATTGTGATCCAGCCAGATCATGTCACTCACCTGATCGTTATACACTCGCGCATCAACTGACCAGTTGTTGCCGTAATTGCCGAGGTAGCCGATTTCCCGGGAAAGCGTGCGCTCAGGGCGGAGCCTGCCGGACGACAGCCACTCCTGGTATAACCCACCGAATTGGTAATGTTTGTCGCTGTTCTCTTCCGCCAAAGACGGGTTGCGGTATGCAACGGAAACGCTCGTGCGGAAAGTATGCTCCGGAGTTACGTGATAGTTGAGCGCCACCCTGGGCGAGACTTTTTTATGATCCATACCATCGTCTTCCAGCATCGCACCGGCATTCAGCAACAACGGCGGCAGGATGCGCCACTCATCGTGCGCAAACAAACGGGATTGGCGCAAGCTTTGCGGCGTATCGAAAAGGGTTGGAAAAACTATTGATTCATAGCGCGTTGCCACGCCCCATACCAGCCGGTTATTGGCGCTGGTGTGGAGCGTATGCTGCAGCTCAAGTTCATGGCGGTGCACCGTGTACTTGTCGCTGACCAGGTAGCTTCTTGCCAATGGATAGAGGGGGTTTGAGGGCAGTACCGTTTCGCCATTCAACATCGGGAGGCTGATGTTTTCGTCAGTTGAATTAAGGGAGATATGATAATAATGCAACTGGATATCGTCGTTCTGGCCCAGCGTATGCAGCCAGTTCAACTGTTGGAACCCGGAGTTTTCTTTTATGTCATGCGGCTGCGATAACTTGTTTCTCGGGTCGCCCACGCTGCGCGAGCTATCGCTGAAGCCCAGTTGCAAATCGAAGCTGTTCACCGCGTTGGGATGGAAATTGGCCCGCAGGCTGGCCATCTGCGTATCGCTGCCATCATCATATCCGTCATGCCAATTTTTCCAGCCCGCCGGGAAATTAAGGCCGTTATCGGCGCTCCTGCTGAACGTAAGCCGGTAATCCAGTTGCTCGCCGCTTTTGCCGAAATGCACCACGGCATCCGCCGCCCCGTTTCCCCCTCCCGCATTCCCCTTGGTTGCGGATATGCTTGCGCCGTTAAGCGCAGAAGCGTCGCGCGTAGTGATATTGATCACCCCGAAGATTGAATTCGATCCGTATGAGGTTGCCGCAGGGCCGCGCACCACCTCGATGCGCTCGATATCGTCGATATGCAGCGGCAAGTCTTTCCATATGACCGTATTGAAGGGCGGCAAATAGATCGAGCGCCCATCCACCAGCACCTGCATCCTACGCGTAAATTCATCCGTCGCACCGTGATAGGAAACAAAGGGCGTATGGCCATTGACATAGTCCACGTACATGCCGGGCACCAGATTGAACAGGTCGGCGATATTGCGGAACCCGGAAGCCTTGATCATGGCGCGGTCTATTACAGTCACTGCATTGGGTGCTTCCGATAGCGGCTGGCGTAGGCGCGAAGCGCTCAATACGACAGGCATCTCCTGAATGAGGGATTGCTCGGAAAAATTTTCCAGCTCCGCGAAACAATCGCCCACGTTTAACGCCAGAAACAAAGACAGCAATATTTGCCTGCGTTGATATGGCAACGCAAATGGCAGCCAGTTAATTTTCATTCTTCCCCATGACTATTTTTATGGTTATACTTTTTACGGCAATCTGATTATAAGGCGCATCTATAAAAAGTTAGCCGCTTCTGCGGTGCGGAATGGCCGTTGCGTAGCAACGGGGTTTTCGCACCGGGGTGCCTTGGCGTATGGAGGAGTTGGGGTGAGGGGCTGATCTGTTTGATACATGGATAGCTGCGATTCCCAAGTTGGCCGAACAGCTTATCCTGTTCCCGTTGAATTATGTAGCGGATTGATTATTCCAGCTTGATTATTCCGGCGCGCTGCTGAATTTTTGCCCGGAGTTTGTGAAAAATCTTACTGAGCCCGATGTATTGGGTATGCCCGGCGCCAGGAATCCTTATTTATCACCATGCGCACTCCGGTGCTTATGTTCCAACCGCACCCAACCTGACCCTTTGACATTGCTCAGGACAGGCTTCGCTCGCGACAAATCATTTTACAAGCTCTCAGCTAACCAGCCCATGGCGGCGCGCGGCAAATGCCGCTTCCGAGCGGCTCGACACTTTCAGGAACGCCAGTATCGCCTGCACATGCACGCGCACGGTGTTTTCCGAAAGGGCCAGCTGCCGCGCGATCAATTTGTTTGACATTCCCTGGGATAGCAGATCAAGCACCTCGTACTGGCGCGGGGTCAGGCTCTTTGGAGGCAGCGGTTGGGCGTTATCGCCGCCTGTCGCCTCCGCCGCTACGGGAGATTGCCCGTGCAAAACAAGGCTGATCGCATCGACGATTTTTTCCGCCGTATTTGCCTTGGAAACAAAACCTGACGCGCCGCGTGCGAGCGCAAACTGCATGGTTTCCGGATCATCTTGTGAAGATAAGATCAGCACCGGCGCCTGCGGCCATTTACGCTTGAGCAGGGCAACGCCTTCCACCCCGTTCAACCCCGGCATCTTTATATCCAGCAGCACCACATCAGGCGTGGATTCCACGCAATACAAAGCATCATTTAATGAGCTTGCCTCAAGCACATCTATGTCCGGCATGCTCGCGTCAAGAACCATGCGCAGCCCGGAACGGAACATGGCATGGTCATCAACCAGCAGAATATTCGTGTGTGTCATGGTGTGCATTTAACTCAATAACCGTGTGACTTGCAAGAATTTTTACATAGTCTAAACAGACTATAGTCCAACTGAGCTATATGAGTTTTGTGATGCTCTATGTAGAGTTGCGCCCAACGAAAATTATGTTGCTCGGCTCTGTTTTTTTTGAGTATGGTTGCGCCGTGAAAGAATGGCTTAATGATTAATATTTTTTGTTTTCCGGAGTTATGCCGCAAATGCAGCTCTATTGTCAACCGCGAAATCAAGCCCGAGGCCGTTGCCAAGCTGGTGGCTGTGGTGGCAGGGTATCAGTCATTTTGTTGTAGGAAATGCGGGTTTCGCTGGAACCAATTTTCACCCGAGCAAATTGCTTTTAACTTGCTTATTCTGGGGGTTTCTTCTGGGATCGGCTTCGTCATATGGAATCTTACTTTACTGGCCTGACCCATTGCCTGCCCAAAACAACAATTATTCGGGTGCGGATTTAACATGGCTTCCACTGACGAATTGAAATTGCTGCGCACGGCCCTTTCGCTGAATCAAACCTTGTTCACCATCCAGCGGAATTCCAAACGGCATAATACCAGCAGCATCCGGGTTGACTGCTATGCATCAAATAATGCGGGCAGCCCAGGGTTAAAGAGGATAACCTGCCTCGTCGCCGACGTACTCAAATACCGCAGGGGTCCGTGTGGGTTGATTCTAAATATTGGGGAGGATATCGACCGCAATCTGGTTGCTACGTTATCCAAAAAACTCGACCTCGACCTCAAACACGAGAGGATGATCTAACCCCCGGTTGTGATATCCATACAGTTGGGTGATTGGCCTCTAATTTTGGTTCACCGACACATTCACTGTAGTTTTTTACTAGCATAAGCTCATATCCAACTTGCCACAATGAAACAGAATTCTTGCACGATAGTTAGTGAAGTTGCGAAATCCTCTGGCGTTGGC
>JAHFRC010000033.1 GCA_023259015.1 Nitrosomonadales bacterium | reverse complement strand
CTGGCCTCTTACCCAAAAGCAATTTCGCCGGTGGTAGACCAGCAACTGGTCACTTTCTTTTGCTTCGCCAACCGGAAAAACGGAGCCTTACATTTTACATGTCAAATGTAAGGCCTGACCCCCACTTCACCCTGCAATGCGAAGTGCTGATGTCAGTGCCAGCGGATACTTTGAACGTCAGCGACGCAAAGCATCTGGTTCGCCCACTCAACCCGGCAAGCGCATCAACGATGAAGCCCTGCTGGTTCACATCAAGGCTTCGCACGCAGCAAACAAAGGCGAATACGGCTGGCCGCGAATCTGGAGAGAGCTACGCGCCAATGGTGTACGAGTTGGCAAAGAACGTATCCGGCGACTGATGAAGCAGCACGGAATCAAGGCTAGAGGGAAGCGTAAATTTGTTGTGACGACCGACAGCCGGCACGACCTGCCAATTGCACCGAACTTGCTCAACCGCGATTTCCAACCTGCACGCCCCAATGCCGTATGGACGAGTGACATCACCTATATCCAGACCGATGAGGGGTGGCTGTACCTGGCGGTGGTTCTCGACCTATACAGCCGTCAGGTGGTCGGTTGGAGTATGCAGCCGCATATGCTGACCAGCTTGGTGACAGATGCGCTACGCATGGCGTGGTTCAGGAGAAGGCCAGAGGCCGGGCTGATCTTCCATTCGGATCGTGGCAGCCAGTATTGCAGCCATGCATTCCAGCAAACACTGGTTGAGTACGAGATGCAAAGCTCAATGAGTCGCAAAGCAAAGGGAATTGCTGGGACAACGCCCCCACTGAAAGCCTGTGGGGATCGTTAAAGGTAGGCCGGTTGTACGGCATGCGGTTTGAAACACGGCGTCAGGCGATGGATGAGGTGATTGACTGGCTGACGTACTACAACCACAGAAGACTTCACTCGACGCTGGGCTACATCAGCCCAATGCAGTTCGAGAAAAACTGGTTTGCGGCACAGTTGAAGGATGCCGCATAATGAGATCGTTAAGAAATACGGAATTCAGGGGCAAGGCCAAAATGACTCTTCGTCCATCCTCTTGGCACCAAAAATATCAATCACCAAAGTGAGTTTTAAAGAAAACCACAGCCCTATCCAAGCAGCACAGACTTGAATCACGGCTCTAACGCCGTGATGAGTCCAACCCTTTATTGACCACCATATTGGTTGTGCACTCATCTCTCACTTCACCTTCACAACATTATTAGTATTTGGATTAAAGTTGCTTGTAGGAGGCGCTACAAAAGTACTGAGATTCTGAGTGCCAGTCCCCCAAGAACCAGTTGCCCCACCGGTATTAAGAGGAATGGGATTATCATAACCAGGCACCTGAAAACTCCCACCGTTGATGAGTGCAGGAGAAGTCGCACCAGCAGCTATTAGTACCCCTGCTGCATATGAATTACTGTTATACCCTGAGGTAAGGTCAGGACGAAGATCATAATTTAAATTATTTTAATAGGAGCCAGCTCGTTCAATGAGCCTGTTGATAAATTGAGTATCAGTCATCCCTTTGGGAGTTTCCACACGTTGAAGAAAAGTGTCATTAAATATTGAGTCTCCGGCATTATTTGGAGAACTTATTAAATTGCCCAGTGGATTTGTCCAGCTTGATGCTCCGCCAGGCTGCCCACCAAGAGTTGCAATAGGTTGACCATTTGCCAACGATGACCATCCATTTCGATTGGAAAAGTCCCCTGGCTGATTAGGTATCAGAACAATATTGAGATGATAAGCTGGTGCCCCACCAACAAGCGTTGGCAAATTACCTATGTCAAATATTGGATTGGCAGCCGCAATATGTCCACCGATGAAGACATCGGTGCCACCGGGGTCAGTATTGGTTACTGGATTACCTAGTGCATACGCATACTGATTAACCCCACCCCTCAACCCAATCGGATCCCTCTGCGTAAACCTTCCGATGGTGGGATCGTAGTATCTGGCCCGGTAGTAAACCAGCCCCGTCTCATCCGGCTCCCTGCCCGTGTACCCATACTGCGGGATGCTGTTGAGCTTGGTGCTTTGATGGGGGTTGCCCCATGCGTCGTACAGTTGCGCCGCCGTGAGATTGCCGCTGAGATCGGTGGTCGCAACCACACTCCCCAACCCATCCTTGTGGTAGTAGCTGGCATCGTTCGCCGCATCCACCCGCATGATCGGGTCGTCGGTGTTGGGGTCTTGGGTGTAGAGCGCGCCGGCCTAGTTCCAGTTCTGGTTCTGGTATTCGGCTTCGATGTCGCTGCCGTTGTAGAGGTAGTTGGTGCTGCTCGCGCCGACGGCTTTTTTGATTCTTCTGCCCTGGTCGTCGTAGGCGTAGGTTTGCGTGAATTGTCCCGTCTTGCTCACTTGCACCAGTTGATCCAATGCGTTGTAGCCGAGGCCGGTGACGGTGTTGCCGCTGCATGTTGTGCCGTCTGTGCTGACGCTGCCGCCCTCGCATTTCCGGGTGAGGTTGCCGTTGGCGTCGTAGACCATCGCCGCGAGTAACGAGCCCGATGCGTTGGTCTGGCGGGTTTCCTTGAGCTGGTTGGCGGCGTCATAGACGTAGTACAGCGGGGTTGTTCCGTCGTCCTTGGCGGTGCGGTTGCCTACCGGGTCGTAGGCGTAGGCGTCGTTGGCGGCGGGCGGGGTGGCGCCGCCCACCGTGTCTTCGGCGCTGATGCGCAGGCCGATGCCGTTGTAGGTGTAGTCGTGCCGGCTGACCATGGCGCTGTCGCTGTAGTTGACGCGGTTTTTTAGTTCGGCGAGGGTGTTGTCGGCGTTCCAGGTGTAGATCGCGTTCACACCGTTGGGGAACCATTTTTCTGCGAGGCGGCCGGCGGCGTCGTAGGCGAAGCTCACGTAGTCGTCGTTCGCCGCCCAGATGCCCGAGAGCCGCCCCACCGGGTCGTACAGGTAGTCGGTGCGGTGGCCGTCGTTGTCTTGCAGGGTGTTGAGTTTGCCGCCGGGGCTCCAGGCGTAGCTCAGGGTTTTGTTGCCCCGGCTGTCGGTGACGCGCTGCATGCGGTGGGCCGCGTCGTAGGCGTAGCTGTAGGTGACGGCGGGCGATTGCGCGGTGGTGACCTGGCCCACAACAACGGGGTCAGCTTCGAGAATTCTCAGTTCGTGCAACACGCTGACGCCAATACCCAGGTTCACGGTGACAGTGCATGACTGCGATGATGAGAATGTAGTCCGGTTCTATGGCGTAGAGAACGGCATAAGGAAAAACACGGGTCAGGCATCGCCGTATGTCATCTTCTAAAATTCGCCACTGCTTTGGAGTCTCGACAATTTGCTGGATTGCATGCTCGACCACAGTGATGAACCGCTGCTCCAACCCCGCTTGGCAATCCGCATAATATCGGGCTGCCTCCCTGTACTCTGCAAGAGCATCAGGGTGAAGCTCGTATTTCATCTGGCAAATTCCTGCCTGACTTGCGCCATTGCTTCATCCCCCGGAATCGTCTGGACACGCCTACTACGTATATCATCGCGGCGGCGACGCGCTTCGGCGATCCAGAGTTGATGGACGTAGCCATCTTCGGCAGGGTCAAGGCTTTCTACAAGCCGGTCAGCAAGGAGAGCACGCGCTTCGCTTGGCAGCGAGAGGGCCTCTTCGGCAATTTGTTCAACGGTCAGGTTCATATTGAAACTCCAATATCCAACAGGTTATGATCAGCGTAGCGGCAATCAATGAGGAGTGCAAGCGATACAGTAAATCATTGCCCTGCCACCATCATATTCTCAATCGGAATGTACTGGGGGCGAGCCTTGCCTTTTTATCTTTCAGATACTCAAGCATCTAATCTTTTCGGGCTACCCCCGACAACTCACCCCTGCACCACCACCTTATCCCGCTCAATGATGCTGCGAAATCCCGCACTGCATGTCGCCCAATCCACCACGTCCACGGTATAGGGAATATCGGAGTCGCTGAAATCCTGCCGCAGTCGCGCGGAAACTTCGTAGGAAACGGGCGTTGCGCCGATGATGCACAGGTCGAGATCGGAGGTGGGTTTTGCCTTGCCGGTAACGCGCGAACCGAATGCCCACACTTCGCGATCCGGCACGTTGCGCCGCAATATCGTTTGCACCACCTCCATGTGTTCGGGGCGCACGTCAAGCGGCATGGCGCAAGCGTTCGAGGGTGATTTTGGCGTCAGACAAGAAGGCGTGCGCCCGTTCAAAAACCCGTCCGGCTTCTTCGTTGTCGTAGATATGCGAGGTTTTGTTGCGCGCTTCATAATGCCCCAGCCACGCCTCGGTGTCGTCGAGCAGACGGTATTTTGCCGCTTGGCGGAAGATGTCCTTTTTGGACAGCAACACGCCTTCTTCAACCTGGTAAATTTCCTTGAGCGTTCGTTGCATCAACTTCCAGGATAAATCCATGGCAATCTCGAAACGCTGGATGACGCCATCACGCGCGATGAGCAAGTCGGGGTAGCGCGCAGCATCGGCAAAGCCCTCCTCCAGCCGCGCAAGCGATTGTTCCAGTGCTTCTACACTCAAGCGCGACATAACGCCCCCTGTTTTACTCAAAAAATCCAGCTGGAATTCTGCCACTCATATCAGATTATGACCAGAGTAGTTTCACTGCCCTGCCACCATCATATTCTCAATCAATATTGAACCGCTCTGCCGCGATCCCTGCTGTCGCCCCCGCGAGGCTCGCGGCGGTTATCGCGAACATCGGCGCCGCCTGGAGAGGGGGTGTCACTCGCCACGCCGATGCTGATTTGCACCGTGTCCCCGGGCTGGTATGGCAGCTTCGTGGTAATGTCCCGCCCATTGTAGCGGTAGGTCACGTTATAGCCACGGATGACATCGCGGTAGTTTTCTATCTGCCGGCAATGCCTTTCTTCGCGTGTCTGCGGCGCCTGTGTTGTCTGCTGCGCTTGCGCGGCATTCTGGCTCGCAACACGGTCGCCTATGATGGCGCCTGCAATCGCACCGGCTGCGGTCGCAACGGTGCTGCCGCTGCCCTTCCCTACCTGGCTGCCCACCACGCCGCCCACCACACCGCCCACCACACCGCCAAGCAGGGCGCCGCCGATGGAATGCTCCTCCACCGGAACCGATCTGGTTACGGAACCGGTCGAGCTGACAGTTTCAGTCCAGCATTCCTGTTTGGGTTCGGGAACGCGCTCATAAACCGGGGTGCTTGAAATCACCTTGGCCGTATCCACAAAATCTCCGGCCCATGCGGCGCCGGTAGAAACTGCCGCCAGCATAATCAGGAAATTTATTTTCATTTATGTGTCCCTCCAGAAATATGAAAAACAGCCATGTTTTTATGCGGTCGAAGACAGAATACCCCGGCCATGGCCGGGGATGAATGAGCCCATCCGCCACTTCCGCGAGCCAACGAGCGAGCGGAGTGTTTGTGGCGGTCGGCCAATGGCCGTAACAGCAAGAACCCCGGCTTTAGCCGGGGGAATCTATTGACCGGCAAGCCATGAAAATGTTTCATGCCGCCAACCCGTTGGCAACCGCCTGCACTGCTTCGCGCACCGCCTGTGCGATGGCTTCCGAACAGTGCCGCACCATGGCGCCATCCTCTCCTTCGACCATCACGCGCAACAACGGTTCGGTGCCGGAAGGCCGCAACAGCACCCTGCCTTTGCCATCCAGCACCTTTTCGGCGGCGGCCACGGCGTTGCGCACGGCGGCGTGTGCCGTGTAATCCATGCCCTTGCCCACGCGCACATTCACCAAAACCTGCGGGTATAATGTCAACCCGGCCGCTGCCTGCGCTAGTGTCTGATTGCTGGCGCGCAAGGCATGCAGCACTTGCAGCGCGGAGATGATGCCATCGCCGGTGGTGTGCCGGTCGAGGCAGATGATGTGGCCGGAGTTTTCTCCGCCCAGTTGCCAGCCATTCTGCTGCAACAATTCCAGCACATAGCGGTCGCCCACCCTGGCACGCGCAAATGGTACGCCCAGGCGCTGCATGGCGTGCTCGAAAGCGAGATTGGTCATCAGTGTGCCTGCCACGCCACCCTTGAGCATGCCCTGCGCATGGCGGTGTTTGGCGATGATGTACAGCAAATGATCGCCGTCGTATAAGGTTCCATCCGCGCCCGCCATCACCAGGCGGTCGCCGTCGCCATCCAGCGCAATGCCCATGTCGGCATGGTGCTCCTTGACTGCCTGCCGCAAGCTGGACGGTGCGGTCGCGCCATAACCGTCGTTGATGTTCTTGCCATCCGGCTGCACGCCGATGGCCGTCACGTCCGCACCCAGCTCATGGAACACATGGCGTGCGATGTGGTACGCCGCACCATGTGCGCAATCCACCACCAGTTTCATGCCGCGCAGGTCGAGGTCGTAGGGAAAACTGCTTTTGCAGAATTCGATGTAGCGCCCTGCCGCGTCGTCGATGCGCTTGGCCTTGCCCAGCCTGGCAGATGGCATGGTAACAATGGGATTGCCTAGTCCGGCCTCGATGGCGCGCTCGGTCTCATCCGGCAACTTGCTGCCGGAGCCTGCGAAGAACTTGATGCCGTTATCCTCGAATGGATTATGCGATGCGGAAATGACGATGCCCGCCTGCAAGCGCAATGCGCGTGTGAGATAAGCCACCGCCGGCGTCGGCACCGGGCCGGCCAGATACACGTCTACACCGGCGGCGATCAATCCGGCCTGCAATGCTGCTTCCAGCATGTAGCCGGAGATGCGCGTGTCCTTGCCGATCAGCACGCCGGGGTGCTCATCCTGCGCCAGATGCCAGTCGGCAGAGGCCAGTACCTTGCCTGCGGAATAGCCGAGATGCATCACAAATTCCGGCGTGATGGGATATTCCCCCACCCGCCCACGTATGCCATCAGTACCGAAATATTTTCTGCTCACCTCATTACTCCACTCATAGACCAGCTCCATTCACCGTACTCCAGACCTTCAACGCATCCACCGTCGCACGCACATCATGCACGCGCACGATGCTGGCGCCACGCTGCACCGCCAGCAATGCCGCAGCCACGCTGGCAGAAGCGCGGTGATTCACATCCTGCCCGGTAATCGTACCCAACATGGATTTGCGCGACAACCCCGCCAGCACCGGCGCTCCCAGCCCACAGAATGCGCCAAGGTTGCGCAACAGTGTGAGATTATGCGCCAGAGTCTTGCCAAAACCAAAGCCCGGGTCGACCACGATGCGTTTCCGTGCGATGCCTGCAGCCTGCACGGCATCCATGCGCTCGCGCAAAAACTTCGACACCTCCACCACCACATCATCATATTGCGGTTGTTCCTGCATGGTCTGCGGGTTGCCTTTCATGTGCATCAGGCACACCGCAGCATTGCTTGCGGCCACGGCTGCCAGCGCATCCGGGTGTTGCAGCGCGTTGATGTCGTTGACCATGCTCGCCCCTGCCGCCAGCGCCGCGCGCATCACTTCAGGCTTGCAGGTATCCACCGAAACGGGAAGCGGTATGCCACGCAGGCCTTCTATCACCGGCATGACGCGGTTCAGCTCTTCCTGCACACTGACCGGCAACGCGCCGGGGCGCGTGGACTCGCCGCCGATATCCAGGATATCCGCCCCTTCCCCGATCAATTGACGTGCATGCGCCAGCGCGGCATCGCGCTGCAAGTGATGGCCGCCATCGGAGAAGGAGTCGGGAGTGACATTGACGATGCCCATGACCAATGGGCGGGATAAGTCGAAATGGAAATTGCCGCAGTGGAGGAACATGAAACAGTTGCCAGTCGTTTGTCGTTAGTTGCTAGTTGGTGCTATCCGCCTTGCGGGTTTAACTGATAACTAGCGACTAACGGCTAACGACTGCTTTCAGGTTTCTTGCGCAGGTTGCGTAGGCGTAGTGGCCGGTGCTGTCGGCGCCGCGTCCTGCGGCGGCTTTGGCGTTTGGCTGGCAGCTGGTTTGGGCGGTCGCGGCGACTTGCCGGTCATGATATCTTCGATCTGCTCGGTATCCAGGGTTTCCCACTCCAGCAGGGCATGCGCCATCGTCTCGATCTTGTCGCGATTTTCCTCGATCAGCTTGCGCGCCAAAGCATATTGCTGATCTATGATGCGGCGGATTTCTGCATCCACCTGCTGCATGGTCGCCTCGGAAATATTCTTGTGCGTGGTCACTGAGCGTCCGAGGAACACCTCGCCCTCGTTTTCGCCATACACCATGGGACCCAACGCATCCGACATGCCGTAACGCGTGACCATATCGCGCGCAAGCTGGGTTGCACGCTCGAAGTCATTGGAAGCGCCGGTGGTCATCTGGTGCATGAAAATTTCTTCCGCGATGCGCCCGCCGAACAGCACGGCGATGGTATCAAGAATGCGGTTTTTGTCCATGCTGTAGCGGTCTTCCGCAGGCAACTGCATGGTCAGCCCCAGCGCCCGCCCGCGCGGGATGATGGTGACCTTGTGCACCGGGTCGGTCTTGGGTAGCAGCCTGGCCACCACCGTGTGGCCGGACTCGTGATAGGCAGTGTTTTTGCGCTCCTCTTCCGGCATGATCATGGAACGGCGCTCCGCGCCCATCATGATCTTGTCTTTGGCCGCCTCGAAGTCATCCATCTCGACAAAACGCTTGCCACGCCGTGCGGCGAACAATGCCGCCTCGTTCACCAGGTTGGCCAGATCGGCGCCGGAAAATCCCGGCGTGCCGCGCGCCAGTATGTCGGCCTTCACATCCGAAGCCACCGGCACCTTGCGCATGTGCACCATGATGATTTGCTCGCGGCCACGGATGTCCGGCAGCGGCACCACTACCTGGCGGTCGAAACGCCCCGGGCGCAACAGCGCCGGGTCAAGCACATCGGGGCGGTTGGTCGCGGCGATCACGATCACGCCGCTGGCGCCTTCGAAACCATCCATTTCCACCAGCAATGCATTCAGTGTCTGCTCGCGCTCGTCATTGCCGCCGCCCAAGCCTGCACCGCGCTGCCTGCCGACCGCATCAATTTCGTCGATGAACACGATGCACGGGGATTGTTTCTTGGCTTGCTCGAACATGTCGCGCACGCGCGCCGCGCCGACGCCGACAAACATTTCCACGAAATCGGAACCGGAAATGGAAAAGAACGGCACCTTGGCTTCGCCGGCAATCGCCTTCGCCAGCAAGGTCTTGCCGGTGCCGGGGCTGCCCACCAGCAACACGCCGCGCGGAATGCGTCCGCCCAGGTTCTGGAACTTGGCGGGTTCACGCAGGAAGTCCACCAGTTCGGATACCTCTTCCTTGGCTTCATCGCAACCTGCCACGTCGGCAAACGTGAAGCGTTCCTTGTTTTCATCCAGCATGCGCGCGCGCGATTTGCCGAACGAAAATGCACCGCCCTTGCCGCCGCCCTGCATCTGGCGCATGAAGAAAACCCACACCCCGATCAGCAGCAACATGGGGAACCATGACACGAAAAGGTTCATCAGGAAGGAAGGCTCCTCTTCCGGCTTGGCCTCGATCTTCACGCCGTTTTTCAGCAGGTCGGAAACCATCCACAAATCGCTCGGCGCATAGCTGGTGATGCGCTTGCCATCAATAGTCGTCGCCTTCAGCGTGCGCCCCTCAATGACCACCTTGGAGATATGCCCCTGCCTGACTTCTTCCAGGAATTGCGAGTAATCCAGTTGCGCATGCGCAGAAGCCTGCTGGCGCGAATTAAACTGGTTGAATACTGTCATCAGCACCAGGGCCACAACCAGCCAAATCCCGATGCTCTTGAATAGATTGTTCAAATCTGCTCCTTAAAATTGGCCTGTACCAAGCCGCCAAACATGTGCATTAAACACTTTCCCGCCTGATTACTCAAGTTTTTCCAGACCCAAAAGATACAACTCGCTGCTGCGGTCGCGCGATGCTTTGGGCTTGCGCGTCACCAAGCGCGCAAAGTAGCCGCGCATCAACTTGACATAATCCTCGAACCCGGTGCCTTGAAAAAATTTGACCAGAAATGCGCCGCCCGGTTGCAAATGCCGCACAGAAAAGTCCAGCGCCAGTTCCGCCAGTTCCATGGCGCGCGCCTGATCGGCCATGCCTATGCCGCTTATATTGGGTGCCATGTCTGAAATCACAAGCCCTGCCCGCCTGTCGCCCAGCCTATCCTCAAGTTGCGCCAGCACGCTGTTCTCGCGGAAATCGCCCTGGATGAACTCCACGTTATTTATCGGCTGCAATGGCAGCAAATCAAGTGCAATCACCTTACAGCCCTTGCCGGCAGCCACTTGTGACCAGCCGCCGGGCGTTGCGCCCAGATCAACCACAACCATGCCGGGCTTGAACAAGTGGTCGCGCTGGTCTATTTCCAGCAGCTTGTATGCTGCGCGCGAACGATAGCCCTCCTTCTGTGCGCGCTGCACATAAGGATCGGTGACATGCTCATGCATCCACTGTTTGCTGGTTTTGGATCGTTTCATCAATAAAACCTGTAAAAACGTTTCACCACGAAGAACACGAAGTTCACGAAGATTATTCACGGTGTGCAAAATAGCAGCTCTTCTTCGCGGTCTTCGTGTTCTTCGTGGTTAAGTTGCTTCTGGGTTAAAATCCAAGCTTTAGCTTGAAAGGCAACATGTTAACGCTTACCGTATTGCAGCGCCAAAATCTCAAGGCGCGTGCGCATCCGCTCAAACCTGTCGTCATGATCGGCAACGCCGGGCTGACCCCATCCGTGATGAAAGAGATCGCCTGCGCATTGAAAAGCCACGAACTCATCAAGATTCACGTCACCGGCGAACGCGAGGAACGCGACGCCATGCTGCAGGAAATCTGCGAAACGCTGAATGCCGCCCCGGTGCAGCACATCGGCAAGATATTCGTAGTTTACCAGCCGCAGGAAGATGTTTCAGAAAAGAAACCCGTGAAGCGTAAAAGCAAGAAACCGCTAACCAAAAAACAACTCGGAAGCAGGTAGATGCGGTGATAACCGCATCGTTCGCGACTGATGTGTAGACCAGAAATTAGAGGGTGATATTCAATGAAGTACCAATTCCTATCTTCCTTTACTTGTTGAAAGAAGAGTTGATCCCGTTCGTTCTCTGAGCTTGGCATTGTGCCCCAAAGGTTAGCTCAGTTCAGTATGGTGGGCAACTTGTTAACCCACCCTTTGTTTTTAGGGTTTGCTTTTCCTTCTCCTGTGCGCCGCCGAAGGCGCGGCAAACCGGGGGATTCTTTTATGTCCTGATTTTTGCCCGTGCGAAGAAACGGGCAACAGGTAAAATCGCACACCATGAAATACCCAGCTGATTCTCCTCAGGCGCGCCGTGCGGCGCGCATCGAAAGCCTGTTGCCGATAGAGTATCCAGCCGATTTGCCGGTGGTGTTGCGCCGCGATGAATTGGCGCAAGCCATCGCACAATATCAGGTAATCATCGTATGCGGCGAAACCGGCTCGGGCAAAACAACGCAGTTGCCGAAAATATGTTTAAGCATAGGCCGTGGCGTGCAAGGCGTTATTGCGCACACCCAGCCGCGCCGCGTGGCGGCGCGTTCGGTATCCAACCGCATCGCGCATGAACTGAAAACCGAGCTGGGCGGGGCGGTGGGTTACAAGATACGCTTCAACGACAAGGTATCGTCCGACACCTGCATCAAGCTGATGACTGACGGCATCCTGCTGGCGGAAATCCAGGGCGATCCGCAGCTCAAGAAGTACGACACCATCATCGTCGATGAGGCGCACGAGCGCTCGCTCAACATTGATTTCCTGCTGGGTTATCTGAAGCAACTGTTGCCGCGCCGCCCTGATCTGAAACTCATCATCACCTCCGCGACGCTGGATGCGGAGCGATTCTCCAAGCATTTCGGCGGTGCGCCCATCATGCAGGTGTCGGGGCGCAGCTATCCGGTAGAGGTGCGTTATCGCCCGCCGCAACAAAATGCCGAGGGTGACATGGAAGACATGCCGCAGGCAGTATGCGCCGCGCTGGATGAGCTTTCGGCAGGGGGTTTGCGCGGCGATGTGCTGGTGTTCCTGCCGGGCGAGCGCGAGATACGCGATACGGCGGAAGCATTGCGCAAGCACCACCCCAAAGGGGTGGAAATCCTGCCGCTGTTCTCGCGCCTGTCGGTCGCGGAGCAGGATCGCGTGTTCAAGCCAACTTCGGGCATGCGCCGCGTGGTGCTGGCCACCAATGTAGCGGAGACTTCGCTCACCGTACCCAACATCGGCTATGTGATCGATAGCGGCTTGGCGCGCATCAACCGCTACAGCATCCGGCAGAAGGTGGAGCAGTTGCGCGTGGAGAAGATCGCGCGCGCATCCGCCAACCAGCGCGCGGGGCGCTGCGGGCGCGTGATGAGCGGCATCTGCGTGCGCCTGTACGACGAGACGGAATTTATTGCGCGCCCCGAATACACCGACGCGGAAATTTTCCGCGTATCGCTGGCAACGGTAATTCTGCGCATGAGCGCATTCAATCTTGGTGAAGTCAGCGAGTTTCCATTCATCGAATCGCCCGGTTCGCGCTCGATTGCGGACGGTTATCATTTGTTGCAGGAACTCGGCGCGATGGATGAGCGGCGTGCGCTGACTCCAATTGGCCGCGAGCTGGCCAAGCTGCCGCTCGATCCGAAGATTGCGCGCCTGCTGCTGGCCGGGCGGCAGTACCAGTGCATGCAGGAAATTCTCGTCATCGCCAGTGTGCTGTCGCTGCAAGACCCGCGCGACCGCCCTGCGGAGCGGCGCGAGGCGGCGGATGCCGCACATCAGCGTTTCAATGACGAGCGCTCGGATTTTCTCGCCTGGCTGAAATTGTGGGCGTGGTTTCAGGAAGCAGTAAAACATAAAAAATCCAACCGCCTGTGGGCAAATGAATGCCGCGAAAAATTCCTGTCGCCGCTGCGTCTGCGCGAATGGCACGAGCTGTATCAGCAGTTGCATGCGCAAGTGGCCGAGATGGGCATGCGTTTGAACGAGCAGCCCGCGAGCTACGAGCAGGTGCACAAGGCCCTGCTCACCGGACTGCTCGGCAACATCGGCTGCAAGAGCGTGGATCGGGAGCCGTATTATCTCGGCACGCGCGAAATAAAATTTTTTATCGTGCCCAATTCGGCGCTGGCGAAGAAGGGCGTCAAATGGGTGGTAGCCGCCGAGCTGACCGAAACCACCAAGCTGTATGCGCGTTGTGTGGCGCGCATCGAACCGGAATGGCTGGAAGAGGTAGGAGCACACCTGATCAAGCGCCACTACTATGATCCGCACTGGGAGAAGAAGGCCGCGCAGGTGGCGGTGTGGGAGCGCAGCACCTTGTATGGCCTGATCATCAACCCGAAGAAGCGCGTGCATTACGGGCCGATGAACGTGGCCGAATCGCGCGAGATATTCATCTGCCAGGCGCTGGTGGCGGGCGAGTTCGTTACTCCGGCACCGTTCTTCGCGCACAACCAGAAACTGATCCGCGACATTGAGGCGCTGGAGCACAAGGCGCGCCGCCCGGATGTGCTGGTGGATGAGGAGTTGATTTTCGCCTTTTACGACAGCCGCATCCCGCCGCACATCCACCAGGGCGCAACGTTCGAGGCATGGCGCAAGGAAGCGGAGCGCGACAAGCCGCGCCTGTTGTACCTGCAACGCGACGACCTGATGCGGCACGAGGCGGCAGGCATCACCACCGACCAGTTCCCGCCGCAGATGATCATGAACAATGTCAGCTATGCGCTGGCCTACAACTTCGCGCCGGGCAAGAGCGACGACGGCGTGACGCTGACCGTGCCGCAAGCCCTGATCAACCAGGTATCTGCGCCGCGTTGCGAATATCTGGTGCCCGGCCTGCTGGCGGAGAAGGTGGTGCAACTGGTGAAGACGCTGCCGCAGAAACTGCGCCGCCATCTGGTGCCGGTGCCGGAATTCGCCGCCGCATTCTGCCGTGACGTGCTGCCTTCCGACACGCCGCTGCTGCAAGCCTTGGCGCGCTACATCCGTGCCCAGAAGCAATTCGAGGTTCCGCTGGAGGCATTCCGGCTGGAGCAGTTGCCCACGCATCTGCTGATGAATTTCCATGTGGTGGACGAACATGGCAGGCAATTGGGCGTGTCGCGCAACTTCACCCAGTTGCGCGCCGAGCTGGCGCCAAAATCCGAGCTTCAGCCTGACAAGATCAAAGGCGCAGAAAATAATCATGCGCGCTTTACAGACTGGAGTTTCGGCGACTTCAATGAAACCTCGGAACTGCGCCGCGCCGGGCAGACGGTGACGTTGTTCAATGCGCTGGTAGATGAAGGAGGTGCCGTGTCGCTACGCGCTTTTGATACGCGTGAAGAGGCACGGGCCGTGCATCGCAAGGGATTGATCCGCCTTTTCATGCTGGCGCTGAAAGAGCAGGTCAAGTTTCTGGAAAAGAATCTGCCGGGATTGCAGGCAATGGCGATGCAGTTTTTGCCGTTCGGAAGCCAGCAGGATTTGTTACGGCAGATTCTTTCCATGGCTTTTGATCGTTGTAGCCTGAACGAACCCTGGCCGACGAATGAAAAGGAGTTTACCGCGCGCTGCAAGGAAGCGAAAAGCCGCCTAGCCTTGGTGGCGCAGGAAATCGCGCGGCTGACCGGTACAATATTGGACGAATACCAGTTGGTGCAGAAGAGTCTGCAAGCTGCCAAGGCGCGGCCACAAGACGGTGCGATGGAGCGGAAGGGTGCGGGAGTGGCCGCGTCGCGCCTTCTCCCGCAAACGGCTGGCTTCGCCAGTAACGTGTCGAAGGCGTACGCGCAGGCCCTGCAGGATATGCGTGCGCAGTGCGAATGGCTGCTGGGCAAGGAGTGGATTGCGCGCACGCCTTACGAACGCATGCAGCAGATGCCGCGCTATCTCAAGGCGATCAATGTGCGCCTGGAAAAGCTGCGGGTTGACGCGGTGCGCGATGCGCGGCAACTGGCGCAAATACAGCCTTTGCAACAGCAGTGGCAACGCAAATTGACTGCGCAACAGGGTGAACGCGATGCACAGTTGGAAGACTTCGGCTGGCTGTTGCAGGAGTTGCGCGTATCGCAGTTCGCACAGGAGCTGAAAACGCCGGTGATCGTATCGGTGAAACGGCTGGAAAAGTTATTGGCGGCGCTCAGGAGTTGACGGCTATGAAAACATTTCGCGATGCCAGAAACGCAGATTTTCTCTGAAAGTGGCAGGTGGGTTTGCCAAAAGCGGGCTTTCAGAAATGAAGGAATGTGGCAATCAGAATGCCTTGCTCCACGATGTCGTAACCGAGTGTGAATTCAGCGTGATCTTGAGCTGGTCTTTTTCGATAACGGCCGATTGTGGCCGGAATGTGATCTTGAGCTGTTCACCCTCAAGCGAAATAGAGCGTGGCCGAATAGTAATATTAGCCTGCTGTGCTTTCAGACTGACGCTTAAGAGGCGCTGCAAGGAAAGGTGGCCACCTTCATGAGTTTGCTGCCAGAGCGCGTTTGTTGTTCCAGCAGTCCCCTGCTGTGGCTCGACGACAGGGGGCAACGGGAATGCGCTGGCACGCTTTGCGCCAATGGTTGCGGTATCCGATGTGGAATTAAGAACAACACTTGCGCTGAACTGGTAATTGGGCAACAAACCGGCGCCGGAATGCGCGAGCCTGGTTGTCAGCAGATCAAGCTTTGGTTCAAAAAAGTCTTCTTCGGTTTCTGCGGCTTGTGCTGCGCCAGCCAGCCCCATGAGCATTAACCCGAAACTAAGGTGGAGTGCTGCTGCTTGAGTAAAGCGGGAGCCAGAAATTAAGTTGGACATGATTGCTCTCCTTTCCATTTCTCAAACACCGGAGGAGTGGGCAGTTTATGCACACGGATGAACATCCGCGCCGCAGTCCCGCTGCCATAGTTTCCCTTAGGCCGGTGACTTTGCGCCCTTACCTTTCGATAAGTTTGCCAAGTGAGTGCAGGTTACTGAGAGGCCACAGTAGAGTCAATTTATAAGGGACGGGTGGCTTACCTTTTGGATGGTTGGCAAATTGGCAGTATGAGCGGTCGAATTTTCGGATGAGCGGCAACAGCCCAGATGCTGCTTGTCCATGAAAGAAAGCATGAGCATGGCTAAACATTATGTATGCAACCGGAAGGGAGATAAAGTCAGCCCGACAAGATAATTGCGGACTGACTCAGGAATTGCGGATTGGAAGAAACTTGAAAAACACCGCAAATTTTCTATTTTTGGTGGGTCGTGCTGGACTCGAACCAGCGACCAAAGGATTATGAGACCAATATAATCAATAAGTTACAACACATTACAACAAACTAAAGCAATCGCACCAATGCGTTATTGTCACATGCTTATTTTCACTTGTCGCGCTTTGTCGTGGTTTTTTGCTGGCAAGTGCCCCGCTATTGCCCCATGGGAAAACAGCCGTATCGTGCATGATGAGCGTGTATTTATTCCCAATAGCCCCTCTTGCCGCCCGTCACATCGTTGCGGAATCTCGCATCAAAATGTGACAGGTCAATCTCATGATCAAGCAGGTGGTTCAGGGCATGTTCGATGGTGCCGGGAATGAGCTGCCGTTGCAGGTCAACGGCAAGAAAGCGCGGGCTGGTGTCTATGTGTTTGTAACGCACCATATCGGCCTCCTGAATTTAATATTCCATTTGACCTTGATATTTGTTTTGGTTCACGGCAGGATGTGCGGATGATTAGACTTTTTCTACAGCTTCGTTATACGGCATGTATGGTGAGTGCCAAGGAGGTGCTATGAGAGCTGCTTTCGCAGTCTTGATGGTGGTGATTGTCGGTCAAGCACTCGCACAATCCGATGTTACTGGACTCCAGTGCGAGGGAAATTACTCAGAATTTCTTTCAGGCCTTCGAGATGTCCCAAATAAAGGAGGGTACGTAGAAATCCAGAAATCTAGTGTCAAAATCGTTGCAGTAATCGGCTTTGAAGGAACGTACAAGGTTCACACGGCAAACGAAGCCAGCGTATTTTTCATGCATCCAGATGACGAACTCATTCAGGGTTCCATTAATCGATTTACAGGGCAACTACAGATTCATCAGCAGAGTAAAAAGCCGAGGTCTGGCGACTTCGGCGGATTTGACCGGATGTGGGAAGGTACATGTACGCCTGCACACCGAATGTTTTAGAGTTTCAAGCCAGCAAGGATATTCCGTATAACCCTGCGCTCAAGCGGGACGCGCCAAAAGCGGCGCGCCCCTTAGAAGCTCTTTAGCAGGAAAAACACCGATGCCAATATCGTTTGCGGAGTTGGGGAAAGCCATCGTTCAGCTCTATTGCCCCATGGGACAAGATAGCATCACGCCCACAATTTCAGGCAAGACTGATAGATTATCTCTACCTCGTTTTCATCAAGCTCAACATTTTCTATCGGCACATCGTCAAGCATAGAATCAAGCTCAAGCCCGAAGGCTTTAAGCACGGTGTCAGGTTCAAAGCCAGCGTAGGCGCAAAATCGTTTCCACCCTTCAACAAGCGCAAGGAATTCGGCACGGCGTGCCAGGTATGTCGCCTTCCTCTCGGTATCTGGCCTGAAAAGATTTAGTGCAAATGCCGCTGCCATCGCGCCACGATATTTGTAAAAAATGCAGCATGGAACAACACTATGGATTGCAGATTTACATACTTTCCAGTGTAGGCTAAGTCACGTTGCGGAACATACTGGTATCGGGGGCACGTTTCGCCAAGGCGTTCTGCTTCCTGCCAGTCACCACGGGCAGCGGCTTCGACATGAAGTTTAAGCCGTTCATCCGCTGTTAGTGTCGCGTAGTGCTTCGTTAAATCTATCATGATGTTTTCCGTCCTTTCAGAATTCTTTCAAGGGATTCCATTCGCGCTTCAATCACGCCCGTTTCGATTGCCTTGTTAAGCTGCCCCAAAACATAGGCCAGCTTCGTACCGTCCGCCATATCAATGCGGCCTTGCCTCATGTCACGGTAAACCTTGCCAAGTTCAAGGCGCACGTCATCCGCTGTTTTCAGGTGGATAACAGAGGGGGTAGGCAAAACGTGAAGGCTTGCCCCGTCAATGGTTGCAGGCTGATTCTCTTTCATGGAATTTTTCATTTTCTAACCCTAGGAACTTGACCACAATAACCACAAAAAGAATTGCTCTAAATGTTTCTGTGGTTTTTGTGGTGCGATTCTCTAGGCTTCCTTTCCTAAAATTGCCGGATTGATTTCATACAGGCGGCTCGGCCTGCCCTGCACCAGCTTCATCACCCTTGGCCGGATGTAGTGCCGCTCAATCAATACCTCAATCACCGGCTCAAGCTCATCAGTGCGCTTGTATCGGGTCTTGTGTGCGTAGTGGCAA
>JAHFRC010000082.1 GCA_023259015.1 Nitrosomonadales bacterium | reverse complement strand
CGACCTACTGATTACGAATCAGTTGCTCTACCGACTGAGCTACATCAGCGAACCGACATAAATTATAAGCGCCTCGCAGATGATGGGCAATTTTTACCAGTTGGCGCGAAAGCAGGCAAGCCATCCATTCTGCCAAGAAGCCGATCCGATTTATTGTGCATCAGCGGCAGTCTGGAACGGCTTGGGCAGCGGGAACACCACATTTTCTCTGATGCCTTGCAATTCGCTTACCTTCGTTGCGCCCAATTGTTTCAGCCGCGCAACCACCTCCTGCACCAGCACTTCCGGCGCGGAAGCCCCTGCGGTTACACCCACGTGTGACTTTTCATGCAGCCATTCCACTTGCAGTTCACTTGCGTTGTCCACCAGATAGGCGGGCACATTCATCTTGCGCGCCACTTCACGCAGGCGGTTGGAGTTGGAGCTGTTGGGCGAACCCACCACGATTACCACATCGCATTGTCTGGCCATCAGCTTTACTGCGTCCTGACGGTTTTGCGTGGCATAACAGATATCGTTTTTCTTGGGGCCGGTAATATTGGGAAAGCGTGCCCTCAGCGCGGTAATAATGGCGCTGGCGTCATCCAGGGAAAGCGTGGTCTGCGTGACAAAAGCAAGGTTGTTCTCATCCTGCACCACGAGGCGCCGCACATCCTCCGGCGACTCTGCCAGATACATGCCGCCCTCGCTTTGCCCCATGGTGCCTTCCACTTCCGGATGCCCGGCATGCCCGATCATGATGATTTCCTTGCCCTGCGCACGCAGGCGCGCCACTTCCATATGCACTTTGGTCACCAACGGGCATGTCGCATCGAATAGCGTAAATCCGCGCGCCTCTGCTTCTTTGCGTACCGCCTGCGATACGCCATGTGCGCTGAATATGAGAATACTGCCAGGCGGTACGTCCGCCAGATCTTCGATGAATATCGCACCCTTCCGCCGCAGGTTGTCCACCACAAACTTGTTATGCACCACTTCGTGGCGCACGTAGATTGGCGCCCCATGCAGCTCCAGCGCGCGCTCGACAATCTCGATGGCACGGTCGACACCGGCACAAAAACCGCGCGGGTTGGCAAGCAATAAATCCATTCAGCTCTTCCCAGGTTTGTGCATGAGGCTGTCCCATAACATCAGTGCCGCACCGCAGGTAATGGCGGAGTCGGCAATATTGAATGCGGGGAAATGATGGTTGCCCCAGTGAAAATCGAGGAAGTCCACCACGTAGCCGTAAGCGATGCGGTCCATCAGATTGCCCAGCGCGCCGCCCAGTATCAATGCAAGCGCAAAGCAAAACAATTCCTGCTGTTGATGCTTGCGCAGCAACCAAACGATCCATATCGAAGCGACAACGGCAATAGCACTGAACATCCAGCGCTGCCAGCCTCCTGCATCGTTGAGCATGCTGAATGCCGCGCCGGTATTGTGCGCCAGCACCACATTGAATACGCCAAGAACAGCAAGGCTTTCGCCATGGACAAAGTGGCTGTTGATCTCAAGTTTGCTGATCTGGTCGAGCGTAATAACCAGTGCGCTTAGCCCAAGCCAGCGCATCAGCTCCCCTCGCCCGCTTGCGGGAGAGGGGTTGGAGGAGAGGGCATCAGGCATACTTGCGCGCCTTGTTTTCTGCGTCATCTCCAACAACACAGGAAACACAGCGACCACACAGCGTCGGATGGTTGGCATCGCTGCCGACATCGGCGCGGTAATGCCAGCAACGTTCACACTTGGCGTGGGCGCTGGGTGTTACCTTGAATTGCTCCTCATTGCCTTGGTGGAGCGTTACTCGTGAGGTAACGAATACATACTTTAATTCGTCCTTGACTCGACTTAGTATTTTATAAGTCCCTTGATCGGCATATATATCAAGCTCGGCTGCTAAAGAAGACCCGATCTTCCCTGCCTCACGCATATTTTCCAATTCTTTATTTACCGTTTGCTCACGGATGTTTCTGATATATTTCCACACACCAACGCCCTCACTATTCAAGTGATTGCCCGGCAATGCATACCACTGCTGCTCGAATACGCTGACATCCTGTTTGCCACTCAAAACTGCCCACGCCTCTTCTGCCGTAAAACTCAGGATGGGCGCCATCAGGCGCACCAGGCTGTGCGTGATGTGATACAGCGCATTCTGCGCCGAGCGGCGTGCGGGTGAATTTCCTCCGGCGGTATAAAGACGATCTTTCAATATGTCGAGATAGAAACCACCTAAATCTTCCGAGCAGAAAGTATGCAGCTTCTGCACAGCCACATGAAAATTGTATTTCGCATAATCGTCACACACATCGTCCTGCAACGCCTTCGTCAAAAGCAGCGCATAACGGTCTATCTCCAACCACTGCTCCACCGGCATGGCATGCTTCTGCATATCGAAGTCGGCAATATTCGCCAGCAGGAAGCGCAACGTGTTGCGGATGCGGCGGTAGCTTTCCACCACGCGCTTGAGTATCTCGTCGGAGATGGACAGTTCGCCGGAGTAATCGGTGGAAGCCACCCACAGGCGCAGGATATCGGCGCCCAGTGTGTCTATCACTTTCTGCGGTGAAATAACATTACCCTTGGATTTGGACATCTTGTGGCCGCCGCCATCCACCACAAAACCATGCGTGAGCAGCGCCTTGTAAGGTGCGCGGCCATTGATCGCACAGGAGGTGAGCAGCGAACTCTGGAACCAGCCACGGTGCTGGTCGGAACCTTCCAGATACAGGTCGGCGGGAAAGCCCAGTTCGTCGCGCTGGCGCAGCACGGCCTCGTGCGTCGCACCGGAATCGAACCACACATCCAATGTGTCGGTGAGCTTGTGGTAATGCGCCGCATCTTCGCCGAGCAAATCCACGGAATTCAGGCTGAACCATGCTTCGATGCCATCCTGCTCGACGCGCAATGCGACTTGCTCCAGCAGCTCCAGCGTGCGCGGATGCAGTTGCATGGTTTCCTTGTGCACGAAGAACGGCATCGGCACACCCCAATTGCGCTGGCGCGACACGCACCAGTCGGGGCGGTTCTTGATCATCGCTTCGAGGCGGGCGCGCCCCCATGCCGGGAAGAACTGCGTTGCTTCCACGGCCTGGTTGGCCAGATCGCGCAAGCTCGACCCATCATGCTGCGCATGCACTGTGCCATGCGCACGTTTTTCCTGCACCAGTCTTTCCGCAGTTGCCGATCCATCTGGCGCAATATTATCCATGCCGATGAACCACTGTGGCGTGGAACGGAAAATGATCGGGGTCTTGTGCCTCCAGCAATGCGGATAGCTGTGCTTCAATTTTTCCTGGTGCAGCAGATGGCCGCTGGCATGCAGCGCTTCCAGCACCACATCGTTGGCCTTCCATACGAACAATCCGCCGACCAGCGGCTCCTTGGCGAAAAACTTGCCATCGTCGCCCACCGGGTTGTCATTGGGCAAATCGTATTTCTGCCCGATAAAATAATCGTCCAAACCGTGTGCCGGTGCGGTATGCACCAGGCCGGTGCCCGCTTCCAGCGTTACGTGTTCGCCACAGATGATGGGCACGATACGGTCATAAAACGGGTGTTGCAACGGCAACATCTCAAGCGCAGCCCCCTTGCATACGCCAACAGCATTCGCGCCCCCTGCCATCCCATAGCGTGCGAGGCAGGCATCGGCCAACTCAGCGACCAATACCAGATAGCCCTTTCCGGTATGGATGAGGCGATATTCGTGCTGCGGATGCACGCTCACCGCCTGGTTGGCGGGCAGTGTCCATGGCGTGGTGGTCCAGATCACCGCATACGCTTTGGCATCGCCCGGCAGCGATATGCCGAATGCCTTGCCCAATGCCTCCTTATCCTTTACCTCGAAGCCGACATCAATTGCAGGCGAAGTTTTATCCTCGTATTCCACTTCAGCTTCGGCCAATGCGGACTGGCAATCCAGGCACCAGTTCACCGGCTTGCGCCCCTGGTAAAGATAGCCGCGCCCGAAAATTTTGCCCAAGGCGCGGATGATGTCGGCCTCGGTCCTGAAGCCCATCGTCAGGTACGGGTTATCCCACTCCCCCAGCACGCCGAGGCGGATGAAATCCCCCTTCTGCCGCTCGATCTGCTCGGCGGCATATTCGCGGCATAGTTCGCGGAACTGCGCGGGCGGAATCGCTTTGCCGTATTTTTTTTCCACCTGCAATTCAATCGGCAAACCGTGGCAATCCCAGCCAGGCACATAAGGCGCATCGTAGCCGGCCAAGGTCTTCGATTTGACAATGATGTCCTTCAGCACCTTGTTCACCGCATGGCCGATGTGGATATCGCCATTGGCATACGGCGGGCCGTCGTGCAGCACAAATTTCTGGCGTCCTTTGCATGCGGCGCGTATCTTTTGGTAACGCTGTTGCTCCTGCCAGCGCGCCAGCATTTGCGGCTCGCGTTTTGCGAGGTCGCCGCGCATGGGAAATGAAGTTCCCGGAAGGTTAAGCGGATATTTCTGTTCTGCCATGATCTTTCTCGAACCATCGTTTTGCGTTTTCCACATCCAGTGCGATCTGCCGCGTCAGCGTTTCCACGTCTGGATATTTTTCTTCATCGCGCAGCTTGTGCAGAAAATCCACGCGCATATGCCTGTTGTAAATGTCGTGCGCAAAATCGAACAGGTGCACTTCCAGGACATACTTGCCATCCTGTCTCACTGTGGGGCGTACCCCCAGACTGGCCACGCCACTCATGGGCGGCAAATCGTCGCCCTGCATGCGCACCACGAAAATTCCGGTCAATGGCGGGCGGTTGTGCTTCAACTGAATGTTGGCCGTCGGAAACCCGAGCCGTTTGCCCATGCCGTCGCCATGCTCCACGCGCCCACTGATGCTGTATGGCCGACCCAGATAATGCTGCGCCAAACGCATGTTGCCCTCCGCCAGTGCCGCGCGCACTGCCGTGCTGGAGATGCGTATGCCGTCGTTCAGCACGCTGTGCATGGCCTGCACCGCAAAACCATGCTGTGCACCGATCTTCTCCATCAGCGCGAAATCGCCGCTGCGGGCGTTGCCGAAACGGAAGTCGTCGCCGATCAGCACAAACTTCACCGCCAGTTCTTCATGCAGCGCATGGATGAAATCCGTCGCGCTCATCTGCGCAAAACTGCTGTTGAAATGGCATTCGTGCACGCGATCCAAGCCGAGAGCTGCAAACAACTCCAGCTTCTCGCGCATGTTGGTCAGCCGAGCCGGGGCTTGCTCCGGCGTAAAAAACTCGCGCGGATGCGGCTCGAACACCAGCACCGCAGTGGGCAACCCGCGCAATTGCGCCGCCTCGCGTAATTGCTTGAGCAAAGCCTGATGGCCAAGATGCACGCCATCGAAATTTCCGATGGTCAATGCAACCGGCTGCCGGTCAGGGGAATGAAGTCCGCGAATAATTTGCATAAGGGCGCGGATTATACCGTAGGGAGGAGTTTGCCGGTGGTAGACCGGCAGCTAGTCACTTTCTTTTGCTTCGCCAAAAAGAAAGTAACCCAAGAAAAGGCGACCCTGCCGGAGCGCCCTGCGGGTTCCTTCGGTCGAGCGATAAAATTGGGCGGCTGCGCAACTCGCCCTGGCGGGGCACACAAACCGTGCCCCACTGCGGAGCTCAAACAGTGCTCGCCTTCTCCCCAATTTTATCGCCCGCCCTCAGCGCCCCAG
>JAHFRC010000081.1 GCA_023259015.1 Nitrosomonadales bacterium | reverse complement strand
TTCCAGCGCGGCTTGATCAGGCGCATGCCTGGCACTCTTTTGATCGCCTGCAAAAAATATACCCCGCCACACACGGCCCACCAGCGATCACCAGCCGGTTCCATAAAGCGCAGGCGGTTTGACCATCCGGGGTTGGTGAATGGCGGCACATAACAGGCAAAGCGTCCTGCCACGACCTCGAACCCCAGCAACGCCAACCAGTCTTTCAGGCGCGGCAAGGCAATGAAGTCACCATTCCACGGATAACCGGTCTTTGAGCCGAGCACCCTGCGCATGCCCCACAGGCTACGAGGATTAAAACCGCTAATAATGAGGGTACCACCCGGCATCAATATGCGCTCGGCCTCGCGCAAAATATGGTGCGGGTGCGCGTTAAATTCCAGGACGTGCGGCAACAGTACCAAATCCAGACTGCCGCATTCAAGTGGCAGTTCATCCACATCCGCCCGCACTTGCACGCCCGCTTCATTACCGGCCATTACACGCAACGGCATGCGGCTGGTGCGCAGAAACTCATGTTCGGGTAATCCAAGTTGCAGCGCATTGAAACCAAAAATATCGGCTACACTGTGGTCGAAAAATGCCTGCTCACGGGCCAGCAAATACTGTCCCTGTGTCGTGGCAAACCAATCGGCAAGTGTATTAGCAGCTGGCATACGGGCTGGCTTCACTCAAATATGATTTAACAAGAAACGGATATTGTGTGTTCAACATCACTCCTATTCCTGCCTTAAAGGACAACTATATCTGGCTGCTGCATGACCGGCAGCATGCAGTTGTGGTCGATCCGGGTGAGGCCGCGCCAGTGCGCGCTTACCTGGACGCGCACTGGCTCAGGCTTGTCGCCATCCTGTGCACCCACCATCACGGCGACCATGTCGGCGGTATCTGCGAACTGGTGCAAGTATACAACGTGCCGGTGTATGGGCCGCAACAGGAAGATATTTCCTGCCTCAGCCACGCTGTCGGCGAAGCCGATGTGGTGGAAGTTCAGGAATTGGGGATCAGGCTGGATGTGCTCGGTATTCCCGGTCACACGCGCGGACATATCGCCTATCTGGGCGTGGGTGGCGTATTCTGTGGTGACACCCTGTTTGGCTGCGGTTGCGGCAGGCTGTTTGAAGGAACCGCCGCGCAACTGTTTCGTTCCCTGCAAAGGTTGGCAAATCTGCCCGGTGAAACAAAGGTGTATTGCGCACACGAGTACACTGAGGCCAATATCCGTTTCGCCTTGGCCTGCGAGCCGGGTAATGCGCAACTCAAACAACGCCAGGAAGATGCCAGTGCGCTACGTGCCGCAGGGCATCCCACGTTGCCCTCAACCATTGCGCTGGAAAAATCTACCAATCCTTTTCTGCGCTGCACTACGCAGGAAATCATTCGCAACGTGGAGCGACAAGCCGGCCTGAAGCTCACATCGGGTAATGAAGTGGCGGTATTCGCCGCGTTGCGTGAATGGAAAAATAATTTTGCGTAACAGTAAATTATGTAGCGCAGCTTCGTACACTATTGGCCAGGTCCAATCGTGTAGCTACGAATTGAGCAATAATTTAATATCATGGACGAGTGCATCAGCACCTTGTCCATAGCTCCCATGCAGGCGCAACTTTCCGGACTGGTCGTAAATATAGGTTCCGACGGAATGATCCAGTGTATAGGAGCCTGGACTCTTTCCGGGCTCCTTGTTGTAAAAAATCCTGAATTCTTTCGCGGTCGCGGCAGTTTGTTCTGGCGTGCCATAGAGCGCAATAAATTTCGGGTTAAACGACGGGATGTATTGTGACAAGATGGCCTGGGTATCGCGTTCGGGGTCCAGGGTTACGAACAGAACCTGAATCTTGTCGGCATCTGGGCCGAGACGCTTCATAACGAGCGCAAGCTCTGACAGCGTATTCGGGCAAGCCTCTGGGCAATGCGTGTACCCGAAAAACAGCACTACCACCTTACCCTTGAAGTCGGATAAAGCACGCTGCTGCCCGAGATGGTCTGTCAGCCGGAA
Source organism: Nitrosomonadales bacterium (assembly GCA_023259015.1). Classification (GTDB taxonomy): domain Bacteria; phylum Pseudomonadota; class Gammaproteobacteria; order Burkholderiales; family Gallionellaceae; genus CAITJF01. The sequence continues at coordinate 3,699 of JAHFRC010000081.1, read as the reverse complement.
ATCTTTCCCGGAATCGATCCCGGTGATATCGGTAGACTTAAACTGCGGCGCTTCCTGCAACTTGCAGCCATGCATGGAAGCTATGGACAAACATACCAGCAAGAGTCCCAAGAACCGTTTGATAAATGCTGTTTTTGGCATAACGTCTATTGTTCGTCCTCAATTTTTCTGTATGTATATGCAAACTTGGATTCTCGCATTTGTGCACCGAACCTTGCCTGTGCTTGCGGCATCCGGAAATAGCTTCTAAAATTCAGCTTGCTTAGAATCGAATTGTCAGCAATTGGCCGGACGGATGCTCCGGCACAATCAGTTTATAACCCGGTTTATAACCCGACCAACAATGTCAGTGGCATCGATCGTTTCTGCCAGATAACTTGCGATATTTTCTGCACCAGCGCCCCACTATATCGTCGATACATTTTAACCGCAAGACGGATTGCACAAACCTTAAATCCGTATCCAGGAATTTATGAACCTGCTCATAATAAAAACCATTCACGTCACTTGCGTGGCTGCCAGCTACGCACTATTTTTCCTGCGTGGAGTATGGTTGATACAGGGATCACCCATGTTGCGCCAGCGCTGGGTGAATATTGTGCCGCACGTAACGGATACGCTGCTGCTGGTAAGCGCCATTACGCTTGCCATCGGTATCCGGCAATATCCCGGCGTGGATGCATGGCTCACCGCCAAGGTGACCGGACTGTTATTCTACATCGGTTTCGGCATGGTGGCGTTCCGTTTCGGCAAGACTTTGCGCGCCAGAATCGCGGCATGGGTAGCTGCACAACTAGTGTTTTTCTATATCGTGGCAACTGCACTGACACATAACCCCTTGCCGTTTTTGGCGCCATAAATAATAAACCCAAATAATCCATTAGCCGATTTGAAGCATTCTTGGCGGGTTGGAAATCGGCTAATGGATTATTTGGGTTAAAGACAATGCTGCATCACCCGAAATGGAATTTGGAAAACAATAAAATTGCTGCGTCATTCCCGCGCAGGCGGGAATCCAGTGGGTTTAAACGAAAGGCTTTTTTGTCTTGCTGGATTCCCGCCTGCGCGGGAATGACAACATGTGTGTCGTGAATTATGTAAAGGTCAATAACAAATAATTTGCTTCGGCGCACCCTGTGCATATTAATGGAGTGGGTGCGCAAAAGCATGTAAAATCAACAAACTTCAAAATCAACCTATAAGCAAAAAACATGAGCAAGAACTTAGTGCAATTCATCATCGAAGAGCAACGGCATATTCCGGGTGCTTCCGGCGATTTCACCGGACTGCTGAGTGACATCATTACTGCCTGCAAGCAAATTGCCCATAGCGTGAACAAGGGAGCATTGATTGGCGTACTGGGCAGTGCGGGCAGTGAAAACATCCAGGGTGAGACGCAGAAAAAACTGGATGTGATCACCAATGACATTTTTATCAAGGCCAATGAATGGAGCGGCCACCTTGCCGCAATGGCATCGGAAGAGATGGATGATATTTATCCCATTCCTGCACGCTATCCGAAAGGCAAATACCTGCTGACATTCGACCCGCTGGATGGTTCTTCCAACATTGACGTGAACATTTCAGTGGGCACGATCTTCTCCATTCTGCGCTGCCCGGATGTCGTGTCCAACCCGACTGCCGCAGATTTCCTGCAGCCGGGCACCAGGCAGGTCTGTGCCGGCTATGCGCTGTACGGCCCTTCCACCATGCTGGTCCTGACCACCGGACACGGCGTGGACGGCTTCACGCTGGACAACGATATCGGCGAATTCATGCTGACCCACCCGAAGATGACCATTCCTGCCGATACCCACGAGTTCGCCATCAACGTGTCCAACCAGCGTTTCTGGGAAGAGCCGGTGCAGCGCTATGTGGACGAGTGCATGAAGGGCAAGACGCCGGGCGGGCGCGAGAAGAATTTCAACATGCGCTGGGTGGCCTCCATGGTCGCCGAAGTGCACCGCATCCTGACGCGCGGCGGGATTTTCATGTATCCGTTTGACACCAAGGAACCCGGCAAGGCTGGCAAATTGCGCCTGCTGTACGAAGCCAACCCGATGTCTTTCATCGTGGAACAGGCAGGCGGAGCCAGCTCCACCGGGCGCGAGCGCATCATGGAAATCAAGCCGTCCGGCTTGCATCAGCGCGTGCCGGTGATTCTCGGCTCGAAGAACGAAGTCGAGCGCGTGGCGGGCTATCACAGGGAGGGATAAATTCATGAGCAAACCGTTGGTTGCGATTGTGATGGGCAGTGCGAATGACTGGGATATCATGCAGCAAGCCGCGCGCCAGTTGCAGGATTTCGGCGTGGCTTATGACGCGCGCGTGATTTCGGCGCACCGCTCACCCGACTTGCTGTTCGATTACATCAAGGACATGACGGCGCAGGGCGTGCAGTGCTTTATTGCCGGCGCGGGCGGCGCGGCGCATCTGGCCGGGGTGATTGCGGGCAAGACCACGCTGCCGGTGCTGGGCGTGCCCATGCCATCCAAGTACCTCAAGGGCATGGATTCGCTGCTGTCCATCGTGCAGATGCCGAAAGGCATTCCGGTTGCCACCTTCGCCATCGGCGAGGCGGGCGCGGCCAATGCCGGGTTGTTTGTAGTTTCCATGCTGGCGCTACAGAATGCGCTGCTGGAGCAGAAACTTGCCGACTATCGCAAGCAACAGGTCGAGGCGATTGCCGCGACTACTTTGTCGGCACCGAATTGACCATGACCGCCTTGCACGAATCAAACCTGAACAGCCTGCCGCTGCTGCACCGCGGCAAGGTGCGCGATATTTACGGCGTGGACGACCAGTATTTATTGATCGTGCAGACTGATCGCCTCTCCGCCTTTGACGTGATCCTGCCTGACCCGGTGCCGGGGAAGGGGGAGATACTCACCAGCCTGTCCAATTTCTGGTTTGCAAAATTGGGACACGTCATCTCCAATCACCTTTCCGGCATCAAGCCGGAAGACGTGGTGAAAACCGAAGCCGACCGCGCCCAGGTGGCGGGCCGCGCCTTCGTGGTGAGGCGCCTGAAGCCGCTGCCGGTAGAGGCGATTGTGCGCGGCTACCTAGTGGGTTCGGGCTGGAAGGATTACAAAAAAACCGGCACGGTGTGCGGCATCAAACTACCCGCCGGTTTGCAGGAAGCGCAGCGGCTGCCGCAGCCGCTGTTCACGCCTTCCACCAAGGCTGCGGTGGGCGAACACGACGAGAACATTTCATTTGAAGAAGCGCAGAAGCTGCTGGGCGAGGCGCGCGCCGCAGAGGTGCGCGACGCCACGCTGGCGCTGTACACCCAAGCGGCTGAGTATGCGCTCACACGGGGCATCATCATCGCCGACACCAAGTTTGAATTCGGCGTGGATGGGGCGGGCAAGATGTATTTGATCGATGAGGCGCTGACGCCGGATTCTTCGCGTTTCTGGCCTGCCGACGAATACCGTGTCGGCTGCAACCCACCCAGTTTTGACAAGCAATTCGTGCGCGACTGGCTGGAGGCTTCCGGTTGGAATAAACAGCCGCCCGCACCCCGTGTGCCACTCGATGTACTGCAAAAAACTTCGGACAAATATCGCGAAGCCATGCGGCGACTGACCGGTGCATGACCACGCCGCAGCAGTTGATGCAGGGTTTCCTGCGTTTCCGTGAAGAGCATTTTACCCACGACGATGCGCTGTACCGGCAACTGGTGGCGCAAGGCCA
>JAHFRC010000032.1 GCA_023259015.1 Nitrosomonadales bacterium | reverse complement strand
AAGTTTAAAAACAAACGGTTTCTTGTGTCCGGTGAATTCAGTTTATCTGGCGAATCCAGTTTTGAAACACAATTGGAAGTTTTTCAAGCTCATGCAACAGCCCACCCCGCTCCTTGGGTGCGAGCCCGGGCGACAAAAGTTTCAAGTTGCAGCCTGCTCTCGACTTGCCCTGTAGCAAGGTAGGTTCGATACCAGTGCGCAGTGGCAGCCAGCGCTTCGTCCAATTTCCAGACTGGCTGCCAACCAAGCCGACTGCGCGCCTTGGCGCTATCCAGGCAAAGCAGGTGAGCCTCGTGGGGCTGGGGTGCTCCGGTCGTATGCCATTCAAGGCCAGGCCAATATGCGCTGAGGCGCGCCAGCACGCCGGCTACGGTTTCATTATCATCCGCTTCAGGACCGAAATTCCAGCTTTCTGCCATTTCGCGCCGACCCTCGAGCAGCTTTTGCCCGAGCAGCAGATAGCCGCTCAAGGATTCGAGCACATGCTGCCATGGCCGCGTAGCCAAGGGAGAGCGGATTTCCAAGGTGCCGGGCATCGACCGCACCAGGTCGGGTATCAGCCTGTCTTCCGACCAATCCCCGCCGCCGATGACATTGCCTGCACGTGCAGTGGCAAGCAAAGCAGCCTCGGCTGCGCTAAAGTATGCGCTATGGTAACTGGCAGCGACAAGTTCCGTGGCGGCCTTAGATGCGCTATAGGGGTCGTGTCCGCCGAGACGGTCAGTTTCCCGATAGCCCCTTGACCATTCCTGGTTTTCATAGCACTTGTCGGAAGTTACCACAACGATTGCGCGTACGCTCTCAGTTTGGCGGCAAGCCTCCAGCAGGTTGGCGGTCCCCATGACATTTGTCGACCAGGTCTCCAACGGGTTGCGGTAGGAACGACGAACCAGGGACTGCGCCGCCAGATGGAAAACAATTTCCGGCTTGGCGCTGTTCACAACTTGCGCCAAACCCTGGGCACCGCGAACGTCAAGACGATAATCGGAAATATCCAGCCCAAGCATATCCCAATGATTGGGAGAGGTATCGGAAGGCAACGCTACGCCGATTACACTGGCGCCAAGTTCGGTTAACCACAGGGCGAGCCAACTGCCCTTGAAGCCAGTATGGCCCGTCAGTAACACACGGCGTCCTGAATACTGTCCGGCAAACAACTTCATTTCCATGTTTTCCGTGGCGGAATGCTGTTTATTTTAAACAGCATCCCACGCCCCCAATTCCGGCTAGAAAATTGTATTACGTCTTCTTTGACAAACATCCCGCCACCACGATACCCACTTCGTACAACAACCACAATGGCATCGCCAGCATGAATTGGGATACCACATCCGGCGGGGTGAAGATTGCGCCGACGATAAATGCGCCGACTATCACATAAGAACGGATTTCCTTCAGCTTCTCTACGCTGACAACACCCATGCGCACCAGCAGCACTACCGCCACCGGTACTTGGAAAGTAATCCCGAACGCCATGAACATGCCGAGTACGAAGCTGAGGTATTTGTCGATATCGGTCATTACGGCCACCCCATGCGGCGCAGAGGCGGTGATGAAACCAAATACCACCGGAAATACCACAAAGTAGGCAAACGCCATGCCGCAAAAAAACAATAGGGTGCTGGTGACGATGAGCGGTACGACCAGGCGCTTCTCGTGCTCATACAAACCGGGCGCGACAAACCGCCATGCCTGGTAAAGGATGTAAGGCAGCGAAATCAGCAAAGCGGCCATCATTGCGACCTTGAGAGGCACGAAGAACGGCGTGGTGACATCGGTGGCGATCATCTGCCCGCCCTTGGGCAGCTTTGCCAGCATCGGTTTCGCCAGCAAGGTGTAGAGATCAGACGCCCACGGAAACAGGCAGACAAATACCACCAGCAAGACCACGGTAATGTTCAGCAGGCGCGCGCGTAATTCAATCAGGTGCGCAATAAAACTTTCACTGGTGCCCATCAAGCTGGCTTGCTTGTTGTATCGGAAGATTGCTTAACTGGTGGATTTTGTTCAGGTGGAGCATCGGGCGGTTTGCCTGGCTGCGCATCCAGTATTTCCTGCTCAAGCGCCTGCCTTGCCTCCAGCGTAGCCTGTTCGATAGCGGTGATTTCCTTGCCGATGGCGCCGTGCAATTGTTGGGCCTCTTCAACTGCCATATCGTTTGCTATGTCGTTCTTGACGCTCTGCACATAACGCTGCATTCGCCCCCACAAATTCCCCGCCATACGCGCCACTTTCGGCAGCCGTTCCGGGCCAATGACAATAAGCGCCACCACCATTATGACAAGCAGTTCGGAGAATGCGATTTCAAACATGCGTATTTGATTTGTCTTCCGCCTGTGTTTTCGACGTTACTTCACCCTCGATGACTTTCCCGTCTTGCTGAGCCCGCTTTGGTTCATCGTCGCGCATGCCTTCCTTGAAGTTTTTTACCGCGCCGCCCAAGTCGCTGCCGATATTGCGCAGTTTTTTGGTGCCGAATATCAGGACAACGACCAACAAAACAATTAACCAGTGCCAAATACTTAATCCACCCATCATTCCCTCCCAAGATAGTTGCCTGTTAGCTTTGTATAGCCATCTGACCAAGTTGGCAAACTACGCCACAAATCATTGGTAACGCTGCCCAAGCCGCTGGTTAACTGCGCCGCACCATGGGCGGAATATGGCCGCCACCGATAATGTGGATATGCAGGTGAAAAACTTCCTGCCCACCCCCTTTGCCGGTGTTGATGACGATGCGAAAGCCATTGTCCAGCCCCTGCTCCTTCGCCAATTTTGGCGCCAGCAACAACATCCTGCCGAGAAGCGCAGTATGGCCGCTGTCTGCTTCCATCAACGAGGCGACATGCAATCTGGGAATGAGCATGAAATGCACCGGCGCAACAGGGTTGATGTCGTGGAAAGCAAATAGCTCATCGTCTTCATACACCTTGCGGCTGGAAATTTCACCGCGCGCGATTTTGCAGAATATGCAGTCGCTCATTACTCAGCCCTTTTGCCGGCTATTCTTTTCGGCAATACCCGACATACCTTCGCGCCGCGCCAGTTCGTTCAGCACATCGTCTGCACTCAAACCATGCTGCGCCAGCAGCACCATACAATGAAACCACAAATCGGCGGTTTCATGCACCAGATGCGCCTTGTCGCCATTCTTGGCTGCCAGCACAACTTCGGTAGCTTCCTCGCCGACTTTCTTCAGTATTGCATCTTCGCCCTTGCTGAACAGTTTCGCGACATAAGAGCCGTCCGGCGCAGCCTGTTTGCGCGCCTCCAGGATTTGAGTCAGCCGCTGAAGAATGTCATTCATTTCTTGTAAATTTCCTCCGGCGCCTTGAGCACCGCATCGACTTCAACCCATTGCCCATCCTGCAGCCTGTTGAAGAAGCAGCTCGCGTGCCCGGTGTGGCAAGCGATGCCGCCCTCCTGCTCAACCAGCAGCAACACCACGTCACCGTCGCAATCGAGGAGCACCTCCTTCACATGCTGCACGTGACCGGATTCCTCGCCCTTACGCCAAAGTTTCTTGCGTGAACGCGACCAGTATACCGCTTCACCGGACTGGACGGTGCGCTTGAGCGCCTCGCGATCCATCCACGCCGCCATCAGCACGCGCCCGTTGGTTGCGTCTTGCGCAATGGCTGGCACCAGCCCGTCATCCGCCCAGTTGATTTTGTTCAGCCACGTCTCATTCATAGCCGCACCTCCGACAGAGCGAATGGGTCGCTGCAAAGTAGCGGGGAACCCATCGGCCTACCCCTTGCGGGTGCTTTCGCACACCGTGTCATAATCGCACCTCGATGCCATGTTGCGCCATAAACTGCTTGGCCTGCTGCACGGTGTACTCACCGTAATGAAAGATACTGGCCGCCAGCACCGCATCCGCTCCGCCCAGTTTCACGCCGTCCACCAGATGTTGCAGGTTGCCCACTCCGCCGCTGGCGATAACGGGTATTTCCAGCGCATCGGTCACGGCGCGGGTTAACGCAAGGTCGAAACCGCTTCTTTGTCCATCCTTATCCATGCTGGTCAGCAGGATTTCGCCGGCGCCCAATTTCTGCATGTTCTTTGCCCATTCTACCGCATTTAATCCGCTAGCCTTGCGCCCGCCGTGGGTGAAAACTTCCCATTGGCCTGGGTTCACCTGCTTTGCGTCTATCGCCACCACGATGCATTGCGAGCCGTAACGCCCTGCGGCGTCTTCCACCAGTTGCGGGTTGAGCACCGCAGAAGTGTTGATGCTCACCTTGTCGGCGCCCGCATTCAGCAGGTTGCGCACGTCTTCCACATGGCGCACGCCGCCGCCCACGGTAAGGGGAATGAATACCTGATCGGCCACCTGCTCGATGACGCGGAACAGGATGCCGCGGTCATCGGAGCTGGCAGTGATGTCGAGAAAAGCCAGTTCGTCCGCGCCCTGCTCATCGTAACGGCGCGCGATTTCCACCGGGTCTCCCGCATCACGCAATTCGACGAAGCTGACCCCTTTAACTACGCGGCCGGCAGTGACGTCAAGGCAGGGGATGATGCGTTTGGCTAACATTCAGTGAAGGGGGAAGGGGCAAGGGTAAAACCCGCAGAGCCTATACCTTTACGCCCATTTCCTCGGTAAGCTGATCGGCCAGCGCCTGTGCCGGAGTGAACTCCAGCGTGCCCTCATAGATGGCGCGGCCGGTGATCGCGCCGGTGATGCCCTCGTCTTGCACAGCGCATAGCGCGCGCACATCCTCAAGATTGGTGATGCCGCCGCTGGCGATGACGGGCACCGTAAGTTCGCGCGCCAACTCCACGGTTGCGGGAATATTCACGCCGGAGAGCATGCCGTCGCGTCCGATATCGGTGTAAATAATGGCCTCGATGCCGTAGCCTTCGAAGCGTTTGGCCAGGTCAAGCACGTCGTGCCCGGTCAGCTTGGACCAGCCGTCCACCGCTACTTTGCCAGCCTTGGCGTCCAGCCCTACCATGATGTGGCCGGGAAAAGCATCACAGGCTTCGTGCAGGAAGCCCGGCACTTTGACCGCCGCCGTACCGATGATGACGTAAGTTACGCCAATGTCGATGTAGCGCTCTATGGTTTCCAGATCGCGGATGCCGCCGCCGAGCTGTATCGGCACATCCAGCCCCACCGCGTCCACAATGCTGCGCACAGCGGCCTCATTTTTCGGCTTGCCGGCAAACGCGCCATTCAAGTCAACCAGATGCAAGCGGCGAGCGCCCTGTTGCAACCAGTGTTGCGCCATTGCCGCAGGGTCTTCAGAAAACACCGTAGCATCTTCCATCATGCCTTGGCGCAGGCGCACACAATGTCCGTCTTTCAAATCAATCGCAGGGATAATCAGCATGGCAGCACTATCAATTGAACGAAATAAAAAAATTAAACATCGGGAACAAACAAAAGTTAAACGGGATTCCAGTTCACAAAATTTTTCAGCAATGTCAGCCCGGCGCTCTGGCTCTTTTCCGGGTGAAATTGCACGGCAAATAAATTATCACGCGCCACGGCGCAAACAAAAGGCTGCGGATAGCAACTGGTGGCTTTTACAAGTGCATCGTCAAATGGCTGCACATAGTAACTGTGCACGAAATAAAATCGCGCGTCCTGCGGAATGCCTTGCCACAGCGTGTGGTCAGCATGATGCACCTGGTTCCAACCCATGTGTGGCACTTTCAACTTGTTGTCCTGCGCATCACGCAGGTTGGCAGCGAAGCGCACCACCTTGCCGGGCAGAATGCCGAGCCCTGGAATATTGCCCTCATCACTATGCTCAAACAACATTTGCAGTCCGATGCAGATACCCAGGAAAGGCTTGCTGCGCGCCGCCTGCAGCACCGCAGCCCGCAGCCCGCGCGCATCAAGTTCGCGCATGCAATCCGGCATCGCACCCTGGCCGGGAAACACCACGCGCGCCGCTTGCGTCACCTCATTTGGCTCACTGGTCACCGCGATGGAGGCATCTGGCGCTACGGCGCGCAATGCCTGCCGCACCGAGCGCAAGTTTCCCATGCCATAGTCTACAACCGCAATATCCACCATGCTTGTTTACGTGTATTGCTACAGGGTTCCCTTGGTGGATGGCGTCACGCCTGCCATGCGCGGATCAACTTCCAGCGCCATGCGCAGGGCGCGCCCGAATGCCTTGAACACGGTCTCGGTTTGATGGTGTGCGTTGTCGCCCGCCAGGTTATCAATATGCAGCGTCACCAATGCGTGATTGACAAAACCCTGGAAAAACTCGCGCACCAGATCCACGTCAAATTCACCTACATTGGAGCGTACAAAATCCACGTTAAACACCAGGCCGGGGCGGCCGGAAATATCCAGCACCACTCGTGACAACGCCTCATCCAGGGGCACATAGGCATGGCCGTAGCGGCGCAAGCCTTTCTTGTCCCCCACCGCTTGATTGAATGCCTGACCGAGTGTGATGCCGATATCTTCTACGGTGTGGTGCGCGTCGATGTGCAAATCGCCCTTGGCGACGATATCCAGGTCGATCATGCCGTGACGCGCAACCTGATCGAGCATGTGTTCAAGAAAGGGCAGGCCGGTATCGAAAGTTGACTTGCCGCTACCATCCAGGTTCAGCTTGACGCCGATCCTGGTTTCCAGGGTGTTGCGGGTTACTTGCGCGCTACGCATTATTTGTCCTAAACAAATTTATTTCGGAAAGGGTTGCCAGCGCTATTCCGTCACTAAATACCATTTTTAGATTGATAAATACTGTCCTGCAATGCACGGATGAATAACTCGTTCTCCTGCGGCGCGCCCACCGTGACACGCAGACAATCGGCCAATGCCGCGTGTACCCCGCTCATATTCTTTATCAGCACGCCGCGTTGCTTCAATCCTTCAAAAACCCTGCCTGCATGCGCCACATGAAACAAAATAAAGTTGGCCTCGCTCGGAAACGCGCGCACACCCTCCATGCCGGCCAGGCGTTCGTACAACCATGTCCGATCCTGTTTGATTTGCCCTGCCTGTTGCAACAGTATTTCGTGGTGCTGTAATAGTTTTTCCGCTACCAGTTGCGTCAGTACGCCAATATTATACGGTAAGCGCAGTTTTTCCAACTGCGCCAGCCATAAAGGGCTGCCCGCCAGAAAACCGAGGCGCAACCCGGCCATGCCAAGTTTTGAAAAAGTGCGCATCACCAGCAGGTTGGGGTAACGCGCCAGCATGGGGAAAAAGCTGGCGCTGGCAAATGCGTAATAGGCTTCATCCACCACCACCAACCCGGGCGCAGAAAGGATGATTTGCTCAACATTATCCGCATCAAACAAGTTGCCGCTGGGGTTGTTCGGATAAGCGAGAAATACCAGCGCCGGTTGATGACGCTCAATGGCAGACAGCATGGCGGGTAGATCCAGCGCGAAGTTTTCTGCCAGCGGAACGCCAACGTACTGCATGCCGGTGAAAGCGGCGATCATCTTGTACATCACGAATGAAGGCTCCACGCTCAACAGCTTGGCGCCAGGTTTGGCAAGGGCCAGCGCAAGCAGTTGAATGATTTCATCCGAACCATTGCCGAGCAACAGCTCTGCATCATGCGCCAGGCCGCTTACGGCGCGGATCTTTTCTTTCAGGCTCCTTGCTCCAGCATCCGGGTAACGGTTGATAGCGGCATCCGTCACCAAGCGAGCGATTTCTTCGCGCAGTTGAGACGGCAATGGATAGGGATTTTCCATTGCATCCAGCTTGACCATGCCATTGCCGGTCGGGGCATGATAGGCATGCAGGGCAAGCACTTCCTCTCGGAGCAGGCGCTCAGGCGTTGCGGCAATGCGAGGGGTAGGCATTAACTATTGGTATTCGAAGACAACGATAAGAAATATTTTTCCTGCGCCGGGGCAATTCCTGCTACACGACAATATTGTTAGCCCATCCCAGCGCTTCCATATGCACTTTGTTAAGTATATCCGCAGTCAGGCCGGGGTGGGGGCGCAACTTTTCCTGCACGGCTGCAATATCGCCGGCTTCGAGATTCTCGCACAGGGTCAGCAAATCACCGAGATCTCCGCCATGCTCCAGCAACGCTGCTTCAACCTCTTCCTGCAGGTTCATGCGCGCCAGGATCGCGGGCAGAGGTTCATCCATAAGAATGTCGAGCAACGACAGCATGCCCACCATGAAAGCACGGTCTATATAATCGAGATCATGCGGGTGCATTTGCTGCGCCACCAGCTCCATCAGCTTGCCACGTGTGGCGGCAAGCTGCATCAGCGGGCTGATTACGCCCCCCTCTTTGCCGGAAGCATACAACAACAGCTGCACCCAGCGCTGCAGCGGTCGCCGCCCCATCACTATCAACCCATGGTTAAGCGACCTGATTTTGGTACCCAGGCCGATGCCCACGGAATTCACCATACGCATCAGGTTGTAAACCAGCGACGGGTGTTCCTTGAACGCCTCCACGATTTTTTCGTTTTCGGCATCGCTCAACATCAGCGTAAGGATACGCAACAATACTATTTTTGAGGCGTCCGCTGTGCCCTTGCCGGAAAGCGTCTCAGGGCGGGCAAAATAGTAGCCCTGAAACATATCAAAGCCCATTTCCATGCAGCTGCGGGCCTGCTCGCGATCTTCCACCTTCTCCGCCAGCAGTTTTACCGGGTATCGCTTAAACTCCTTTACCAATGCAGACAGCAGGGCGGCATCAATCTGCATCAGATCCAGTTTGACTACATCCACCACTCTGAGCAACGGCTTGATTTCGTCGCGCAACTCCAGCACATCGTCCAACGCCAGGCTGAATCCCATTGCTTTCAATTCGCGGCAACGCGCGATGACTGCATCGTCAATAGCAATGGTTTCCAGCAACTCAAGCACCACTTGCTGCCTGGGCAACAACTCGACAATGTCGCTGTGCAAGAAAGTGGCGTCCAGATTAATGAACCCCTTGTACGCGCCAAGCACTTCGGCAATACCCATTTCCTCAAATGCATTCATCATTACCCGCGCAGTGGCTTGGGTATCGTCCACCACGCCTGCCCCCGCCGCCATGTTGCCGGAGCGGAACAGCAACTCGAAGGCGTACAGGTTCTCCTTGCGATCAACGATAGGCTGGCGCGCGAGAAAGATTTGATGCATAAGCTCTCATGGCTCTAATCTGACAGGAGCGCCGATTATCCTTACGCCATATGGAATTAGCAAGGTGCAAACTTTTTCTGCTATAAGCCATCCCGGCATCATCTGCCAATTTAAAATGAAAGCCGCACCGGGCGGCAAATGCCAAAAAATGTTAGTCGCCAATAAGTTGCTGGCTCCTGTAATGATGTAGTAAGCTGCTTCCTGAGAAATTTTTTACTCACCCATTGTTAAAGACAGATGCCTAAAGAAATTTGCGAGACATCTTCAAAGCCATCCCCGGACAAGTTGCATGGGTTTATCGCCAACTTGCCCGGCATGGCATGTCAAATTCAGCTTGCAGCAGATGGACTGATCGCGTTTCCCTATGTCAGCGAGGGCTGTGTCACTTTGCTTGGCATTGCCCCCCATAACTTACAAAACAACCCGGCGCTTTTTCTGGACCTTATTCACCCTGATGATGCGGCATCTTTCCAAAACACGCTGCAACAATCCTCGCAGACAATGTGCTTCTGGAACTGGGAGGGGCGCCTGCTGTTTGCCGGCGATACGTTCAAATGGGTCAGCCTCGGCGCCACACCACAAAAAACCTCCGGCGGCGGCCTGCGCTGGGAAGGCATCATGCTCAACATCACACAGAGCAAGTTGGCCGAATTGGAAGTTAAACGGACACAGCAGCAATTGCTGGAATTTTCCTCGCACATCCAGGACGCCAAGGAACAGGAACGTCTGCGCATCGCGCGTGAAGTTCACGACGAAATCGGCAGTCTGCTCACCGCGATAAAAATGGATCTGGCGTGGTTGACACAGCGGCTTCCAAAGAACAAACCGGCCATCGCCGAAAAGGCAAAGACCATAGAAGAGTTGGTGAACAAGACGAGCACTGCCGCCAGCAACCTAGCTCACAGCCTTCGTCCAGGATTCCTGGATTGCTTTGGCCTGGTCGCGGCCATTGAAATCGAGGCCCAGGAATTCAGCAAGCGCAGCGGCATTTTATGCAGTGTCATCAAATCCGATGACAGCATTGAATTACCCGACACACACGCCATAACCCTGTTCCGGATATTCCAGGAATCGCTCAACAACATCATGAAACACGCGCAGGCGAGCCAGGTGACAGTGGGCATTTACAACAAGGCAGACGGGGTGGATTTGGTTGTCAGCGATAATGGCCGTGGCTTCAGCGAGGCCGATCGCCTCAAGCCGCGCTCTTTCGGCTTGCGCGGCATTCAGGAGCGCGTTGTGCACTTCAATGGCGAGGTAAAGATCAGCAGCACGCCGGGCCAGGGCACAACAGTGGCAGTGCATCTTCCGCACACCACAGCAGAGGCAGACACAGCGCTGCCGCAAACGCAGCAACCGTTATTCTGAGGCGAGAATCGCGATGGTAATAAAAGTGCTGGTAGTTGACGATCACGCACTGATCCGCAAGGGACTGAAGCAGATACTGGACGATACCAGCGACATGCGGGTAACCGGCGAAGCGGAAACCGGCATGCAGGCCGTAAAGATGGTGCGTGAGAACGGCTATGACATGGTGTTGCTCGACATCACCCTGCCCGACAAGCACGGGGTCGAAGTGCTCAAGCAAATAAAGGCGGAATGCCCCAGCCTGCCGGTTTTAATTCTGAGCATGCATCCGGATGACCAATATGCCATGCGGGCCATCAAAGCAGGAGCATCGGGTTATATGAACAAGCAAAGTGCGCCATCGCAACTGGTTACCGCAATACGCAAGGTTGCAAGCGGCAGGAAATACATCAGCGGTGAACTTGCTGAACAATTGGCCAACGACTTGACAAAGGATAGCCAGAAGGAAGTATCGCATCATGTTTTATCCAACCGTGAATATCAGACGTTGTGCCTGATGGCGGCCGGCAAGAGCCTGAGTGAAATGGCGGACATCATGTCGCTAAGCGCCAAAACAGTCAGCGTGTATCGCGCGCGCATGCTGGAAAAAATGAATCTGAAGAATAATGCCGAGGCGGTTCGTTACGCGATCAGCCACAATCTGATTGAGTAAGACCTGAAGGATTCGGGAAACCCCATACATCGAACTGATAAACCGCCGCTATTAATGGCTTGACCCGTTTGGCGCATTGCAGATAATGGGCGCCATTTAGCAACAGGAAAAGATTGCGCAATGGCCACTTACACCAACCCCTCCGAAATCGCACGGGAAACCCTGCGAACCCTGGCTGCACGCAAAATTGCCCCAACGCCTGACAACTACACGCGCGTGTACCAGGAAATCGGCGGCCAACCCGTGACCGCCAGCGGCGCAAGCAAGGTGTTGGCGGAGGTGGCTCAGCGTCTGGCGCAGGAATCGCCCAAGAGCGCGCCCATTGGCCAAGCCATGAAGCAAGCCATCGCGGCGAGCGACTGGGCGCGCTGCGAGGCTGAACTGCAAAAATATCTATTCCCGTCCGGCGGCGAATCAAAAACAGCCATGGCGTGGCCGTTGCTGATCCGCGACCTGTTCAGGCAACTGGAAACGCCGCACAAGGGCATCACCCTTACGCGCAAGAAAGACGGCCTGGAAACCGTGCTGAACAAATTTGCCGGCGACCCTGATGTGCTATTCGAAAAATTGCAGGGACTGTTCCGCTCCTGGGCCAGTGCGCCAACCACGGCCAGCCCCGGCGAACTGGTTCCGGCGACAGCGCCGGAACAGGTTCATGGCGCTTCACCCCCACCCGCCGTGGCGGCAATCGCTCCCGGTGCAAAAATATATGCCGAAATGGTTACGCAACTGCGCGAGTTGCTGGCGCAAACCCTGGAAAGCTCGATCGGCGCACAACCTGAGATGGCAAGCGAAATCCAGGCATTGGCGCAGCAGGCGCGCGGCGCCAATGATTATGACCAGACCCTCAAGCTGGCGAAGCAGTTGCGCCATTTCTGGATCAGGCTGGAATTGCACGGCAGCGACAAGGCCAAAATACAGGAAGGTTTGATACGGTTGCTGCGACTGCTGGTGGAAAATGTCGGCGAACTGGCGTCCGACGACAAATGGCTGCACGGCCAGATTGCCACCCTGCAGGAAATCATCGCGCGCCCAATCGACAAGCGCAGTATTGCCGATGCGGAACGCAATCTGCGCAGCGCGATCATCAAGCAGGGATTCCTGAAACAAAGCCTGATCGACGCAAAAACCACGCTCAAGAACCTGATGACCACCTTCATCGATCACTTGGGTGAGCTGACCGAAAGCACGGGCGAGTACCACACCAAGATTGCCGGTTATAGCAAGAAGGTCGGAAGCGCCGACAACATTGCCGAATTGAGCAACATCCTTAATGACATCATGCACGACACACGTATCGTCCAGGAGCGCGCACAACGCTCACACGAGGAACTGGTCAACACGCGCAAGCAGGCGCACGATGCCGAAGAGCGCGTTAGGCAGTTGGAGCATGATCTGGAAGAAGTCAGCGAAAAAATGCACGAGGATCAGCTCACCGGCGCGCTTAACCGGCGCGGAATGGATGAAGCGATGGATCGCGAGATACAGCGTGCTGACCGCCAAAAAACTCCAATCAGCCTCGCACTGCTCGACATAGACAATTTCAAGAAACTTAATGACACATTGGGACACCAGGCAGGCGACCAGGCGTTGATTCACTTGACCACCGTGATCAAAGATGCGCTACGCCCGACCGATGCGGTGGCGCGTTATGGCGGCGAGGAATTCATCATTATCATGCCCGATACCAGTCTGGAGGAAGGGATGGCCACCGTCACCCGCCTGCAGCGCGAACTTACCAAGAAATTTTTCCTGCACCATAATGAGCGGCTGCTAATCACTTTCAGCGCGGGAGTAGCATTGCGCACAGGGGAAGAAGACAAGGAAGAATTGATCGCACGCGCGGACAAGGCCATGTATTACGCCAAGCAAGCCGGCAAAAACCGTGTAGTCGCGGCTGAGTGAAGCCCTTTCGGGTTTTGCCGCTCCAATGAACTCTTATGGTCGGCTTCCTGCCCGGTAACATTTGCCTTCCTTGGCTACGCAACAAATCCTTCACTGCCGAACATATCATCGCTGATACAAATGAGTTTTTCCTCCCGATACACAGCCCCATCGACTCGACGGCCGATTCTGCAAATTAGTGTTGTCGAAAGTGATCAAGGTAGTCTTGCGCTTAAACAGTTTCTCGTCATTCATTTCCGGCAGGACTGCGTTGCCAACACTTGAAAGGCTGGCTCAAAGCCGTTATCAGGATCATGAAATGTAACGACAGTGTCAGCTTTTTACATAAATTTCATCACAACCAAGAATATCAACCAGCCGATATCCCGCCGGCACCAGAATATCCCTAACCGAATTCTTCACCGACCCCGATTCCACGGAAAAAACTTTAATATCATATGCCGCAAAATCAAACCCGCTTAAAATGGGCCGTTCTGCGCCTTCGACGTCAATAGAACAATAATCAACTTGCTTTAAATGCAGCGAATCAAGGAGAGCACCAAGCGTCATAGTTGGAACTTTAACTAATCGCTCTTTATGATTGGCGGAAGAGCGCACTTGTTTGGTTATATCCTCTTTTAAGTATTTTTTTAATCCACCCATCTGAATCATGCCCGACACTACATCTACAAACTCGGCCATTCCATCTGTGTCTGCAATGGCAGCATGTACAATCCTGGCATCGCGGCACTTTCTGATTTCCTCAACGCGAGTGGGCGAAGCTTCGACAATTGCGCCTTGCCATTTCAAGGTTTTTTCAAAAAAATAACAGTTGCTGCCGCGCCAACCGTTAAAGCCGCCAATTTCCAGAAAGGTGCCCCCTGTTTTATTTTTAAAAAAATTCTCATGAATATAACGGTCTTGCCCTGACTGTGAAAAATATAACTGATTATTCCAAATGCTCTGCTCCAACTCCCACAAAACTCCCTTGATGCGCCCTTTTTGATCGGGATTCATTTTTGGGTTGCTCTTTAAACAATTTTTAATTACCTCATGGCATTCGACTAATTTTTGTTGAGCGTTTGCCCTTTGTTGATAGGCAATATCCAATACCTCCTTAATGGGCATTCCTGAAATCTTGTCAATCCATGAAGAAGCCATCGATTAATCCTTTACAGTGTCGTTCTGCATTTTATTTTCAACCGATACCCTTATTATTTTTTCATCTTGGCTGGCAAAGCTATTCTATGGCTCAAATTCAAGTCGGCAACACAAGCAGCCCAACGCTGATCCTGTTGAAGCAAGCCAAACAGTCGCTATCGTCCGCTCTATTGAAGTACTGGGCAAATCCTGCCTAACTGCGCAGTCCCCATGTTTTATATTATAGCATCGGCCCATCGCCCAACACCTTGAAGACAAGCCCAGAGCACGGCTTCCAGCCCTTTGCAATCAAGGAGGTTGGGCAGTTTCAGCGAAGGCGCGCTAGATCCAGCCTCCCCTTTCAGCCTTCTATTGCCAGTATTGGGGAGCGGTGATGCTGCAATGTTGCAGATCATTTCTTCTGCTGCGAACAAAACAGGTATTTCATGTACCATGAAGCGGAGATTTTCATCTGCCGCCGGGAAAGACCATGCACCGTCATCTTGCTCAATCTGTTACTCCCCGCGAAGTCTGGGCATGGGCCATGTACGACTTCGCCAATTCCGGCTATACCACGGTGGTCATTACCGCCATTTTCAATGCGTATTTTGTCGCGGTGGTGGCGGGCGACCGGCCTTGGGCGACATTCGCCTGGACGGCTGCGTTGGCGGTCTCGTATGCTGCGATCATGTGTACCGCGCCGGTGATCGGGGCTTATGCGGATGCCTATGCCGCCAAGAAAAAACTGCTGGCGCTGACAACCATCGGCTGCGTGGCGGCTACCGCGCTGCTGGTGTTTTCCGGGCCGGGCAGTTTGTGGCTGACCATTTTCCTGATCGTGCTTTCCAATTTCTTTTATGGCAGCGGCGAGAACCTGATCGCGGCCTTCCTGCCGGAGCTGGCGCATGGGAGTTCGCTCGGCAAGGTGTCCGGCTGGGGCTGGAGCCTGGGTTATATCGGCGGGCTGGTGAGCCTGGGCGCGTGCCTTGCCTATGTAACCTGGGCGCAGGAACGGGGGCAGCAGGCTGCGGATTTCGTGCCGGTGACGATGCTGATCACCGCCGCGTTGTTCGCGCTTTCCAGCCTGCCCACCTTCCTGTTCCTGCAAGAGCGCGCCGTGGCGCAGCCGCATCTGCAAGGGCTGAACATGGTGCAGGAATCCTTTACACGGCTCGCGCAGACCCTGCGCCACGCGCGGGATTTCCGCGACCTGCGGCGCTTTCTCGTATGCACCGTGTTTTATCAGGCGGGCATCCAGGCGGTTATCACGCTCGCCGCGATCTACGCGCAGCAGGCGATGCACTTCACCACGCAGCAAACCATCCTGCTGATCTTCGCGGTCAACATCACTGCCGCCATCGGCGCATTCCTGTTCGGCTATCTGCAAGACCGCTTCGGCCATATCCGCGTCATCGCACTGACGCTGTGCGGCTGGATTGTCATGGTCGGCATGGCATGGGCCGCGCAAGGCCCGGGGATGTTCTGGGCTGCCGCCAACCTTGCAGGAATCTGCATGGGCTCCAGCCAGTCCGCAGGGCGCGCGCTGGTGGGGCTGCTGAGCCCGGCCACACGGCGCGCGGAATTTTTCGGACTGTGGGGTTTGGCGGTGAAATTTTCTTCGGTTCTGGGGCCGGTGACTTACGGGCTGGTAAGCTGGATGGCACAGGGAAATCATCGCCTCGCGATATTGATTACCGGCAGTTATTTTGTCGTGGGGCTGGCAATATTGGCAGGGGTGGATATTGGGCGGGGAGAGCGGGCAGCATTGCGAACATAGCGATATAAATCTACCGTGCGGCCCCGATGCCGGCCCGCTCGCTACGATTTCTGCCGCCATGTTCAAACTTGCAGATTATGCAGTCAAGGTAAATTATCCATGAACCGTTTCATGGAAATTTTGAGCGTCGCAAAATTCGGGTTGTACATCAGGCGCCGCAAGGTGCCGGCTCTGAGATTGGCCTCGTTTATCTCTCCCAGAAATGCTTGCTCTGGATGCTCGATACAGGCAGCATATTTTTCCATGTCGCCCGGATAATAATGCACGCAATTGGAATATTCCCCCTTCGCGCCATAATGCGTGTCCTCCGCAGGCAGCACGATGGCCGTGTGCGCGGAGCTTAATATTTTCTGCCCGGGCAGCACGCTGTTGACTACTTCCAGTTTCTCCGGCGGAAAACCTCTTGCATGATTTCCCTCATCGGTGGTGTAAAGCAGCAGCTTGCTGGATGGGTGCAGCATCTGCATCATGAAGTTCAGGATTGCCGAGGGTTCAACGGTGGCATCATCGGCGCTTGCCGCAGTAAATACCGGGATGTTCAGCTTGTGCAGCAATGCTTGTTCGCCGGCTTCCCGCGCCAGCGCATGCATCTGGGCGGCGGCATTCTTGGGAAATGATTCGTATTTGTAGATATCCAGGTCGGGCCTGATGCTTATCCACTTCGCCGACGGAACCATCCAGCTGTAAAATTTATGCAGGTTTGCCCACTCTGCCCGTGGCGATATTTTCAGCGCGGGAGAAAACAGGAACAGGCCGCGTACGCGATTATCTTGCAGGCACTGGTGAATACTCAGCGCGCCCCCGGCGGAGTATCCCGCCAGATAGACTTCATCGGCTTCTTCCGCCAGCCGGTCGGCGCCATAAGCCACCGCCCTGGCCCATTCCTGCCAGGTGACTTCGAGCAAATCCCCCGGTTGCGTACCGTGGCCCGGCAACAATACGGCCATGACGCGAAAGCCTTGGCCCTGGAAAAACGCGGCCAGATGGCGCATGAAATAGGGGGAGTCGGTTAAGCCATGCGTGAGCAGCACGCCACGCCGGTAAGCCTTGTGTCTTCCGGCTGAGCCGGATGTTGCCGGTTTCAACTCGAACGGCGCGTTGCCATCGACTATTTTCTCCAGATCGGCAGCACCCAATCTGGAGCGTGCCAGATTAAGCATTTCACGGGTGCGCGCCACGTATTCCGTAAACGCCAAATGGCTTCCATTGAAGCGGCTATTCAATCCGGACGGCTGATGCCGCGCCTCTAGCAGTAGTGTCGATATCTTCAAGGTATTTTTTGTCGTTGCATTACAACCTCTGGCCGGAACGTCCTTCAGGGGGCTGACCAGCGTTATGCCGCGAATTATTACATGCCGGCATAAAGCCGGCTGGCTGATTCGAGCGCATATGAATATTTTTACGCTCTTGAAAATTCGTGATGCGGGCTCCTTCCGTCATCTGCCGCACGGTATATTATCAATGTTCGATAAAACAAATTTCTTGTCATAATTCGAAATTATTTGGCCGGTAACAGACTAAAATCATCAAGAACCCATGCCACTACGATAAAACCCGCTTGATTTAACCTTGTAACCGCAATTTAAAACATGACGCCAAACCGCACGGTTGCCCTCATTGTCAGCTATTTCCCGTACCAGGCGCTACGCGCACCGCATCGGTGCTGCTCTCGCTTTGATACCTGGTTTTTTTGTGGCGCCCTGATGTGAATATATCCGGATGGTGAAGATGGGAATCATGCACAGCCTTCGGGGAAAGACCGGCAGCAATGAAAATTTATTATTGAAGTGCGGGACCTGATTGATGACACGGCCGGATACCCCGAAACTGAGTGTTTGCATCCCTGCTTTCAATTGCGCCGCTTATATGCGCCAGGCAGCGGAATCGGCGCTGGAGCAAAGCCATCAAAGCTTCGAGATTTTGATCGTTGACAACTGTTCGACCGATGAAACAGCCGCGCTGGCTGAAGAGCTTGTAAAGAAAGGCAAGGGGCGCATCCGCTTCCATAAAAACGATCGCAACATCGGCATAGCCGGCAATTTGAACCGGTGCATGGAGTATGCTCGGGGGGCATATATCAAGTTCCTGATGGCTGACGACATGTTATTGCCAGGCTGCCTTGAGCAGATGGCAGCCCGGCTTGACGCAAATAAATCCGCAACCCTGGTTACCTGTGGCAGGCAGATAATTGACGAGCACGGGCGTAAGCTCGCCACCCGCCGTTACTCCAGCACAGATGTCGTGGTTCCCGGAAAACAGGCCATTAGCGAGTGCCTGTTTGGCAGTAACTATATTGGCGAACCCACGGCAGTTATGTTTCGCAAGTGCGATGTGGAGGGAGAGTTCCGCGAAGATTTGCCGCAGTTGCTGGATATGGATATGTGGTTCCGCCTGCTGGAGCACGGGGATTTGCATTACATGGGCGAACCTTTATGCGCCATACGCAGGCACGGCGCCCAGATGACGCGCGCCAACATCCAGTCCGGAGCGTTGATCGATGACAACATCAGGCTTTTCGAGACTTATGCGCATAAGGCCTGTATAACGCCGTCACTGCGCCTTGCCGCCCGGCATAAGGTATATATGGCATATCGCGTGTGGATGTCGCGCAAATACATTTCACCTGAAAAAAGGAAAATGGTTTTAAACCGCTATGGCAGCACCCTGGCATATTGGTTGATGCCGCTGGGAGTGCCCTTGCTCAATTTTTACAGGCGTATTCTTCAATGATTGAAAAGATTGTGTTGGCTGAAACCGGGTGCGCATTGAAATAATGGAATGGACGCCCACTTCCCCTAACGGCATCTGAGTGCCAAAGTAGTGGTGGTATTAACCCCACTAAAGCAGAGAGGAGCGTCCATCATGAAGATTACGACAATTGGCAT
>JAHFRC010000080.1 GCA_023259015.1 Nitrosomonadales bacterium | reverse complement strand
ACGCCGCCTGGTTACCAGTGGGCCGTATTCAATCATCCGCCACCCGCTTTATTTTGCAGAAGAAATTGCCACACTCGGTATCTTCCTGCAATTCCGCTCGTGGGAAGCCGCCGCTATCCTGATATTGCACTTCGTATTTCAAGTCCAACGCATGCTTAATGAAGAACGTGTGCTATGCGAAACCTTTCCGGAATATCGTGCGTATATGCAGAAGACTGCACGGCTGATTCCGGGCGTGTGGTAGGGATATATGCGCTATATTTACATAGGGACAGCCGTTGTAATTATCATACTCACCTTAAGCACAGTCCTGCTGTTTGGCGGAAAACATTATTACCCGGTAGTGCGCGCACAATTTCCCGATGGCGTAACGCTGACTTTTATTGAGCAACCATGGAGCGATGCGGGGGCGTGCAAGGAAGAAAACAACAAGGCGGTCGCCGCGATCCGCGCCAGATGTGCACAATGCACATTCGAATTGGTTTCCTGTCCACAAAAACTGGAAGCAGCATGGGAGGATGCGATAAACAGGCGTCCAATCAAAATATATGCTGTTCACACCGAAATGCAGCATATTTTGATTGAAGCAACCTCCGGAACTGCGCAGCAGATTTGCGTCGGCATGGCACAGCAAATTACCCAGCAGAAAAAGCAACGCGGGCAATGTGTTTTACCATACGGATCGCCTTCTTAAGATTATGGTGTCTGTCAGGTCGGATCGCGGTTACTGCACCTTAACGTTCATACATCGGTTATTTCCATTACGTTAATGAGTCGATACGTCCATCAGCATCAACACCAACACCACTACTGATGCCACGCTAAACACCAGCACCGCAGCCGCAGCACAGTCTTTGGCTACCTGTACAAATTCTGCCCGGTCAGGATGCAGGCCATCCAGTACCTGCTCCAGTGCGGTGTTCAGCAATTCCGCCCCCAGCACCAAGGCGACCATAATCACCACCAGCGCCACCCACAATAGCGGTGGGGAGAGCCAGGCAGTGAATAGCAATGCCATCGCACCGAGCAGCAATTCAATTCTGAAGCTGGCCTCGTTGCGGAAAGCGCTCAGTATCCCCTGGCAGGCATATATACAGCGCTTGTGAAAAGGTAGTCCCTTCATGGTCAATAGTACCCACAGCCAAAGCGGCACCCTGTCTGCCAATGTTCCATCATGCGGAATAGGGTCACCCATGCGTCTTCCGTAAAATCAATTCGCGGTGGAGCCGTTACTAGCGAGAATGCTATTCGACGCATGGTATCCACGATAACACTGCATCCCAGATGAAGCTGCCCCGGACAACTGCAATGCCATTGAGCGTGTGTACAAAGTGACCAGGGTCGTCTATTTTCACGCATACATGACCGCTGCCTGCTTCAACTACCACACCACGAATCCAGTCACTCTCGGAAATGCCAACGGCAAGCTTGCGGCACACCCTTGTTCCAGGCTTGGCAACGGCAATCTGCACTTCCTTTTCGGCGCGGGCACGGGCGCGGGCCTGTTCAATCGCCAAAGCTGTTGGCATGTCACCGGCCTGTTCATTACTCCATTGTCCTGCATTCATATCACCCACAGACAGGCCATCCAGTTCATGGATGGAAGAACCGTTATCTTGTTTGCTGCCATTCACGAGTTTGCGTTCGTACCTGTCCCCACAGGGTCGAGCCATGGCGTCCTTGTCGCGCTTGAGCATGTACCTGAATTCTTCCGCAATATCCTTTGCGCCATGGTTGTCGGGAATGCCATCCTTCCATCCTCCCTGATGTGTTGCAGCAGGTTTTTGGTCGGGAGCGCAGCATTGGGTCTGCCCGTTCGCGGTGCTGTGAAAAGACATTACAACTGCACAACTCGCAAGTGCCGCAAGAAAACTCTTCATTGCAATTCCCAAGACACGTCAACCCCTGACAGGTGGGGCTGAATACGGACACCACCATTCTTGGGTGTGCGTGATGATTCCCAGAAAATTTTTCCGATCCCGTAACCCAGCAGGCTGCCAGCCACGGTATCCGAAACCCAGTGCTGGCGGCTGCCAATGCGCGCAAAATTAGTTGCGGCCGCCACCCCGTACAACCAGGGTGCGTTGTATTCTTCCGCGAACGGTGTGGCAACTGCCCACATTATGATGGTATGTCCAGAGGGGAAACCATCGGTGCCAGCTGCTGCCGATCCTGCAAAAGGGCTGAAGCTGCTGTTACCAACCCCATTCATTGGGCGCGCACGGCCTACCGCATATTTCATCCCCGTACCCAACAGCAGTGCGGTAGCACCCGACTCCAAGGCAGTGTAACTGGTCCGCGAGAGTACCGGGTCGCTCGTGCCTAATGCAGTTGCGGCGGCGCCTGCGATAGCCACAAAAGGCAGCGCATTGCCAATATTATTTCCCGTTTTCAGCAAGCGGCTTCCCGCATGGTTTTGGGCGATGCAGTCAGCACTCTTGTCCAGCATGCTGCTGGCCAGCACCAGCCCGGTGCCAATCGCGCCTGCCCTGAACCAGTTAGTATCAGCCGCAGTTCGGGCCGCACCCCCGAGGTCGTTCCTTGCCATATCAATCGGATGCCTGTCCGGCAGCAGCACATCAACGATACGCTGATCCTTCGCGTCAGAGTCCAAGTCTCCCAACTGTGCGAACGCATCCTCTTCCACCATCATGGGATGGTGGTAATTAACCGCGACACTGTCAGCAAGCTTATCCTGGCTGATTTCACCGTTGAAGTAGCGTTGCAATTGCTTCAAATCAAGAAAATCATACGTCACGACAGGGTCGGTGCGTTCCGCAAATATGATGCGTATCTCACGCGCATCCAGCGGCGCATGCAACAAGGCTGTGCGCGCCGCACGCCCGATTGCGCGGCTGATGGGATGGATACGGTCGCTGGAAAGGCTGACAGACAGCCGGTATGAGGCATCATAAGCGATCTGGATATTACGGAAATGTTGGTGGTAAAGTGCCTCCTGCAAGCGTTGCTTATAGCGCTGTGCATCGGAGGCCCACTGCTGGGCCGTCGGTTTCGGCGTTACACGCGTATAAGGTTCCGGTTCCCTGGGCGGTGGATTCCAGTTCTCACGCCGGTCAGCGGGAATGGAAGCGTGATTTGGCGGCGGTGCAGGTTCGTAATGCATAGACCTGTCGTCGCGTACCTTCGTCACATCATAAAGCATGACAGCACGATCAAGCTTGGCGCCGCCATCACGTGTCAGAGGTTTCCAGACAAAGTTGGCAACCTGGCTGCTGGAGCGGGTGAGCATTGCATCGAAGGGGATGTTGACAAATATTCCCTTGTCAAAACTTCCTTCACCGAATTGCACCGCCGTTGCACTGGTCTTCGAGAAATATGCGCCCATGTTTACGCCATTCCGAAAGGCACGCGACATTTGCACCGTGACACCCGCATCTCCTGCCAGGTAGCGCCCGGCACTCAGGTTTGCCAATACGTCGTTCCACCCGGTATCCCAGTAAAGCGTCGCATGGCCAGTTGCCACATTATAATTACGGAGACTGAAATCCTGCCGGAAGTCGCGCTGCCGTACCGCGTTTGCATCCACGCCCAAAGCCACCCGGCTTTCGAATGGCCGATATAACCATTCGCCCCCGACCCCTGCGAACATCTCTTCGAGGTAACCCCCGTAAACGCTGTAGTACTGGTTCTCGTTAAACTTGCCGACATGCGTTAGTTGCAAATTCGGCATGGTGAAACTTGAGGTAGTCTGGTATTCCCGCAAGAACGTACGCACCCTGGGCAAGTTGCTGAATCCAGTGAAGCGGAACTTGTCGTAATTATCGAGCAGGCTGAGTTGCAGCCTGCCTTGCAGCCAGGTATCGTCGCGCAGCATGTACTTGACCCGTTCGGTTGCAGAAATCTGATACAGGATAAACCCGTCCGGGCCACCCAAATTGTAGTTATAGTTCATGCCCAAATCCGCATCGAGAGCTTGGCGTGTATGCCGGTAAAACGGCTCTTGCGGATCGGATTGCGGCTCCGCATGTGCCGGTGATCGCGTGATCACCGCTTCGCGCCGCTCGCTTGGTGGCAGCGCCTGGGTCTGCTGTTCAACCCATGCATCACGGTCCACTACCTGCTCGGCCATCTCCACCCCGCGTTCGCGGTAAGCGAGCGTAAAACGATCCACAGAGGCCGGTGCATCCCGGTGCAGCACGGCGATAGTCCGATCCATGCGCTCGCGCCAGTAGCCTGCGTCGGCATCATCAACTGCCACATGCAGTTCGTGCCCACGCTGGCCGATACTCCGTACATGCCAATCAGACTGTTTTTCAATGTCGCTGCCGGTTGCAGCCCAGTCAGGCGCCTGCTGCGGGCGATTAGTGGCTACCGCCACGCGCGCCGGGTCATTCAACTTGGGCACCGTAAGCCCGTCCAGCTGAGTATGCAATGTGATACCGAGCATGGCCGTGTTGCCGCGTTCAATACCGAATGCCAAATCCACCGACTGCGCCGCCCGATAAACCGCGCCAAAGTTCCAGGGTGAGCGTTGCGGTTGATTATTGGCCAGCGGTTCATGCTGGTAATTATTACCGTCATACTCCAGCTTCACGGTCAGCGGCTCCCAAGGGGTCTGGTATTGCATCCCGCCAAACAGCGCGGCAGGTCCGCGAAAAAAACTGCTCAAGGCAAAGTTGCCGCCTTGGCCGACAATATTGTTACGCGTATCAAATGCCTTATTAACAAAACCGAGTGGATTGCGCAAATTGCCCCGCCCACCGACATACCCCCAGCCCAGCCCCATGCTCCAGTCAAAATCAGCGGTGCGCTTGTTAGCCACCAAATATTCCCCGGAGAAAAGCCCTGTTCCCGCCATATCGCGCAGGCCAATTGCAAGTTGCGGCATATAGGCTGATTCATTCCATATTCTGAATTTGGCGTCCATGCTCTTGTCCTTGTAAGCCTGGTTGCCTGCAAGCACCGGGCCGTAAAGCCGGTTGCTGATGTTGGTGTAGCGAAATCCCACCTCCAGCCAGTCAAATGGCTGCAAGAATACATTGCCATTCGTATAAGGATATATCCGGCTCAAATTAAACAAAGCGGCGCCCGCTTTCCGCATCCGGGCAGTCGGTGATTGCAACAGGCCGACGCCCCCCCAATCGCCTGCTGTCACCTCATGGCTGCGTGAGCGTGCGGAAACAGCTTCTGTTGCAGGAAACGAGAGGGGGGCACTTTGCTCATGAATGTTTTTCTTGGCGCTCCCAAAACCGGAAATGGAAAGAGTTGTCCATGCTGAAAGTTCGGGATTATTTACCGTTGCAGGAGGCAAGGCCGTGCTGCTTTGCTCTTGATGGTCTTTCGTTGCATCACCGAAATCAGAAAGCTCCAGTGCCACCCATGAGCCGGGTATGCTTCTGTGAACGGTCTCACTGTTGATAGTATTGGCATTAGAAGGCACATCAGGCGCGGGTTTTTCCTCATGGTCGGGTGCGGGGCCTTGTGTGGCCAGAAAAGCAATAAGCCTGTAAGACAAATTTTCCGGCCACCCTCCATCGCGTTGGGGCGCCCATATCCATGCCCCCGGCGCGGGTTCGTCCTGCGATTCCAGATTCCATGCGGCGACACCGAAACGCTGTACTCTTCCATCGGGTTGCGCCATCCACGCCCAATCTATCCGCTGTAAATTTGCCGGATCACAAATAGCGATATACGCCTTTGCCTCGCGGCCGGAAGCATGCATCACCCGGCAACGCTTGCCGCTCGCGGTGACAACCGTCACCGTGCGGGGCCGCTTGGGTAATATCACGCTGTGATCCGGCAGAATAACCGGA
>JAHFRC010000031.1 GCA_023259015.1 Nitrosomonadales bacterium | reverse complement strand
GAAGGGTTCACGAACAGCCCCACCAGCGTCACGAACGGCGGAATCACCGCAGCCAATTGCACCGCCTGCTGTACGTTCACATGACGCGGGCTTTTCCCATAAAATACCAGCCCGAGCGCGTCCGCGCCGCCATGCGCGGCAGTCAGCGCGTCTTCCGCGCGCGTGATGCCGCAAATTTTGATTCTGGTCATGATAGTATGCAAAAATTATATTTGACTGGCGGCATTGTAAGAGCATTCCGGCAGGAGGCCAAATTCATGAGGCAACGACGACCCGTGGCGATAACCGCATCCGGCCGGCTCAACAGCGCTTGCTGCGGCACCGATGGCAATCACTGCCTTGTGCGGCCTTATGAAACGAATTACCCGCATCATGAACCATTGGAGAATACATCTTGAGCACATCTCCCGAAATCCTGGACCTGTTGAAAAATGTCCCGTTATTCTCCGGCCTGTCAAGCGAGCTGCTGACCCGGCATATCGACCTCTCCAGACGGATTATCCTCGCACCAGGCCATATCCTGTTATCTCCAGGCGATCCTTTTAAGGATATTTACGTCATCCTGTCCGGACGCATGAGTTTAAGTCCGGGCAGCGCGGACAATGAGCCAGTCGCGATGTTTGGCGCGGGTGATTCGGCAGGCGAAATGTCTGCCCTGAATGGCAGCAAGGCATTAGCCTATCTTATCGCCGACACCGAGTGCGAGCTATTGTGTGTTGACCTTGCGGCAATCTGGTCATTAATGAATGATTCACACCAGGCCGCCCGCAACATGCTGAACGTCCTGTCCAAGCCCATCCCGAACAGCAAAAGCAGCGACCACAAGACTGAAAATCGCCAGGGCTATGCCGGTCTCAACAATGTGGACGAAATGACCGGGCTTTACAACAGCCAATGGATGCTCCATACATTCGGGCGGCAAGTACAACGTTGCGCGATAACCCATGACCACGCCACCCTGATGCTGGTAAGCATCAACCAATTCAAACCCTACAACCAAAGCCATGGCAGACTGGGTGGGGATCAGGCATTGCGCACCATCGCCCAGACCATATTGACATGCCTGCGCCCCAACGATCAGGCCGCGCGTTATCAAGGCAATATTTTCGCGGTTTTCATGCCGCACACCATACTGGAGGAAGGCCATAAAGCTGAACAGCGGCTGCTGTTGCAGGCCAGCCAGGCTACAATCACTACCCCCGGCGGTGACGCTTTGCCGAGCGTCACGATCTCAACCGGCTTGACTGAAGTTCACGCGGAAAAAACACTGCAACAGCTACTCGATCAAGCCACCGAAGCATTGCAACGCGCAAAACAGTCCGGGTGCAATTGTATTAACTCCTGACCATTTGCGGGCTACCAGGAAACGTCAGCCAAGTAAGCCTGTGGCAGCCTCCATTTCGCATCATAAACAATGCGGCGCAAATACAGGCCATCCGGCGCAAAAGTCGGGGCGGCCCGGCTGCGGTTGCGGCTTTCCAGCACTTCTTTCACCCACAGCGGCGGGTGCTTGCCTTTGCCGACATACACCAGGCAACCGATGATATTACGCACCATGTGGTGCAGGAAGGCATCGGCATTGATGTCGAAAATTATGGTATCGCCATTTTTCTGGATATCGAGTTGCGCGAGATTTTTTACCGGGGTCTTCGCCTGGCATTCGGATGAGCGGAAGGCGCTGAAATCATGCTTACCCAATAAATACTGCGCGGCTTCGCGCATTGCTTCCACATTCAGCGGCGCATGAAACCAGCCTGCCTTGCCGTGATGTACGCCGGTGCGCGAAGGCCGGTTGATCAATACATACCGGTAACTGCGCGCCTGCGCCGAAAACCGCGCATGGAACTCTTCCGGCACTTCATGCGCCCATAACACGGAAACGCTATCCGGCAGCAATGCATTGGCGCCGCGCACCCAGGCGGAGAGCGGCCTTTTCGCATGGGTGTCAAAATGCACCACCTGTTCCAGCGCATGCACACCTGTATCGGTGCGGCCCGCAGCGATGATGGAAACCGGCTCACCCGCAATACCGCTCAGCGCGGCTTGCAGCGTATCTTGCACAGAGTGCCCATCTAGTTGGCTCTGCCAACCGGAAAATGGGCTGCCGTCGTATTCGACACCTAACGCAATCCTCATCATGATGCTGGGCAATTCTTACAGCAGCGACACGCCAAGCAAAGCACAGCCCGCAACGAGCAGCAGGCCATCGCGCAGGGTGAATGGGGCAGTGTGTAGTTCAATGCCATGTTGCTTGATTTCCGCCGGCGCCAGCAGGTTCTCGATGCTGCCGCGCCAATCGGCAGCAGTGTCAAGCATGGCTGATTCGGCATAGTGCAACACCAACGCAAGACGCACCGCAATGCGCTCGCGCGACAGGCCGACATAACGCAAAGGATATCCAAGAGTATAAAGGCCGCTGATGAGTTGCTGCTGTGACAACAGGCACAGCACGATGGACAAGCCGGCCAACATCAAAACAAGTCGGCACAACTGCAGCATGCCGTCGGCCAATCCCTCCTGCGTCGGGCCGAATTGCGCGAGTAGCGCCCATACCGCTTCGCCCGGTGTGGTATAGGCATAGATGAACAGCAGCGATAACATGATCCAGCGCGTGCGGCGCAACAGTGCAAGCAGCCGTGCGGTGGACAGCAGGCAGGCGGCAGCCAGTAACGGCGCCCCTGCGAGCAGCAGCACGGTTGCGTGCAGTGATTGCAAGGCTACGGCAAGGCAAGCCCAAAGGAGTATCAATGCGGCGGGATGTGGCATCAGAAACCTTCTAAACAGGATGCTGTAAGCATTCTTGCCGCACGTTATTGGCAAAGCGGCAGCCTGTAGCTTAACAAGGCTGCCATCAAACTGACACACTAGACCATCAATTGTTTCAGCACTCCCTCGGCAGTTGCGCGTTGTTGATCATCACCCTCAGCCAACACCTCTTCCAGAATTTCGCGCGCGCCTGCATTATCGCCCATTTCCTGATAAGCCTTGGCAAGGTCGAGCTTGGTGGCAACATCGTGCCAATGCGCATCTTTAACTGCCCCTGCCGGAGCGGAGACCGGTGTTGACTTGCCCATGTCCAGGCTGACGCCGCTCAAGTCAAGTTCCTTGGCTGCCGTTTGCGCGGGAGTCGCTTCGGGTTTGTCGGCAACGGGGAAATCCAGTGTAAATGCCAAACCCTGATCGGCATCCGCTGAAACATCCGCTGTTTTTTCTTCCTTGATCGCCGCAACTGAAGGATGTGTGGCGGTGATATCAAAAACAAGGTCGTTCATTTCTGGTGCGATGGCCGCAGCCTGTTCCTGCTCCGGCGCAGCCGAAGTCTGGTGCGTGGAGGTTATGTCAAAATCCATCTCTGATTCCGGCGCGGCGCCCGCGTGGGGTTTGTCCATGATCTTGCCCGGCGGAGCATTCAGAACTAGGGTGCTTGTAAAATCTTCCACAGCATTCGCTTCCGGCTGATTCGGCTCATTCAAGTCCAGATCGAAATCCACCGACTTGGAGGCAGCCTTTTCGTTTGGAGCAGCGCCTCCGCTCTTTGCTGCGGCAGCAGCTTCTGGTGCGCCAAAACCAAGATCGAAATCCAATCCGACGGCTTGCTGTTGCTTATTCTTGCCTTGATCCGCCGCTGCGGCAATTCCCGCTTCGCCGCCTGTACCGCCATACATCGGGTTATTCGGTTCCAGATTACGCCCCATCCCGGCTGCTTGCGCCCATGCCTCAACATCATCCGAATCTTTAACTTGGCGCGCAATAACAGAAAATGCCTTGATATCTTTGCGGTTCGCATAGATTGACAGCAGCTTGAGCCGGATATTGTTGCTTGCCGGGTTCTTCTCCAGCGCATCTTTCAGGATTTCCTCAGCCTGCGCGTCACGGCCAAAACTCAGGAACAGGTCGGCCTCATTGATTGGGTCGACATCTTCACTCTGTATTGGGCTAATTGGGGCAACTGCTGCGGATTGTGTGAAATCACCTGTTTCCGGCGACGGCGCCACCGGTGCGGAAATGTGGCTGCTGGCGGCTGTAATATCTTGCATTGCCGCTTCACTGCTGCCAGGTATTTTTTTCTTGGCCTTGCCACTTTTGCCGCGCCGGGCCAGCATAAAACCGAGGCCTCCCAAAGCCAACAGAGCCGCACCCCCGGCCAGATATAGCGGATCATCAAGCATGGAAGGCGGCGGAGGCGCCAGCTTGGGTTTCGCTACCGGCTTGGCGGCAGGTTTGGCGGGTTTCACCGCGCTGGCGGATGCAGCGGCGCCCGCCGCCGGGATGGTAGATGCTTGAGAAGCTACAACAGGCGCAACGGCAGGAGCAGGGGTTGGCGGTTTGGCATCAACCTTGGCGGATTCTGTTTTGGATGCCGGTTTGGTTTCGGTTGGCTCTTCGGTTTTGCCCAATGCAGGCTTTGCCGTCGCCACAGGCTGCCCCTTCAACTCTATCAGGTGCTGCATTTCCTTGATGTTTTTTTCCAGCAAGGCAATACGCTCACTACTTTCCTTGAGCGCCTTGCTCTTGGCGATGGCCTCTTCTTCCATCGTATTAACCTTGTCCTGCAAAGCTTTTGCATTCCCGGCTGTAACAGTCTTGTCGCCAGGCGTCTCGCCCTTGGATAGCCTCACCACCTCCTTGGCGGATTCCTTGGCTGCCAGCGTCTTGTCGGCAACCGTGGTGCTGATCTTGCCGGATGCTTCCTGCTTGGGCGCATACTCTGCCGCAGCCCCGCTGGCAGCCGCAAGTTTCTGGCGATAGGCATGCCAATCGGCGACTTGCACGTGAATTTCTTTTGCTGCCTCCCTTTGCGTCAACTTGTCCAAATCCTCGTTCGCTGGCATACGCAGGATTTTCCCGGTTTTCAGGCGATTCATGTTTTTGCCATCGAATGCATCGGCATTGGTGCGGTACAGCGCAACCAGCATGCGCTCCAGGCTTATTTCAGAAGGCTTGACCTGACGTGCTATACCGCTCAATGTATCGCCGCGTTTCACTTTGATGGCGCCAGAAGCAACATTGCCTCCCGCGTCAGGTTTTCTGCCAGTGAGAGCGTCTGCTTCAGCAGACACTTCTTCATCCATTGGCACCGTAGCGCGCATCGGCATGGATGCCACGTCCGGCGCGACCGGGTTTACTTCCGCCACTTTGGATTGCTCCGCCTTATAACCCGGCGGATCAAGCAGGAAAGTGTATTCACGCAACAGCCTGCCGGACGACCAGCTTAATTCCACCAGCATATTGACGAACGGATCGTTCACTGGCTGTTTGGAAGTCACATTGAGATATAACTCTCCATTGGCGCGCGTTTCGACCTGGAATTTCAATGCAGGCAGACCGCCAGGGTAATCCATGCCTGCGCTCTTGAATGTATCGCGCGATGCCATTCGTGCAGAAAGGCTGTTTCTTTCTGCCTTGCCGATTGCCACCAATTCTATTTCTGCCCTCAGTGGTTCACCCAAAGCAGTGATCACATTAATGCCACCCATACCCACGGCACATGCAATACCAGACAAGGTTAAGCCGACAACAAGTCCCAACGCTTTGACGATTGATTTCAACACGCTGCCACCTTTAAGCATTTATTTGGACAAATAACATAACATCATAGGGTTATCAGCACAAGCTGAAAATGTTCTGTGCATGACGTTCTAACGCAAGTATTTTTCAATCAAAATCTCCGCAATCTGTATGCTGTTGAGTGCCGCGCCCTTGCGTAAATTGTCGCTTACCACCCAAAAATTCAAGCCGCGCGGATGCGATATATCCTCGCGGATGCGCCCGACCATAGTCGCATCCTGCCCTGCCGCCTCGATAGCGGTGGGATAGCCGCCCGGCTCGCGCTTATCCATAACCAGCACACCCGGCGCCTTTTCCAGCAAGGCCCGCGCTTCACCGGCGGTAATTTTCTTGCGCGTCTCGATATGCACCGCTTCGGAATGGCCGTAAAACACCGGCACCCGCGCCGTAGTCGGATTTACCATGATGCTGTCGTCCCCCATGATCTTGCGGGTCTCCCACACCATTTTCATTTCTTCCTTGGTGTAACCGTTGTCCAGAAACACATCGATTTGCGGCAGCACGTTGAACGCGATGCGCTTCGGGTACACCTCGATTTTCACTTCCTGTTGGTTGAACAGTGCGCGCGTCTGGTCGGCCAGTTCCTCGATGGCTTCCTTGCCGGTGCCGGACACCGCCTGATACGTCGCGACATTGATGCGCTCGATGCCGACCGCATCATGAATGGGCTTCAGCGCCACCAGCATCTGGATGGTGGAACAGTTAGGGTTGGCGATGATATTGCGGTTCTTGTATTGCGCGATGTCTTGCGGATTTACTTCCGGCACCACCAGCGGAATATCATCGTCATAGCGGAAGTGCGCGGTGTTGTCGATCACTACGCAACCCGCTGCAGCCGCAATGGGCGCATATTTTGCTGACACACTGCCGCCGGCGGAAAACAGGCCGATTTGCGCCTTGGAAAAATCGAAGCCTTCAACATCGAGCACGGTAATTTCCTTGCCGTGGAACGTCACCCTGGAACCCGCAGAGCGGCTGGATGCCAGAGGATACAGATTGCCCACCGGGAAATTGCGCTGTTCCAGAATGGACACCATCACGTCGCCTACCGCGCCGGTCGCGCCCAATATGCAAACGTCATATTTCTTGCTCATTAGCTATCTCCAAAAGCCAGTCGCTAGACGTTAGTCGTTAGTTGTAAAGCAAACCAGACTAGGTTAACTAACGACTAGCGACTAACGTCTAACGACTAATCTAATGCCTTCACCACCGCATCACCCATTGCGGTGCAACCGGCCTTCTGCATCCCGGCCTCGTAAATATCTCCCGTGCGCAGACCCTGCTGCAACACCTTGCGCACCGCATTTTCGATGCGCTGTGCGATGTCCTCGCGCGCAAAAGTATAACGCATCATCATCGCCACCGACAGGATTGTCGCCAGCGGATTGGCTATATCCTTGCCAGCGATATCCGGCGCGGAGCCGTGGCACGGCTCATACAAACCTTTGTTGTTCGCATCCAGCGAAGCCGATGGCAGCATGCCGATGGAGCCGGTCAGCATGGACGCTTCATCCGACAAAATATCACCGAATATATTGCCGGTGAGGATCACGTCGAACTGCTTGGGCGCGCGCACCAGTTGCATCGCGGCATTGTCCACATACATGTGCGACAGCGCCACATCCGGATATTCCTTCCCCACTTCCGTCACGATCTCGCGCCAGAACATGCTGGTGTCCAGCACGTTGGCCTTATCCACCGAGCACACTTTTTTATTGCGCTTCATGGCAATCTTGAAACCGACATGCGCCACGCGGCGGATTTCGGATTCGGTGTAGCGCATGGTGTCGAAGCCTTCGCGCTCGCCGTTGTCCAATGTGCGGATGCCGCGCGGCTGGCCGAAATAAATATCGCCGGTCAGTTCGCGCAGGATCATGATATCCAGCCCGGACACCAGCTCAGGTTTGAGCGAAGAGGCATTGACCAGTTCGGGATATACGGTGGCAGGACGCAGGTTGGCAAAGGCTTTAAGCGCCTTGCGGATGCGCAACAAACCTTTTTCCGGGCGCAGCTCGCGCGGCAGCGTGTCGTATTGATAGCCGCCCACCGCACCCATCAATGCCGCATCGGCTGCGAGCACCAGCTTCTCGGTCGCCGCCGGGAACGGGTCGCCCGCCGCGTCATAACCCGCGCCGCCGATGTGCGCGTATTCCAGTTCGATTTTCAGGCCGTCGCTACGCAATGCCTCCAGCACCCTTGCTGCCTGCGCGATGATTTCCGTCCCGATGCCGTCACCCGGCAAGACTGCAATCTTCATATCCAAAACCCTTATTCAGATTCGTCATTCACATTGATAAACAGGATGCACAGGGTTCAACCACAGGGTACAAGAACCTCTTCGAGGTGTTTTTATCCTGCCCATCCTGCCTATCCATGCAAACTCAAAAAAGCCATGGCTGCGCCGCGCGATGCTTTTGTTCAAATGCCCTGATCTCGTCCACATGCTGCAAGGTCAGGCCGATGTCATCCAGCCCGTTCAACAGGCAATGCTTGCGGAAGGCATCCACCTCGAATTTGTACACTGCACCACCCGGCGCGCTGATGGTTTGCTGCTCCAAGTCTATCTTCAGCCTGTAGCCGATGTTCGCTTCCACCGCCTTGAACAGCGCATCCACTTTTTCCGCACCCAGACGGATCGGCAAAATGCCATTCTTGAAACAGTTGTTGAAGAAAATGTCGGCGAAACTCGGCGCGATGATGACACGGAAGCCATAATCTTCCAGCGCCCATGGCGCATGTTCGCGCGACGATCCGCAGCCGAAATTCTCGCGTGCCAGCAGAATCTGCGCGCCCTGATAGCGTGCTTGATTGAGCACGAAATCCGGGTTGATGAGCCGTTTGGAATTATCCATCCCCGGCTCGCCATGATCCAGATAGCGCCACTCATCGAAAGCATTCGGACCGAAGCCGGAGCGTTTGATCGACTTCAGAAACTGTTTCGGGATGATCGCGTCGGTATCCACATTGGCTCGATCCAGCGGCACAACCAGACCGTCAAGCAAAGTAAATTTGCGCATTATTTAGCTGACTTCTCCAATTTTTCGCCGCCCTTCTGGATGTCCTTCCCCAGCCCTTCCATGGTATTGCACCCCGCCAGGAACAACACTGCCAACAACAAGGAAAATATTCTCATCATTGCCTCCTTAAAATTTGCTCACATCGACAAAATGCCCGGCAATTGCCGCTGCCGCAGCCATTTCCGGACTCACCAAATGGGTGCGCCCGCCCGGCCCCTGCCGCCCCTCGAAATTGCGGTTGGAGGTCGAGGCGCAGCGCTCGCCCGGCGACAGCCGGTCATCATTCATCGCGAGGCACATCGAACAGCCTGGATCGCGCCACTCGAAACCTGCATCGATGAATATCCTGTCCAGCCCTTCCTGCTCGGCCTGCTGTTTCACCAAACCGGAACCGGGTACGACCATCGCCAGCTTCACATTCGATGCGACATGCTTGCCTTTCGCGACGGCAGCGGCAGCGCGCATATCCTCGATGCGCGCATTGGTGCAGGAACCGATGAACACCTTGTCTATCTTGATTTCCGTGACCGGCGTATTGGCGCTCAGCCCCATATACTGCAACGCCCGCGTCCAGTCCTGGCGCTTCACTTCGTCCGGTGCGAAAGCCGGATCGGGCACGCGCCCATCCACCGCCACCACCATTTCCGGCGAAGTGCCCCAAGTCACCTGCGGCCTGATTTGCGCGGCATCCAGCTTGAGCACCTTATCGAATTGCGCGCCATTATCGCTGTGTAGCGTTCGCCAATAAGCCACGGCCTTGTCCCACAACTCGCCCTGCGGTGCAAACGGGCGGCCCTTGAGATAACTGATGGTAGTATCGTCCGCCGCGACCATGCCCGCACGCGCGCCCGCCTCGATGGCCATGTTGCACAGCGTCATGCGCCCTTCCATCGAAAGTGCACGGATCGTGCTGCCGGAAAATTCAATTGCACAGCCGGTGCCGCCTGCCGTGCCGATCCTGCCGATCACTGCCAGCGCGATGTCTTTTGCCGTCACGCCCTTGCCCAGCGCGCCGTCCACCACCACCTGCATGGTTCTGGATTTTTTCATCAGCAAACATTGCGTCGCCATCACATGCTCGACCTCGGACGTGCCGATGCCGAAAGCCAGCGCGGCAAACGCGCCATGCGTGCTGGTATGCGAATCGCCGCACACCACC
Organism: Nitrosomonadales bacterium; assembly: GCA_023259015.1. Taxonomy (GTDB): domain Bacteria; phylum Pseudomonadota; class Gammaproteobacteria; order Burkholderiales; family Gallionellaceae; genus CAITJF01. The sequence continues at coordinate 9,296 of JAHFRC010000031.1, read as the reverse complement.
GTCATGCCTGGCAGGGTCGCGCCCTGCTCCGCCCCCATTACATGCACCACGCCCTGGCGCAGGTCGGACATCTTGAATTCCTTCACGCCGAACTCGGCGCAATTGCTGCCCAGCGTTTCCACCTGCAAACGTGCAATGGGATCGGCGATGCCCTGCGCACGCCCCTTGGTCGGCACGTTATGGTCAGCCACCGCCAGCATCGAACCCGCGCGCCACAGCTTGCGTCCGGACAGCTTCAGCCCCTCAAATGCCTGCGGGCTGGTCACCTCATGCACCAGATGGCGGTCGATGTAGATCAGCGCGGTGCCGTCGGCTTCCTGCCGCACCACGTGTGTATTCCAGATTTTGTCGTAAAGAGTCTGCGCGCCCATATCATTCCATTTTCAAGAGCACGCGATTATGCCACAACGGAAGCGGCTTGGCAGCCTTACGGGTCGGTATGGATCAGCGCGGTTGGGGGCTGTAAAGCATTCATGCCCCGCGCATCACGACGGGAATGCGCCGCGACCCGAACGGTTTGCCGAACTGTCCAAAATGCCCGGCGATGCGGGTACCGCAGTCCGGGCAATCGCCATTCTGGGTGAGGCGGTACTGTTTGATTTCGTACCAGTCGCGCACGATCACCGGCTTCTGGCAACCGGGACAGCAGGTCGTGCCGCCGTTCACATCGTGCACGTTACCGGTATACACATAGTGCAGCCCCGCAGCACGGGCGATCTGGCGCGCACGGGCCAATGTCGCCGCCGGGGTCGGCGGAATATCCGCCATCTTGTAGTCGGGGTGGAAGGCGCTGAAGTGCAGCGGCACATCCGGCCCCAACTCCTTCGCGATCCACTGGCTGAGCGCGGTGATTTCAGCGTCGGAATCATTCTGGCCCGGTATCAGCAGCGTGGTGATTTCGAACCACACACCGGTCTCATGCCTGAGGTACAGCAGCGTATCCAGCACCGGCTGCAAATGCGCACCGCAAAGCTTGACGTAGAACTCGTCAGTGAATCCCTTGAGGTCGACATTGGCGGCATCCATCTTGGCGTAGAAATCGCGCCGCGCCTGGTCATGCATGTATCCCGCCGTCACCGCGACGGTCTTGATGCCGCGTGCGTGGCAGGCATCGGCCGTGTCCATGGCATATTCGGCGAAAATCACCGGGTCGTTGTAAGTGAATGCCACGCTCTTGCAGCCATGTTTCTCTGCGGCGCGGGCAATGGCTTCCGGTGTAGCCTGATCCATCAGCGTATCCATGTCGCGCGATTTGCTGATATCCCAGTTCTGGCAGAATTTGCACGCCAGATTGCAGCCGGCGGTGCCGAAAGAAAATATGCTGCTGCCCGGATAAAAATGGTTGAGCGGTTTCTTCTCGATGGGGTCGACGCAAAAACCGGAACTGCGCCCATACGTGGTAAGCACCATGATATCGCCGACGCGGCCGCGCACGAAGCAGGCGCCGCGCTGGCCATCGCGCAGTTTGCAATCGCGCGGGCACAGGTCGCACTGGATGCGCCCGTCCTCCAGCAAATGCCAGTATTTCGCCGGGTACTGTTCGGCAACGCTGATCGGTTCGTCCATGTCAATACTCCTTCTGGTGCCAGGTTAAAGTTTTTTTGATTCACTGAATTTGGTTACGGTGTAGCGCGACAGCTTCACTTCTTTCGCCCAGAAGTTTCCCGGCAGTCCGGCCTTGTTCTTGAGTGAAGCGAGAAACTGTTGCGGCTGCGAAAAATGTTCCCACACCTGTGGCAGATAGGTGCTGCGGTATGAGCCACACTCGAATATTACGCCATCCACGCCGGGACACAGTTGCGCCAGTGCATCGGCCTCGTTCTGAAAATGCATCGCCTGAACCGGCGACAGCAGCGAGATTTCGACTACGGTGATATCGAGCTCTGCCGCGCGTAGCGGCGCAAAACGCGGATCGTGCAGGGCGGCGTTCACGGCGTTGTGTTTGACATCGTCGAGCAATGGCCGATGCGCTTGCAACGAGCCTATGCAGCCGCGCAATTGGCCGTGCTGCGTGAGGGTGACGAAGCATGCGCCCGGCTCGGCGAGCCACGGCGCGGATTCATCCGCCACACACGGAATTTTCAACGCAGTGGAAATCGCCGCACGCGCGATGAGCAAAAGCACTTTGCCTCGTTCGTCAGGCATAGTACCCCCGACACGTTACTGGCGAAGCCAGCCGCTTGCGGGAGGGGGTGCAGATGGCCAATCTCGCAGCAAGGTTGCCATTCCATTGTGTCATGGCCGTCCAGCTCCCTCGGTAAAAGCAAATGCGGCATAACCCACCACGCCATCGCGCGGCCCGGCGGTGTCGCCGGAATTGCGCAGGTCGAGCAGGTGCGGCGCGAGATGGTGGCGGCGCGCAACGAGCAACAGGCCGTTGATCGGCGTGCCGCCGCAAGCCTGCTCGTGCGAGATGGAGTTTTTCAGTCCAAGAATGTTCTGCGCCGTGGCGTTATCCACCCGTTGCGCGACATCATAGGGCAGATAATGAGAAAGGTCTGAGCTGATCACAATCAGGGTTTCTTCGCCGCCCCATAAAACCTCCAGCACCTCGGCGACTTCTTCGGGTGTTGCCATACCCACCGCCAGCGGCAGTAGTTTGAAGCCGGGCAGCACGGTTTGCAGGAAAGGCAGTTGCACCTCCAGCGAATGCTCCTGCGCATGCGCCGGCGCGCTGACTGTGACTTGCGGCAGATGGGCAATGGCTTGCGCGGCCTCCAGATCAAGCTGCACCGTGCCGAGCGGCGTGGCGAATGCCTCCGCGCCCGGCAGCGCCAGCCCGCGCACGGCGACACGGTGAGTGGGGCCGAGCAGCACCACGCGGCGGATGTGCGATGCGGAGTTTTTCAATGCGGCATAAGCGCTGGCGGCAATCGCGCCGGAATAGATGTAACCTGCGTGCGGCGCGATCAGCGCCTTCGGGTTAAGCTCGCTGCGGCTTGCAGCGGCCAGCATGGCGCGCACGTCACGTGCCAGATGTCCAGAATCGGCGGGATAGAACATACCTGCGACGGCAGGGGTACGGATGGCAGACATGGCAACCTCCATTAAAGCAATGTCCCTGATATGAGGGCACGCAGAACAGAATCAAGCCGCATAACACATCCGCAATACTACTCCTGCATAAGTGTTTCTATCGCAAATTAATTATTGCACGGCTCCCGGAAGCATCTTCTAAAACTCTTCCGGCGGCGCCGGCCTGGAGTACAGATATCAGGCGTTTTATAAAACTGTTTGCGGTTGGCTCATTCATTTTTGAAGGTGTTTTAGCAGGCTGTGCTCGTGCAAAGAACTGCAACAGGATATTGGTTCTGGTCTTTGTCCATGCAAAACAAACTTCAGCAAAGCATCGCGCCCTTCATCTGATGCATCAACCCGAATAGCCCGGTTTATTCCAGCGACATACCCGAGGTCAGCAGCACCGCTTGCTCCATCTTTTAATTACAGTCTAAAGCCCGGATAAATTCAGCCGATAACAACGATATCCACTAGCAGACGCATGCCATATGAGGAATCACCGATGAAGGTTGCTCGAACCATTGTTGACCCGGTTGTCAGCCAGCAAGGCGCTTCCAGTGCGCCGGCGAGGGAACGGCATGGTCATGCATCCGTCGGTGCGGCAGTAATTTCCGCTGGCGCCAAGCCCCGCCAGCCCCCACAAACGTACGTGGCGCAACGTGCTGCAGGCGCCAACAGCCCGCGCTCCACCACACCGTTTTCTTCCGCCGGCGGACCTCCACCTGCCGATCCGCACGCCACCGTCACCCTTTCTGCGGCGGCGCTTGATGCTTATGTCAACTATATCCTCTATGGCACCGCATGGTCGAGCGACAACGGCAAACAGGCAGGCGATGCAAATAATTCCGTCAATCTCACCTACAGCTTCATCGACCCTTCCATTTCGGCAAACAATTATTACCCGAATGGCCAATTGAAAGCGGGTTCTCCATATTCGCCGTTTACGCCGGATCAAATTACCTCCCCGGCTACCCAACAGGCATTCAGGGATGCCATGGCAGCGTGGGCAGCGGTCTCCGGAGTGTCTTTCAGCGAAACCACCCCGGAATCCTCCGGAACCTTTGGCAGCATCCGCGCCGGCATCGACAGCCAAAACAATACCGCCTACGCCTACGAGCCAATTGCAGGGCAAGGTGCGCTATCTGGAGATGTTATGCTCGGCGGCAACCAGTCCGGTGTTCCTCACGATTGGAACACCGCCGATGTCAGCCCCGGCACCTGGAGCTTCGCCACCATGCTGCACGAACTCGGCCATGCGCTGGGCTTCCGCCATCCACATGACCCTGGCCGCGATGCCACGCTGTTTTCCACCAAAGCCAATAGCGGCAAGCTCCTCGATCAACTCAAATACACAGTTATGAGCTATCGCGATTCGCCGGGCGCTTCGACCAAGACCGGCTACACCATTGACTATTATCCAACGACACCGATGGTCAACGATATCGCCGCCGTGCAGTACCTCTACGGCGTTAATGGCGGCACCAACACCGGAAGCGACACCTACAGCTTCTCCGATGGACAGAAATACTTCCAGACTATTTACGATATGGGCGGCAACGACACCATCGATGCCAGCACAGAAACACAATCCGTAAAAATGGATTTGCGCGCCGGTAATTTCAGCGCCTTGGGCGATGCCATCCATTGGTACAAGGGCAAGACACAGATGAGCGCACGCGACTTTGTCGGTATTGCTTACAACAGCGTCATCGAAAACGCCACTGGCGGCAGCGGTAACGACACCATGTATGGCAATGCCGCCGACAATAATCTTGGTGGCGGCGCCGGCAACGACTTGTTCGTTGTCAACCCAACCGCATCTTCCGGAACCGACACCATTGATGGCGGCAACGGCGGCGATACGCTGGTATTGCCGGATATGGGCGTTGGCAACACATGGACGGTTGCCGGATCCGGCGGCACGACCACCTTCACCTCGAGCATCGGCGGCTACAGCGTCGCCGCGCAGAACGTCGAATTCGTCGCCCTGAGCGCCACGGGTGTCAAACTGTCCATCGACGAGGTTCCCGCCAGTCTGAACACGGCCCAGTTTTTAGAAACAGTCAACAAATTCGACGACCTCGGCACCATCCGCTTCACCCGCGCCGCAACTATCGATGGCAAATCTGCTTCGGCCAGCGGCATGGGGCTTTACCATACCGGCAACGGAACACTGTTTGTGGCCAAAGGCGTCAAACCCGCCAGCATCGACCCTGTCAGCGGCAATGTCGTGAATGGCGTCACGGCTACCACTGCCGCCACATCGCTGGTCACCAGTTCGGGCAGCCTGCTGTCGCTCGCCAGCGGCGAAACGCTCGCCGCCTTCACGCGCGCCAAGGATGGCAGCATGAGCCTATATATCGACAACGGCAGCGGCGCCATCAACATCCTCGATTTCGACGCCTCCGGCAACCAGAGCGGCTCCACGCGCAGCGTCGCATATACCAGTCCGGACATCGTCAGTCTCGAACTGAGCCTGAAAAAAGACTTAAACCACGACGGCATCACCGGCGCCGCCGTCACCCAGGCAATTGCTTCCACCACGAATCCGGGAATATACGTCGCCGATCTCGGCGGCAGCTTGACCGGCAACACTTTCCTCGTGGCCAATGCCAAGGGGCTGGCTGCCGGGAAGTTGCTCAAGGCACCCGCCTTCATATTCAAGAATGCCGACAACACAGCCTGGTCGCTGCCGGGCGGAAACTCCATTACGAGCTACTCGTGGACAACGGTCGGCAAAACGCTCAATTCGATTACCCTGACCCTCAACGATGCCAGTACATGGATCTTTGCCTCCGACGGCAAACTCTCCAGCCACACCTGATTTTCACGCCGGGAAACCACATAGAGAAGCGCGTAACTTTGCTTCCACGGAGTAAAAGCAGCAATTGTTTCAGCATAGCGCCTGTTTGAATTCGTCGTGGAAATGGTGGGAGGCGCTGTCGAGCAGTTGCACGGCGCCGTTGAGGAGATGGCAGCGTCCGCTGCCGGGCAGCAACCTCAAGAGGATGGCCGGTATGAAGCGATCAAAAACGATACATCGTCATGAGCGGGTGAACCCAGATGCAGGAACAACTGCTCGGCGATGTAACCGATTCTGTCTGGCGTATCCGCCTTTAGCCAATTCAGCAAGCGTTCCTCACCCACAGGGTTGCCTGCGGCATTCTCCGCTTCAAGCAACCCATCGGAACAGGCAAAGAAGAATCCTTCCTGGTCGCACTGGAATACTTCGGTTGCATCCTCGAACTTTGCATCATCCAACAACCCCAAAGGAAGGTTGCTTGAATGCCATTCATGCAACACGGCGCCCTCTGCGCTGACAAAAGCCGCATACGGGATGCCGCCGTTCCACACTGTTATTTCCCTTGCACTCTGATCAATCGACAAAACCACGGCTGCGACGAAGCGGCCTGTGGGCATGATCTTGCGCAATTTCTTATTGAGTTCGCGGGAAATTTTTTCGACCGGCAGCCCCTTTGCATTCATGCCATAAAACACTTCTATCACCGGAACCACACTCAGGGCGGCGGCCAGGCCGTGACCGGTGCCATCAGCCAGGATGGCTTGCATCTTGCCATCTGGCGTAATGCCAGCCACCATCACGTCGCCATTGAAGCGGGCTGTAGGCATTGACCAGTGCTGTAGTTTTTCGCCAAAATCCATCGGGCGTATCAGCCTCTCCATCACCTGCATGGCGAGCTTTCCTTCCGCTTCAGCACTTTCGCGATACTCGCGCAATGCCTGTTGTTGGCGAATGACGAGTGCGATATTCGTAATTTTGGTCTTGAGTATCTGGAAGTTTGCCGGTTTCACCAGATAATCATCCGCGCCCGCTTCAAGGCCACTGACAATATCGTCATCGCTGTAGAGTGATGTCACCATCACCACCGGCACCCAGCGCTCTCCACACAATTGCTTGATTTGCCGGGTGGCTTCAAGACCATCCATGCCGGGCATCATCACGTCCATCAACACCATATCGGGAAGTTTACGCTGAAACACTTCAATCGCTTCCAAGCCGCTTTGCGCCTTGAGCACACGCATCCCCATCGTCTGAAAGCAGGTTTCCAGTATGGTCAAATTAAGTTGCTCGTCGTCCACGAGCAGTACGCTTAGTCCTGCGGGATTTTTTTGTGTCGTGCGGTGGATCATGGGTGTTCCTGTTCAAGGTCTGGCCGTTATTTGCGCGCGCAGATGTATGGTGTAGTTGATTACCCGCAGCAAAGCCGGGAATTTACCTCAATGAATTATCCCTCAGCAATGCCTCAAACTCCTCGGCTGGCACCGGTCTGGAGAACAGGTAGCCTTGCCCGTAGTCGCATCCCGTAGCGGCCAGCAACTTGCACTGCTGTTCAGTCTCCACTCCCTCGGCGATCACTTTCATGCCAAGCTTGTGCGCCATCACGATGATGGCCTCTGATAGTGCCATACTGCCTGGATCGGACGCGATGCTGCGGGTGAAGGATTGATCTATTTTCAGATAGTCAATATCGAACTTCTGGAGATAAGACAGCGAGGAATAGCCCGTGCCAAAATCATCGAGCGATATCTGGATACCCACGCTGTGAAACTTGAGCAATTTGTCAATAACGCCGGATTCTGCATCGAGCAACAATCCTTCGGTAATTTCGATGACCATGCTTTGCCCTGGCAGTTCCAGTTCCCGCAAATAGGCGGGCCATATGCCGTACAAGCTGCTGTCACTGCGGAACTGTACAGGCGACTCGTTCACACTGATCTGGAGTTCCGGGTTGTACAGCGTCCGCCAACGCTTGACCTGTTGGGCCGTTTCCTTGAATACCCAGTCGCCGATTTCGATAATCAGTCCGGTTTCCTCGGCCAGCGGGATGAATTCTGCCGGGTTGACTATTCCGCGCACCGGATGCTGCCAGCGGACCAGCGCTTCAGCCTTGTTGATGTGGCCCGTGTCCAGATTCACGATGGGCTGATAATAGACCCTGAACTGGCCGTCGGCCAACGCGCCACGCAAATCCTGAGTCAGCCGCAGCCGCTCCTGTGCGGCTTGCTGCATTGACTGGGTGAAATAGCTGAACCGGTTCCGCCCCGCGTTCTTGGCGGCATACATCGCCTGGTCAGCATTCTTGAGCAGTTCTTCCACCTCGGTGGCGTCGTCGGGATATAGCGTAATGCCAATGCTGGCCGATATGTAGGCCATTTCATTTTCCAGTTGGAACGGTTCAGCCAGTTTTTGCAGAATGCTTTCGGCTACCCGCTCGACATTACCGGCATCGTCAAGCTCTGCCAAGATGATGGTGAATTCATCGCCACCCAAGCGCGCCACCGTATCGGCCTCGCGCACACAACCTCCAATACGATGCGCCGCCGCCACCAGCAGGATATCGCCCATGCTGTGCCCAAGCGTGTCGTTTACTTCCTTGAACTTGTCAAGATCGAGGAACAGCAGCGCTAATTTCAGTTCGGCGCGATGCGCTTTCTTGATCTCCTGCCCCAAGCGATCATGGAACATGCGGCGGTTAGGCAAGCCGGTCAACGTATCGAAATTGGCCTGTTTCCAGATCAGGTCTTCAGACTTTTTCCTGTTGGTGATGTCGTGGATAAAGCCATTGAATTCATACTTACCCGCCGTGTTGATTGCCGTGATGGACAATTCGACGGGAAACTCGTGGCCGTCGCGATGCAGCCCCAGCAGCTCGACCCGTGAATTCAGCATCGGCCCCTCGCCGGTACGCAGGAAATGCTTCATGCCTTTGACATGTGCATCGTGGTAGTGGGGTGGAATAATCGTTTCATGTAACGCTTGCCCGATCGCTTCTTCCTTTGTCCAGCCGAAAATCTTTTCCGCCTGCTTGTTCCAGCCGATGATAATTCCTTCAGTATCCATCTGCACCACGGCGTCCAAGGCGGTCTCGATGGTGGCGCGGAGTTTTTCTGCGCTCTCAGCCAGCATACGTTCCATGTGTTTGCGTCCGGTAACCTCGCGCGCCGAGCAATATATCAGTTGCCGCCCGCCAACATCCACCTTGACAATGCCGATCTCGACGTCGATGATGCTGCCATCGCGGCGGCGGTGTCGGGTTTCAAGCATTGCGGCGTCATTTCCCAGCGCCGTGATGTTCGCCTTGATTTGCGCTGCCGTCCATTGCGTGTCCCACTGTGCGGCGTTCATCGTGGACAGTTCTTCTGCCGTATAGCCGAGCATTTTGCAGAACGTATCGTTCACCTGCATCACGTTACCCTCAAGGTCGAGAATATGGATGCCGTCGCTGGCGGTGCGCAACAATGTCTCGTTCTTTTGG